>CAMVQZ010000074.1 GCA_947169745.1 uncultured Clostridia bacterium
AGCGGAGGCACTCCGCCGCCGGATGCCGCGCGACGAGAGTATATGTACGCACGACAGAGCGAATGGAATGAGCGATAACGCGAACATGGGTGCAGCGTCACGCTGCCGAATCGCTCAGTGCGAGCACGCACCCGCGTGCGTTTTGACATTGGAGAGGAAATGAGTTATAATAGGAGGAAATATACATTATGGAGGGAATGCTTTATGGATAAGCTTCTGGAGCTTTTGAGCGAAAATGCAGATTTTACCACAGCGCAGATAGCGACTATGCTGGGAGTAGAAGAAAAAGAGGTAAAGGCGAAGATTGGTGAATACAGGGAAAAGGGCATAATAAAGGGAACTAAGATGCTCATTGACTGGGAAAAAACAGATGATGCTACTGTCAAGGCGATAATTGAATTAAAGGTCACCCCAAGACCGGAGACAGGCTTTGATGATATAGCGAAGCTGGTTATGTCATACGATAATGTAGAGAGTGTTTATCTTGCCGCCTCATCCAGCTATGACCTTGTAGCGATGGTAAACGGCAGTACGATACAGGAAATTGCGGAATTTGTTGCGAGAAGGCTTTCGACCCTGGATGGTGTTATCGGAACAGCCACAAATTTTGTTCTTACAACATATAAGCAGGACGGTGTATCATTTTATGATGACAGTGAAGAAGATGAACAAAGGAGCATGGTGCTTTGATGGAATATACGGGACTTTTAAATAAGAAAATACAAAGTCTCAAGCCCTCTGGTATAAGGAAGTTCTTTGATATCGCAAATGAGATGGATCACGTTATCTCCCTCAGTATAGGCGAACCGGATTTCACTACTCCATGGCACGTGAGACAGGAGGGAATTGAATCCCTGAGAAGAGGAAAAACCTGGTATTCTCCCAACAGAGGTTTCGGGGAACTGAGAGATCAGATATCGAAATATTTCGCAAGACGCTTTGATGTGGAATATGATCCGGGAGAGGAGATACTGGTCACAGTAGGCGGCTCAGAGGCGATTGATCTTTGTATCCGTACTATTGTTGAGGAAGGAGATGAGGTTCTTATCCCTCAGCCGTCCTTTGTATGCTATGAGCCTATGACGCTGATGGCAGACGGCACTCCTGTAATAATAAAAACCAAATCGGAAAACGAATTCAGACTTACTGCGGAGGAACTGGAAAAGGCTATCACTCCCAGAACAAAGCTTCTGATACTTCCCTTCCCGAATAATCCCACAGGCGCTGTAATGAGAAGAGAGCACCTGGAGGAGATAGCAAGGGTGGTTGAAAAGCACAACATACTTGTTCTTTCCGATGAGATATATGCCGAGCTGACCTACGGAAAGGAAAGACACGTTTCCTTTGCAAATATAAAGGGTATGAGAGAGCGTACTGTGGTAGTAAATGGTTTCTCAAAATCCTATGCTATGACAGGCTGGCGTCTTGGATATGCTGTGGGTCCTGAGGAAATAATCTCCCAGATGACAAAGCTCCATCAGTATGCGATAATGAGCGCCCCTTCGACAGCTCAGTATGCGGCAATAGAGGCACTAAAGCACGGCGACAGCGATATCGAAAAAATGCGCAGCGAATATGATATGAGACGCAGGCTTATTGTGGATGAATTCTGCAGGATGGGGCTCAGATGCTTTGAGCCGGAGGGAGCCTTCTATGTGTTTCCGAGTATAGAGATCTCAGGGCTCTCCAGCGAGGAATTCTGCGAAAGACTGATATATGCCCAGAAGGTGGCAATAGTGCCGGGGACCGCATTCGGAGACTGCGGAGAAGGCTTTGCGAGAGTTTCATATTCCTATTCACTGAAGCACATCAAGGAAGCTCTGGAGAGGATCGAAAGATTTCTTGATGACATAAAAAAATGAAAGGACATCCATTATGCGAGTGACGATAGCGGCACCTGCCAAAATAAACCTGTTTCTTGAAATAACCGGAAGAAGAAATGACGGATATCATATTATCGACACGGTTATGCAGACGGTATCTCTTTTTGATGATATCACTGTGACCTACGATGAGGACGGCAGCGGCATAAAGCTTTCCTGCACGGATGACGAGATACCCTGCGACAGCACGAATACCGCATATAAAGCGGCGGAGGCTTTTTTTGAAGCTACCGGAGCAAAGACGGGCGGAGTCACAATAAAAATAAAAAAGCGTATACCCTCCGGAGCAGGTCTCGCAGGAGGCAGCGCAGATGCAGCCGGAGTTCTTGTGGCTCTGAATGAGCTTACGGACAGCGGTCTGGATACAGAGAGTCTGGCGGAGATCGGAGAAAAAATAGGGGCGGACGTTCCCTTCTGCATCTGCGGTTCCACTATGTCGGCGTCCGGTATCGGTACTATACTCAGCCCGCTGCCGGATATGCCCGGATGCAGCATAGTTATAATAAAGCCTGATTTCAAGATATCCACAAAACAGGCATATGAGACCTCGGATAAGCTGGGATATGATAATATCCGTACAGGTGATAAGATGGTGAATGCCGTGTGCAACGGCAGCCTGAGAGAAATATCCTGTAACCTGTATAATAAATTCGAGGATGTGGCTGATGAAGCCGAGATAGAGCTCATCAAGAATGAACTTATGGAAGCCGGGGCAGAGGGCGCCCTGATGACCGGAAGCGGTTCGGCTGTCTTTGGCATATTTGAGGATGAGGACTGTGCTGAGGACTGCCGCAATATGATGTCAAAAAAATATGACTGCGTTTATCTGGTTTACCCGGAAGCCAGCGGTCCCAGACAGATATCCTCAGGCGGACTGTTCGGCGCTATATTCGACTGAACTACCGGGTGAAGAAGCTTCTGATATCCTCAAATACCTCTACAAATCTGAATCCGACGGCGTATCTGTCGCTGTCATGTACTATATCGGTTTCGTTTTCACTGAGAGCGGAGCCGATATCTTTTTCTGCGCAGGGAACGCAGACTGCAGGATAAAGCACACACCACCAGTTGTGCCCCTGACCTTCGCCGATGACAATTCTGAGAGCGTCATAGCTGCCTCCGGGAAGAGAAAAATCCTCATAGACCCTGGTGTCAAAATTCATTCTGGTGACATAGGCGTCACAGTCAAGAGAGCTGCCGTTTTTCTTTATTATCTCCTGAGCCTTGTGCCGGATATCATCTATGTTTTCGGATGCTGCCTTAATAGCCTCATCCTTTGTCCGGCAGTCTCTGAAAATATCCTTTGTGTACTCTGTTATCTCATCCCGTACCCGGAGCTTGAGAGCCTGATCCTCCGGAGAATCAGAATTTGCGATTATATGGAGCCGGAATACCCTGTCCCGGATATCATCACAGGCGCTGAAAAAACCGCTGAGGGAGAACAGGCATGAAATGATTACTCCGCAGCAAAGAGCCTTGAAAAGGATTTTCATAATAATACCTCCGCAGATATGATGGTTTCTATGAGGAAAGTATTGCCGGCGGATTTTCGTTATATTCACTGAAGGACAAAAAAATGGGGCTCCTTTTTTCGGAGCCCCTTCAGCCGTATGCCTTTGTGTTTTTTCATTTTTTGCCCGGCTATCCCTGCCGGAGAAATTAAGCGAGGTTTTTCCTTTTGCATACGCTGAAATCTATATATGATAGCTTGTACGCATTTCATACAGAGGAGGTCTCGCTGTTTTCCTGAGCACCGTCCGGACGCTGTCCGGGCTGGAAATCTCCGCCGGGAGCCTGGGGAGGCTGTTCTCCCTCAGGCATTTCAGGAGGCTGAAAATCTCCTCCCGGCTGTCTGCCGCCCATACCTCCTTTGTATTCTGTAACGCCGTCGGAATTGACATAAGTCACAGTGTTGTCCGAAAGGGTAAACTCTGTGTAAAGTGTTCCGCCGGAAACAGATGCATTTTTGTAATATCCGTGTACAGCGTCTCCCTGAGCTGTGCCTCCGATATAGACGCTGTATTTTTCCCCGGATCTGAGCTTTTCGGAGCCCAGTATGAAGCAGCTGTAATCCTTTTCAGGTGACATTGCCGCTACCACGTTTTTGCTGCTGTCGGTGATATAGATAAGGGTGCCGGCCTTCTGAGCCTGATCGAAAAGCACCGCTATCATATTTTGTTTTGAATTTTCATCCGGAAGCTCCAGCATATCGGATGTTCCGGCGCCGATAATTGTTCCGCCGTCGTAGCTGCAGGCTCCGCCGTGGTCAAGAATACCGTTTCCGCCGCTTGTGGTGCCGTTTATTACAACTGTTCCCCCGGTGAGCTCCAGGTCTCCGTTGCTGTCTACGCCGTCGCCCTGCGCATCAACAAAGATATTGCCGCCGCTTATACTCAGCTTCGAGGAAGCGCTTTCCTTATCTGATGACTCCTCTGCTTTTTTCTCTTTTCCGGAGCTTTCTTTTTCAGACTCGCCTGCAGCGCCATCGCTCTTTTCGGCGCCGGGATCATTTTTCTTGTTGTCTGTCTGGGTATTGTCTGTCTGGCTGCTGTCGGGTCTCTGACCGTTGTCCGGTCTCTGTCCGCCACTGCCGGGGCCAAAGGTCATATCCCTGTCCATACCTCCAAAGCCGCTCTGGTCGTTACCGCCGGAAGCATTGATGCCGTCGTCGGATGCAGTAATATCTGCGGTGCCGCCGGAAATGCTGATATCTCTTGCCTCGACACCTTCATAGGAGCCGGTGATTTTTATGCTTCCGCCGGTGACAGAAAGGGTCTCGTCGGCGTGGATGCCATCGTCCCCGGAATTAAGGGTGAGCTCTCCGTTCGATATGGAAATATCGCTGTTGCTGTGGATAGAATCGTCCGCAGAATTGATATCTATTTTTCCGCCGGCGATACTCAGCTTTGTTCCGGCCTTCAGTCCCTTCAGACTTTCCTGGTCGTTCTGATCCTTTGTATTGCTTTTATTGCTCCAGGGCGCCTTGTTGTCGGTTTTCTTGACTTCCTTTGCGCCGCCGCCGGAGGTTATCGTTATTTCACCGCTTTTTACGGTGAGCTCCTTCTCCGCCTGAATACCGTCATTTGCGCTGGTAATGTCTATTGAAGCCTTTTCAATATAGATATGACCCTTGTTTTCGTCATCTGTATCAGAATAAGTGGAGCGGATACCGTCGCCGTCTTTGGACTGTACTTTTATCGTACCGCCGCTGATATGAACGTCATCCCGTCCTGTGATGCCGTGATTTGCCGCTGTGACCGAAATATTGCCTCCGGTGATTCTGAGAGTATCCTTGGAGGTGATGCCGTTCTTTGCATTTCCTGTAACATTGAGAGTGCCGCTGCCCAGGATGGTCAGGTCGTCCTTGACATATACAGCGGCGTCCGGGGAATTATCGTCATTGACATATCCATTTCCGTCTGACAATGTGTTCTCTGTCTTGTCTCCCAGGACTATTATTACCTTTTTGCATTCGGAGGCGTATATTGCCGGGGCTGTGCTGCATTTTATTGAGGCATTATCAAGCACAAGCCGGACTGTATCCTCTTTTCCGGCTTCAATAACTATATTTCCGTTTTCAAGGCTGCCGCTTATCTTATATGTGCCTGCACTGCTGACCTTTACAGTGCTTCCGTCAGCTTTTGCGCCTTCGCCTTCCACGGCTGCGCTGGTTTTGTTAAGGGTTATCTTTACAGCTCCCGACTCATCATATGAGGAGTCGGTATCCTCATTGTCTACAGTTACCTTTGATGTTACTCCTTCTCCGGCGCTGACCTTCCGGCTGCTTTCCTGAGAGGATGCACCGTTCTCCTTGTCAGAACAGCCTGTAAGAACAAGGCCGGAGGACAATATTGCACAGAATAAGGCAAAGGTGATTCTTCGGTGACTTTTATATCTGTTCATTAAGATCATCTCCATCAGAAATCTTTCTATAGTAAAAGTATAATCAGAAGATAAAAAAACAATATGATATTCCTGTAAATTGAATGTTAATCAAACCTTAAAAATTTTCAATCCACGGCGTGATTCTGCCCGGTATTACGTATCCGGGCGCTCCTGTCTGTTTGTACGGCAGTTTGTAAAGCTGCATTCGCATCCTGGCAATGATACATACAGAGAAACACTCAGGTGGTTCGGACGCTTTGCTCCTGACATCTGGTGCGTATTATGGTTGTCTGTATTTTGCTTGAGAATAGCATCGAATTTTATTGAGTAAATTATGAAAAAACCTCCATTTCTTTTCAAAATAATGTGTTATTTTTTTTGATTCTGTGATATAATCTTTGTATAAAGAACGATTGGAGCATCGCTTATGAAAATAGCCCTGACTGATTACGAGACTATCTCCGATGATCCCCGCAGATTTGATGACTTCCGGGAATTCGGGGAACTGGTGCTTTTTGATACCTCCAGCGAGGAGGAAGCGGCTGAAAGGCTCCGGGATGTGGATATAGCCGTCTGCAATAAAACCCCTTTTACCCGGAGAGTTATCGAAAATGCCGCAAGCCTGAAATATATCGGACTTTTTGCTACAGGTTACAATAATATAGACATAAATGCCGCATCCGAAAGGAATATTGCAGTGTGTAATGCAGGAAGCTATTCCACCAGTGCTGTTGCTCAGCATACCTTTGCACTAATACTGGAAAACTACAGCCGTGTGGGTGAATACAGCAGCTTTGTGAATGAAGGCGGCTGGAAGAAATGCCGGGTGTTTTCTCCGGTGATCCTTACTACCAGAGAGCTTTCCGGAAAGACCCTGGGTATAGTCGGCTTCGGAAATATCGGAAAAGAAGTGGCAAAGATAGCTTCAGCCTTCGGGATGAAGGTGATAGTGTATACAAGGACTCCGGGAGCACCAGAAAATGTGGAATATGTAGGCTTCGGGGAACTGCTGTCCCGTTCCGATGTCATTACGGTTCACTGTCCTCTGACAGATGCAACAAAACATATGTTTGATCTGAAAGCTTTTGAAAAATGCAGGAGAGACGCTTTGTTTGTCAATACCTCAAGAGGCGGGGTCGTCCGGGAGGAGGATCTGAGAACCGCTCTGGAGACAGGTCTTATCCGGGCAGCGGCTATAGATGTACTGACAGAGGAACCGATGAGAGAGGATAATGTCCTTTTCGGGGTCAGGGGTCTGACCATTACCCCTCATATAGCCTGGGCAGCACAGGAGACTGTGGAAAGGCTTATAGGTGTTGTGATATCAAATATCAGAAATTTTTAAACGGCAAGCCGTCTAATAAAGTAAACTGAGGAGCTGATTTATAATGGATTTTGTTCTTGAAAAGTGGCAGACCGGTTATCTTGATGATTTTATAAAGTCTACCAACGACCCTCATCTTTCTGATAATCTCTGCGAGAATCTGCCCTATCCGATGGACGTGGCATTTGCTGCAGAATATATCAGGGGAAGAATGCTGAATAATGAGCAGCATCAGGTCTGCAGGGCAATAGTTGTAGATGGAAGAATAGCCGGCGGTATAGATGTGCTGATGGGCAGCGGATTATTTTCAAAAAGTGCAGAGATCTCTGTCTGGATAGCAAAGGATTACAGGGGACAGGGTCTGGGCACGGATGTGATAAAGCATATGTGCCGCTTTGTGTTTGAGAATTATGACGTCATCAGGATAGAGGGGCATCCATATTCCAGCCACAAGCCTGCAATAGCAGCTCTGAAAAAATCAGGCTTTATCCACGAGGGAACAGTACATAGCGCAATCTTCAAGGGCGGCAGTACATACGATTATGAAATTTATGCTATGATAAATGATCCAACCCGCTGAAAGAGCGTGAGTTCTGCGGTGATCGGCTTTAATTAGAGCTTTGGAGTATATAAAACCTTCCTGTTCAATGGCGGCAGGAAGGTTTTCTTTACAATATAGTATAAGGCATGAAAGCCCATTTTTCCCGGCTCTCATGCCTCTTTTTTATGCTGCTCTCAGACGGAGCCTGTCGGATATCATCGCGATGAATTCACTGTTTGTGGGCTTCCCTCTGCTGTTGTGGATGGTATATCCGAAATAGGAATTGAGAATGTCAACATCACCTCTGTCCCATGCGACTTCTATTGCGTGACGGATAGCTCTCTCCACTCTGGAGGGAGTTGTATCGTATTTTTCGGCAACGGAGGGATACAGCTCCTTTGTTACTGCATTTATGGTCTCCGGTCTGCGAATGCACATCATTATGGAATCCCTCAGATAATGGTAACCCTTGATGTGCGCAGGAACGCCTATCTGGTGAAGGATATCTGTAACGGTTATCTCCAGATCCTTGTCAAGGTTTATTATCTCTCCCTGGTGAAGGTCATTGCCCTCTGCAGCACTGCAGCAGGTCATCAGGTCTGAAATTCTTTCAATAAGATCTTCCGGCTGATAGGGCTTGATGACAAAATATGCGGCACCTGCGGAAAGGGCTTCCTTCTCCAGAACAGGACTGTCATATCCGGAAACCAGAACGAATACAGGAGTTCCTGTGCGCCTGAGAGCTTTTACCCTGCGCATAACACCTATTGCGTCAATGCTGCTCATGAACATATCCATCAGAACAACATCAGGACAAAAGCTGTTTATTTCTTCCATCACTATGGCTCCGTCCTTGGGACAGAATTTTGCTTCTATCCCGTATCTTTCTGTTATCCCTGGTTTTCCTGAGCAGAATTCCTCCTTTTCCTCCGAAATGAGTATTCTTAGCTTGCTTTTCATGTTTATTCCCCCGTAAAGTTTTTTTTGATGGATTAATAATACCATAAATTACCAATTTTATCAATAACAAAACTGGAAAAACTTACCATAGATTTTAATTTTTAATAAATTGCCAAAATTAACCATTTTTTTGTTTTACCTTTTGTACAATACGAGTGTCGGAGAAAAGCATATTTTCTGCAAATACTGCATAGCCGTATGCCGGGTCATTGACAAAAACGTGAGTTATAGCCCCCACCAGTCTGCCGTTCTGGATGACAGGGCTTCCGCTCATACCCTGAACTATTCCGCCGGTCTTTTCAAGCAGAGCCTCATCGGTGACGTGTATCACCATATTTTTTGTAGGGCTGGTGTTATTGTAGTTGATATCTGTTATTTCAATGTCATAATACGAAGGAGTGTTTCCCTCGATTGTGGTTCTTATCCTTGCTTTTCCTCTGACAGTTTCCTGCCGCAGCCCGATGGTGATCTCCTCGCCCTGAGGCTTTTGCTCCAGGCTTCCGTAGAGTCCGCATTCTTCGTTTGAAATAAGCTTTCCTCTGGAATCAGAGCCGGAAAACGAACCGCAGAGACTGCCGGGATTTCCACCGAAGCTTTTGTCGATGGATATGATATCTGAGTCCACTATATCGCCTCTGAGAAGAGGCATCAGGCTTCCGCTTTCGCTGTCATAGATACCGTGCCCAAGACCTGCGAAGGTGCTGCTTTCCGGATCCATGAAGGTCATTGTACCGATACCGGCGCAGCTGTCACGCACCCAGATGCCGATGCGGTGATCTCCGGTATCCGGATCCAGCTCTGGAGTTACGCTCACGTCAAAGGTTTCCTTTCCCCGGCGCAGGGAGAGAGTTATTTTTTTGCCGTTGCTTTTTCTGGCGGCTTCTGAAAGCTGTTCGGCGGAAACGAGTGGAACATTGTCAACGGCTGATATTATATCGCCGCATTTAACTCCGGCGTCTCCGGCAGGATCAGCCTCCCCGTGGTCAGTAGTGACTCCGGAGACCCGGTTTACCACAAGACCGTTGGTATATAGTCTTATCCCGAAGGGTTCTCCTCCGAGGATGACGGTTTTTCTGTCGCTGTAGCTTACGTCTACGCTTTTTACAGGAAGTGCCCCGAAAAGGAGGAGCCGGGCTTTTCCGGAGGTAGTCTTTCCTGTGCCGGAAGCGGTATCGGTGGAATCATACCGGATAGAAAGAGGATAGCCGTTAAGGGTGTTTTCACTGTCCCTGCATACTGTGATTCTGTCAGGAGTATTATAAGCGGCAGCTCCGCAGATGCTCAGGGTAGTAAATGCGGCAACGGTCACCGCAGCTGTAATTATTCTGAAAAATTTTTTCATTTCTGAGACCTCCTTTTTTAGCTTTCCCTCAGAAATAATAATAATCCCTTTAGTGCGAAAAAATTATCATAAATACGTTTATTGATACAATATTTTACAAGTGTTTTTTAAACGTTACGACATAGAGATTACATAACAGGATAAGGTGTGAGAAGTGAATATTTATCGGAATACATTAAATCGAAAATGGAAAATTTTGTTTGTCGCCGCGCTCCGTTTATAGTAAAGATTTTGCGTAATTGCAGTTACTCATAAAGCCAGGCGCTTACTACCAGAGGAATAAAACGCCTGAAGTCTGAGTAAACCAGCCGCGAAAAGCAGCCCGTAAGGGGTGCGGCGGCGGTAGGGGGCATTGTCTAAGGTGATGCGCGCCGGATGCCGCGCGACGAGAGTATATGTATGCACGACAGAGCGA
>CAMVQZ010000075.1 GCA_947169745.1 uncultured Clostridia bacterium
GCACGGTGGTGTGAGAGGTCGGGGGATTATTCAAATCCCCCTCCTACTCGATTGCCCTGCTGCCCGGAGTCTGTAAAAGAAAAAAGAACGGAGGAATATTCATGAGATTGCATGGTATCAGGGTACCGCATAACAAGAACACCGCCGGTATGGAGGGTGTCCGTATCCCTGTTCCGAAAACAGTCGTGATACCGATGTCGATGCACATCGGAAAGCCTGCAAAGCCTGTGGTAAAACGGGGAGATGCAGTAAAGGTAGGCCAGAAGATCGGAGAGTCAGACGGCTTTGTTTCAGCCGATATTCACTCCAGCGTATCCGGCAAGGTATTGAAGGTGGATGAGATGACTTCTTCAATGGGAATGAAGATCCCCTGCGTAGTCATTGAATCAGACGGTCAGCAGACCCTTTCTGAGGATATTGCACCCCCGGCGGTCAGTGATTTTGATAGCTTTGTAGCTGCTGTCAGAGCCAGCGGAGCTGTTGGACTGGGAGGCGCAGGCTTCCCCAGCTTTGTCAAGCTCAGTGTAAAGGATCTCTCAAAGGTAGAGCATATTGTTATCAATGCTGCTGAATGTGAGCCGTATATCACCTCGGATACAAGGACGATGATAGACAAAGGAAACTATGTCTTTGCCGGGATAGACGCCATCAGGAAATATATGGGAGTAAAGAGCTTTATCATCGGCATTGAGAAAAACAAGCCTGAGGCCATTGAAAAAATGAAAGAGCTTGCCTCCGGCTGTGATGATGTTTCCGTTCATGTTCTGCCCTCGGTTTATCCCCAGGGCGGAGAAAAGGTTCTTGTATATAATACAGTCGGAAGGGTCATTCCCAAGGGAGGGCTGCCTCTGAATGTTGGTGTTATCGTGATCAATGTAACGACCCTTGCCTTTATCGGTGAATATCTGGAGAAGGGCATCCCACTGGTGGAAAAGTGCATAACTGTAGACGGCTCTGCGGTAAAGGAGCCGAAAAACGTAATAGCTCCCATCGGAACTCCGATAAAGGATATACTGGAGGGAGCAGGAGGCCTCAGGGCGAAGCCTGCAAAGGTTCTCTACGGAGGGCCTATGATGGGAATAACAGTACCCTCTCTGGAGGAGCCTGTTCTCAAGAATACAAACGCAATAGTCGCAATGGACGAAAAGGAGGCAAAAAGCAGAAAGACCACAGCGTGTATCGGCTGCGGCAGCTGCATAAATCATTGTCCCCTGAGACTTGATCCAAGGGCGATATCCAGGGCCTACAGCCTTGATAGCGGCGAGGATCTGGAAAAGCTTTGTGTTGATCTTTGCATGGAGTGCGGATGCTGCTCCTATGTCTGTCCGGCTAACAGACCTCTTGTCCAGACCAATAAGCTGGCGAAGGCAAAGCTCCGGGCATATCTTGCGGCTAAGAAGGCCGAAGAGGAAAAGGAGGGCAAAAAATGAATAAGCTGATCTCATCAGTATCTCCCCATTTTTCGGGGAAGAGAACCACTCAGAATATAATGCTGGATGTCATCATCGCCCTGATGCCGGCAGCTGCTGCGTCAGTCTGGATATTCGGACTCAGGTCTCTTGTGGTGATCGCAACCTGTGTTGCTACCTGTGTGGCTGCTGAATTTCTTTTTGAAAAGCTGTGCAGGCGGGATGTTACCGTCTGTGATCTTTCAGCAGTGGTAACAGGAATGCTTCTGGCATTCAATCTTCCTGTCAGCATACCTGTATGGCAGGCCGTTGTGGGAAGCGTTGCGGCTATAATAGTCGTAAAACAGCTTTTTGGCGGAATCGGTCAGAATTTTGCCAACCCGGCAATCACCGCCAGGATAATAATGCTGGTGGCATTTGCAGGTTCGATGTCCAACTGGTCAAAGCCTGTGAACTGGCAGAGCTCTGTATACGGTGCAGACGCTGTATCCGGTGCGACACCTCTGGCAGCTGCCGGAAAGGGACTTGCAAAGGAGATGCCCTCATATCTTGACCTGTTTCTTGGCAGACATCCGGGCTGTCTCGGCGAGACCTGCGCCATTGCCCTGATTCTGGGAGGGCTTTACCTCCTTGTCAGAGGAGTTATTTCGTGGCATACTCCGGCTGCTTTTATTGCAACAGTTGCGATAATGTCTCTCATCTGCGGCAAGGATGTGCTCTATCAGCTGCTTTCCGGCGGCCTTCTTCTGGGCGCCTTCTTTATGGCAACTGATTATTCCACAACTCCGCCCACAAAGCTTGGAAAGCTTATTTTCGGAGTCGGCTGCGGACTGGTCACGATACTGATACGCTTCTGGGGAAATCTTCCGGAGGGTGTTTCATATTCCATACTTCTTATGAACCTTCTCACACCATATATTTCAAGACTTACAAGGAGCAAGCCCCTGACTGGAGGTGCCGGTAAATGAAAGACATAATAAAACCGATCATTGTCCTCGCATCCATCTGTCTTGTAGTGACAGCTCTTCTTGCATATGTAAATAAGATAACAGCTCCCATAATCACAGCTGCTGAGGAAAAAGCGGCTTCCGATGCAAGAGCTGAGGTACTGAAGGAAGCGAAGAGCTACAAAAAGCTGGAGCTGAAAAAGCTCCCGGAGGGCGTCACAGAGGTCTTTGAGGGAGACAATAACAGCGGCTATGTATTCATGATGACCCAGAAGGGCTACGGCGGAGATATAAAGCTTATCTGCGGTATAAAAAACGACGGTACCCTTGAGGCTGTAAAGACCCTGTCTCATTCAGAGACCAGCGGTATCGGCTCAAAGGTAGTGGATAACAACACCGGACTCAATCAGAAATTCGCAGGAACAAAAGCGGAGGATCAGGATAAGGTTGAGGCAATTTCCGGAGCTACTATTTCTTCAACAGCATATAAAAAGGCTGTGGCTTCTGCCTTTGAGGCATATAAGCTTGTAAAGGAGGCGAAATAATGAATACGGCACAGAATTTTGCGAAGGGACTTATAAAGGAAAACCCGGTACTTGTGCTTGTCCTGGGAACCTGTCCCACACTGGCTACATCCACCAGCGTTATAAATGCACTGGGAATGGGAGCTGCTGCGACTGTAGTCCTGCTTTGTTCAAATATCGTTATTTCGGCTCTGAGAAAGGTCATCCCGGATAAGGTGAGGATCCCCTGCTATATCGTACTGATCGCAGGCTTTGTGACGATGGTGCAGATGCTTGTAAAGGCGTTTGCTCCTGACCTTGATAAATCCCTGGGCATATATCTGCCCCTTATCGTTGTTAACTGTATAATTCTGGGAAGAGCAGAGATGTTCGCAAACAAGAACAAGGTATTCGACAGCGCAATAGACGCCCTGGGAATGGGCGCAGGATTTACTCTGGCGCTTTTCCTGATGGCTGCCATCAGGGAGACCTTCGGCGCCGGCACCTTCTGCGGCATTGAGATCCCTGTTCTTATCGACAATCATATATCCATCCTGACAATGGCTCCCGGCGGATTCTTTGTATTCGGTCTGCTTATTGCCGCTGTGAATAAATTCGGAAAGCATAAGCCGAAGAAAAAGGATTTCGGCTGCGAGGGCTGTCCTCAGGCTGCGTCCTGCGGTAAGACCGGCTGCGGTGAAATAAAGGAGGAGGCGACAGAAAATGACTAAGCTTATCATAATCCTGCTTTCTGCAGTTTTTATCAATAACTATGTGCTTTCCCGTTTTCTGGGTATCTGTCCCTTCCTGGGAGTATCCAAAAAGCTGGATTCCGCAACAGGAATGAGTATCGCCGTTATTTTTGTAATGCTTATGGCGACAGCTGTTACCTATCCCATACAGATTTTCCTTCTGAACCCGAATGATTTAGGCTATCTTCAGACAATAGTATTCATTCTTGTCATAGCTGCCCTTGTTCAGCTTGTGGAGATAATCCTCAAAAGATATATTCCCTCGCTTCATAAGTCTCTGGGAGTGTATCTTCCCCTGATCACCACTAACTGTGCAGTTCTTGGCGTTACCATACTTAATATCGACGAAGGATATTCCTTCCTTGAGGCAATGGTAAATTCCCTTGGCAGCGGTCTGGGATTCTTCCTGGCAATGGTGATATTTTCAGGTGTTCGTTCTACTATCGAGGGAAGGGATATTCCGAAAAGCTTTCAGGGACTTCCCATAACCCTTGTGGCAGCTGCCATAACATCCCTTTCATTCCTGGGATTTGGCGGAATAATTGAAAATCTTTTTGCATAACGGAGGTGCTGATAATGAATGAGATTCTGATAGCAGTCATACCGGTTGTTGTTATCGGTATCATCTGCGGAGCAGTCCTCGTTATCGCCTCAAAGATAATGGCGGTCAAGGAGGACGAGCGTTTTCCGGCTGTGCGTGAATGTCTCCCCGGAGCAAACTGCGGAGCCTGCGGCTTTGCCGGCTGCGACGGCTATGCAAAAGCTCTCTGTGAGTCCCCGGATACACCAACAAACCTTTGTGTTCCCGGAGCTGATGCAGTTTCCAGACAGCTCAGCGAGGTTCTGGGAGTAGAATTTGCCGATGTAATTGAGCAGGTGGCTGTTGTACACTGCGCCGGAGACTGTACCAGGACTGAGGATAAGGTAAGCTATGAGGGCATTGAGAGCTGCGCTGCCGCAAAGCTTCTTTACGGGGGAAAGGGCAGCTGTACCTATGGATGTCTCGGCTTCGGAGACTGCGCAAAGGCCTGTCCGAAGGAAGCAATATGTATCGAAAACGGTATTGCTCATATCAATACAAGGCTTTGCATCGGCTGCGGTATATGTACCCGTACCTGTCCCAATAAGATTATATCCCTGGTTCCCGACGTTGAGAGGGTGGTGGTCACCTGCAGCAATAAGGATAAGGGAATAAAGACAAAGAGCGTTTGCTCAAATGGCTGTATCGGCTGTAAGAAATGCGAAAGAGTATGTCCCTCCAGTGCGATCAAGGTGGTTGACAACTGTGCAGTCATTGATTATTCAAAATGTCCTGATTGTGAGGATTTCGGCGTTTGCGCAAAAAACTGCACAACAGGCTGTATCCAGATAGCAGACCTGAGAGGTCAGCACAGATTCGGAGAATGATTTTTTTCCGCAGTTATCCTGAAAATGGGAGCTGCGGAATTTTTTTTAAATTTTTTTGAATATCCTGTAACTAAATTGAATTCCGGGGATTATATAAGCAGAAAGTAAAACACAAAGAAAAAATCAAGGAGGTAATTCTTATGAAAACAAGAAAAATAATATGTCTCGCAGCATCGCTTACAATGCTTATGACCGCTTTTGGATGTACCGCAGGAAATGAGGTAAAAACCAGCAGTACCCCCCAGTCATCCGCCGGTGCTTCCGAAACCTCGGAAAACTCCGTGGCTGATACAAAGGATGACGTGGATGAGGACGATGTATCAGTAGATGTGGTAAAGGGTACAGGATATGACGGAGACGGCACAAGGTACGGAATAGATACCGTGGAGGGAGCAAAATCTCTGGAAACTGCTGAGGAGGCGCCGGCAGCAGAAGCACCCGCTGAGGGCGTGACCTATGACAGAACAAAGGGTGAAACCAAAAAGAATTCCACAGAAAGAGGAACCGGAGATACTGCAAGTGAGGAACCGGAGACATCCGGAGAAGAATCCGGAAGGGTATCCGAGGAAAGCCCGGAAAGCTCAGAGGCTTCCGACAGCTCCGCACCTTCCGACCAGACCCCGAAGGCAGGTCAGCTGACAGCAGGAGAATGGAACGATAATGATAATTTTGGTTTCTTTTCAAATCTTGTGGATTCCGGAAAGATTACCTTCCCCAGCTACGGTCTTGATCCCCGATACCGCACAGCAGTAACTGTCAGGAATGAGGAGGGTAAGGCTCTTCCGAATGTAAAGGCAGAGCTTCTGAATGAGAGCAATAAGGTGCTCTGGACAGGTATCACGGATAAGAAGGGCAATGCATATCTCTTCTGTAAGGAGGGGGAAAAGCCGGTATCCGTCAGGGTCGTATCCGGTGACAAAAATACAACCGAATCAATTAAGGAAAAGGAAAACAGGGATCAGAGCGAAAAGAAGAGCGCTGATAATACCCTGGAGATAAAGCTGGACGCAGAACCGGTTACCTACAAGAATACGGATATAATGTTCATAATGGACGCTACAGGCTCAATGTCCGATGAGATGCTTTTCCTTCAGAGCGAATTTACAGCTATTACCGAAAAGGTGGGCTCGGATAATGCCAGATATTCAGTTAATTTCTATCGTGACAAATACGATGAATATGTCACAAAGTGCTATAGCTTTACAAAGAATATCAAGAAGATGCAGAAGCTTCTCAACAGTGAAAGCGCAGACGGCGGCGGAGATATGCCTGAGGCAGTCGCTGAGATCCTGGATAAGACAATGGTAGAAGCTAAGTGGAGAACGGAATCTGTCAAGATCGCTTTTATGATATTTGACGCTCCGCCTCATGACGGTACTGAAACAAGAATACTTGAGGCAGTAAAGACAGCAGCAGAAAAGGGCATCCGCCTTGTTCCTGTGGTATCCTCCAATACAGAAAGGAATACAGAGCTTTTTGCAAGAGCCCTTGCTGTAAATACAGGCGGAACATATGTATTCCTGACTGACGATTCAGGAATAGGCAGCTCACACCTGGAGCCTGTCATCGGCAGCTATAAGGTTGAAAAGCTGTATGATATAATCATAAGGGTGATAAATGATTATAAGCAGGGATAAGCTTCAGGAAAAAAATATTTTCACTATCATAAGATACAATCAGGGCACTCTGAAAAGGGTGCCCTTTTTCATTGCTGACAATAACTGTAAACTAATTGTTAATTTTTAACAAAATTAATGCATATTCGGGAAATATGTACTATAATAGATGTAATAACAGCGGAAATGTTGTGTAAAAAAATAATGGGGGCGGTCGCCATGAAAAAATTTAAAAGAACTCTGATACTTGCTATTGTACTTACAATGGGCGCAGTCTCACTTTCGGCTTGTACAAAAGGAAATGATTCATCAACTGCCGGCGGAGAAAGCAAGACTTCTTCTGCGGATTCTTCTGAGTCCTCGGAAAGCAAGGAATCATCTGCAGCAGAGAGCAGCGCCGAGGCTGCGGAGTCATCCTCAGAGGGCAGCATTGATCCCAAGACCGTTGACTATTCCAAGGTGGATATAGAAATCAAATACGGTGATGCCGAGGGAATGCAGAAGTTCTCAAATGAAGCTGCAAGCGGAAAGCTGGACGGAAAGGTAGTCAAGGTGGACGGCATCAGTGCAAAGAGAATGTCTACCTGCTCTATTATGGAAAAGAATAAGGAAACAGGCGTGGGATATGGTCTGACCTATACACTGGACGGAGCGTCATCTCTCAGTGATTATCCCGCTGACGACGCAAGAGTGGAAATAACGGGAGTTATTATCCAGGTGAATGAATACGGCGTGCGCAATATCTATGTTCTTAAGGAAAACCTCAAGGAAGTCAAGGAATGATATCTCAGCCGGATTGCAGGCTGAATAATAATCACAGCCGGAAGGATGGTGATCGGGCTTAGCAGCAGAATATGATGTCTACTTACTATAGCTGTCATTATCCTTCCGGCTGTGAAACTATGTCTTGCGGTATGCTTTTTAAAAACTGGCAGCGTTGCCGGGATAAAATAATACCGGAAGAATATCTATATTTGAAAGGAGCGATCAAACTTGGGATTATTTGATAGTCTGAAGGAAGCTACTGCTCAGGCTGCAAATGCAGCAATTACAGGTGAAAATAAGACGGTAGATATAGTTTTTGATAAACTGCCTGATACACTGGAGGAGTTCAGAGCTCTCCCTCAGGCAGCGCTTTCCACACCCTTTGATACAGCGGCTATGACAATACTTGCCTTTTGCTTTTATCCCCACGACAAGGAGCTTTGTCATTCGATGCTGAATTTTCTCAGAGGTCCGAGACCCCTCAGCGTCTATGATATGCAGTTTATAGCAGACAGATTCAGGGATAAGGATTATGTCCCCCGGTCTTATTTCAAGGGTTCATCGCCCCAGAATGATTATAAGCCCTCGGAGCCGTATACGATAACGGTTTTTGAGAATCCCTATTCATATCAGAATCAGGGATATGCCACGCTTCACATCCGTTCCTCCGGCGCAGACAGCCCCAGGCAGATACAGATGAGAAATGCGAAGGATGGTAAATGGTATCTGTGGGAGCAGTTTATCCTGTCTGATATCAGACAGCCGGAAAGCAGTAATCCGTGGGCATAACGAAGGAGAATTGATAATGGATATTACCGGAATCTGGAGGGTATCCCAGCTTTGCCGTTCAGGGGGAGGATCCGGGCCATATTGGGTCAGCGCTGATGATCTGATTACCTCCGGCGATCCCGTATACGCCGATATTGCAAGATCCAAGATACTTTTTGACAATGACGGATTCGCCAAATCTATAATGAAGATCCCCCGGGAAGTGACCCGTGACCAGATAAGTCAGGCTCTCGAAACAGGTGAGCTGGAATTATTCGGCGAGGATATGATGGTCGTGGACAAGCACAAGTGGAAATCCGAAAACGGAAAATACTATTATGACAGCGGCATTTCGGGATGGGTTGAAATTACATACGAAAACGGAATGATCGAGCTTTTATCAAACCGTTGGATACGAGAATAAAAATCTCCGCACCTGCGTTTTTTGCGGGTGCGGAAATTTTGGGTTTTACAAAAAAATAATTTCTGATCCAGTTCTCAGCTATTATCAGTGTAAAAAAATATTGGCAAAACAATTATACTGTTACCTTGTGACACTCAGGCTGGATAATACAAAAACGGAAAACTGAATGAGATTAGCGAAAGGCAGCTTATCAAAAAAACAGGCGCTCAGTACCGAGCAAGTGAAAAACCGGAAGTCAGAATAAGACAGCCGCAAGAAGCAGCCTGTGAGGGCTGTGTGCGCCGGCTGCCGCACTACGAGAGTAAAGGTACGCACAACCGAGCGAGTGCAAACGAGTGATTACGCACCCCGAACATGGGTCCAGCGTCACGCCGGGCTCAGTTATTTCAGCTTCAGTCCGTAATACTCTGCAATAGCGTCTGCATCTGCCTGACCGATAAGCTTCAGCTTTTCGTCGTCCCTGAGTATCGCATTATCATGCTCGTTATCCATAAAACCATGCTCAACGATAAGCGCCGGGCGGCCGTAGTCAACATTGTAGCTCAGAAGGTACAGCTTATCCTTTGTGGTGCCGTCCTTGTATGTTCCCTTTTCCTCGTCAAGCTCATTCAGAAAAACACCTCTTGATTTCAGATCTACGGCTTCTGTTATATGATCTATAATGATATTTCCCAGCTTTTCACATTTGCTGCTGTATTCGGGATAGTTGGTTATATATACGGCAACTCCGTTTGCCTCTGTTCCGAAATCCTCATCAAGTGCGTCGCAGTGCAGGCTTACAAAAAAGTCTGCATCCTTTTCCTCGGCCATATGCGCCCGTTTATGTATACAATCCTTTACACCTGAAAATTCCTTGTCCGCATTCGGGCAGTGTCCGTCAGTGCGTGTAAGGTAGGGAGTAACTCCCTCGTATTCTGAAAGCCTGTCATAACAAGCCAGACCGATCTTGAGATTAAGATCCTGTTCGTTTACACCAAGCTTCTTGTGGTTTCTGGGACTTTCGTCGTCATCGTGACCCGGATCAAGCATAATAACTATATTTCCGTCCTTATCATCGTTTTCCTCATTTTCAGATTTGTCAGAAGCTGAGGCTCTGTCGGTTTCGCTTTCCGGTTCAGAGGATGTATTGCCGGAGCTTTCTTCGTCGGGATCATCTTCTGTGTCTGTTATGAGCTCCTGACCGTGATCATCCTGTGAGACTGATATTCCCGACTTTTCTGATTTGCTCGCTTCATCAGAGCTGTCTGCCGGGACTGATCCGTCGGAGCTTTCTTCCTTGCTTACCTCAGCTATGCTTTGTACTTCTGAGGAAGTACCGCTGACATCCGGAGCCTGCTGAGAGGACGTCTCCGAAGAACTTCCGCACCCGGCAACAGCAGCAACACAAACAGTCAGAAATCCTGACAGGATCATTTTGGAAATATTACTTTTTTTCACTGAAAAACCTCCTTTGATATTAAACCCGGTTACCCTGTTCCGGAATAAAAATTTATATTGTTTGTCGCTTTAGATTTTATAATAAGCTTTACAAAAAGTCAAATGTTACTTGTTCCAGCCCAGCGCCGACGCTGCACCCGTGTTCGCATTATCGCTCATTTCATTCGCTCTGTCGTGCGTACATATACTTTCGTCGCGCGGCATCCGGGCAGCGTGACGCTGCACCCGTGTTCGCGTTATCGCTCATTTCATTCGCTCTGTCGTGCGTACATATACTTTCGTCGCGCGGCATCCGGGCAGCGTGACG
>CAMVQZ010000076.1 GCA_947169745.1 uncultured Clostridia bacterium
CTGATACCTGTGGCAGGTCTGGCGTTTTTTCAGCTGAGAATGGCGCCTGTGATAGCCGAGGAATCGGGAAATCAGGCAAAGAGCTATGCAGCCCTGGTTCTGAGTGAAACGGCAGTAGAAACTGCCAGGGAAATGAAGCTGTCTGAAAAGGAGCTGGAGGAGATACGCTTTGACGAAAAGGGAAGGATAGCTTCTGTCGTTACCGATACGACCCTTGCCAATGATTTCAAAAACCACTTTACACTCAATGCCCAGAATGCTTTGGGGAGCATCAGGTGTAAAAGGGCGGATATCCCGCTGTCAAGGATACTCGGGTCGAACCTTATCGCCTGCTCCGGGCTTAGTGTGCCGGCATATTTTTCCCTGTCGGGAAATGTCCGGTGCGATTTTGAGCACAGCTTTGAAAGCGGCGGGATAAATCAGACTCTCCACAAGCTTTTACTACGTATAACAGCACAGATCAATATAACCGAGCCCCATACCACCGAAAGCGAAGAAGTCACCACATCTGTTATACTGGGAGAGACGGTGATAGTCGGTGATACGCCCGAGGGAATGGTGCCTGGACTGTATAATTACAACAAATGAAAATATAATAAAATATTTCGAGCAATTATATTTAAAATGCACAAAAAACAATTAAATGAAGTTTGTTATGCTTTATTTGTAGACAAAAATTGAAAAATCTGCTATTATAATAAATTGAATATATCTGCCTCTGTGCCCTTTTGACATTGCCTCTTTGCGGCTTTCAGAGATTCTGTTTTTCGTATGAGCAGGGCATAAAGCTGAAAAAAAGAGAGGTGTGCGCTGCTTTTGGAGCCTGTACTGATTGTATCATCAGATGAAAAAAAAGGAGAAATGCTTCGTCAGATCCTTGATCCGGGGCGCTGCGAGGGGATCATATCTGCAAAGACTGCCGGACAATCCCGGGAGCTTTACCACAGATATGATTTGGGGCTGGCCATAATAAATTCTCCCCTGACTGACTGTCAGGCGGAGGAGCTGGCAGAGGAGCTTCTCGAAAATACCGGCGCCGGGGTGATACTTCTCACTAGTCCGGAGTGTGAGGAACAGGCTGAAAAGCGATTGCTCCCTCTGGGCGGCTATGTTATGGCGAAGCCCATAAGCAAAAAGATCTTTCTCAAAGCCGTACGGCTGATGGTTGCGATGAGAATGAGGGTACAGAGAATAAACGGAGAAAACCTCCGGCTGCAGAAGAAAATAGATGATATCAGGATCATCAACAGAGCAAAGTATGTTCTGATGGAATATCTTTCCATGACAGAGCAGCAGGCTCACAGATATCTGGAGAAGCAGGCAATGGATCTCCGGCTTACGAAGCTGGAGGTGGCAAAGAACCTGCTGAGTACCTATGACGGATAACGCTGAAAGCAACTGCATTGAGAGCTTTAAGAATACAATGAAAGGATCGGTAGAAAATATGGAAAAGAAAGCATATTTATTATTGGAAAACGGAGATGTGTATGAAGGCTGTTCCTTCGGCGCCGAAAAGGAGGTCGTGGGGGAACTGGTCTTTACAACAGCAATGACCGGTTATCTTGAGACCCTTACAGATCCCAGCTATTATGGTCAGATCGTTTGCCAGACTTTTCCGCTGATTGGAAACTACGGCGTCATACCGGAGGATTTTGAAAGCAAGAAGCCCGCTCTTACCGCCTATGTAGTAAGAGAGTACTGCGAAAAGCCCTCTAATTTCAGATGCAGCGGCGTTCTTGACGATTATCTCAGGGAGCAGGGTATCCCCGGTATCTCCGGGATAGATACCAGATGCCTCACAAAGACAGTACGCGAATACGGCGTTATGAATGCTTCTCTTAAATATACGAAGCCCGGAAAAGAAGATGTTGAAGCTCTCAAGGCTTACAAAGTCACTTCTGCTGTCAAGAGCGTGACATCTGAGAGCAGCAGCGTTTTTTCTGCCGAGGACGAAAAATACAAGGTAGTGCTCATGGATTTCGGAGCAAAGGACAATATAAGACGGGAACTGGTGAAAAGAGGCTGCACTGTCACAGTGGTTCCCTCATTCACTACAGCCGAGGAGATCAAGGCTATGTCTCCGGATGGAATAATGCTTTCCAACGGCCCCGGAGATCCTCAGGAAAACCAGGAGGTTATCGGGGAGCTTAAAAAGCTGGCAAAGGAGAAAATACCAACCTTTGGTATCTGTCTGGGACATCAGCTTCTGGCTGTTTCTCAGGGCGCAAAGACCGAAAAGCTCAAGTATGGCCACAGAGGTGCAAACCAGCCTGTTACAGATACAAAGACAGGCAGAGTTTACATAACCAGCCAGAACCACGGCTATGCGGTAGTGGCATCCACACTTCCGGAGAATGCCTATGAGAGCTTCGTTAATGCAAACGACGGTACCTGCGAGGGCGTTACATATACTGATATGCCCGCCTTTACAGTACAGTTCCACCCCGAGGCATGCGGAGGCCCGCTTGATACCTCGTTCCTGTTTGACAGGTTTATAAAAATGATGCAGGAGGAAAAAGAGAATGCCTAAGGATAAAAGTATAAAAAGAGTATTGGTTATCGGTTCAGGTCCTATCGTTATCGGACAGGCCGCCGAATTCGATTATGCCGGCACCCAGGCCTGCCGCGCACTCAAGGAAGAGGGTTTGGAGGTAATACTCGTAAATTCCAATCCTGCTACGATAATGACTGACAAGGCTATGGCGGATAAGGTGTATATCGAGCCTCTTACCCTTGAAACAGTAAAAAGGATAATCATAAAGGAGGAGCCGGACAGCCTTCTCTCCACTCTCGGAGGACAGACCGGTCTTACACTTTCTATGCAGCTTGCAAAGGAAGGCTTCCTTAAAAAGCATAATGTAAAGCTTCTCGGAGCAAATCCTGAGACAATCGATAAGGCAGAGGACAGACAGATGTTCAAGGATACTATGGAGAGTATTGGACAGCCTGTGATACCCTCAACAGTTGTCAATGACGTTCAGTCTGCTGCTGATTTTGCGGATGAGATCGGTTACCCGGTAATAATCCGCCCTGCCTTCACACTGGGCGGAACAGGCGGCGGTATCGTCAATAACGAGGACGAGCTCAGGGAGATAACTGCAAACGGACTGGAGCTTTCTCCTATTACCCAGGTGCTTGTTGAGAAATGTATCGCAGGCTGGAAGGAGATCGAATTTGAGGTAATGCGTGATAAGATGGGAAATGTTATCACGGTTTGCTCAATGGAGAATTTCGATCCCGTGGGCGTTCACACAGGAGACAGTATAGTTATTGCTCCTGCGGTGACCCTCGCCGATAAGGAATACCAGATGCTCAGAAGCGCTGCACTCAATATCATCTCCGCTCTCGGAGTTGAGGGCGGCTGTAACTGTCAGTTTGCCCTGGAACCGGAAAGCTTCAATTATGCAGTAATAGAAGTAAACCCCAGAGTATCCCGTTCCTCAGCCCTTGCATCAAAGGCTACCGGATATCCTATCGCAAAGGTTGCCGCAAAGCTGGCTATCGGATATACTCTGAATGAAATAAAGAATGCCGTTACCGGAACTACATATGCCTGCTTTGAGCCGGCTCTTGACTATGTTGTAGTAAAATTCCCGAAATGGCCCTTTGAAAAATTTGTATATGCAAAGCGTACCCTTGGTACTCAGATGAAGGCTACCGGAGAGGTAATGTCCATCGCTCCCACATTCGAGCAGGCTATTATGAAGGCTGTGAGAGGTGCAGAGATCAAGCACGATACTATGTCCTCACCCAAGTTCGAGGAGATGTCTACTGAGGATATCAGAGAAAGACTCAGCGTCTGCGATGACGAGCGTTCCTTCTGTGTTTATGAGGCACTGAAAAGAGGTATTACTGTAGATGATATCCACTCCATAACAAAAATAGACGAGTGGTTCCTTGAAAAGCTTCTCAACCTGGTTAACTGTGAAAATGAACTCAAAAAGGGAGAGCTGACACCGGAACTCTACAGAAGAGCAAAGCTTCTGGGCTATCTGGACAGCACAATAGAAAAATACTCCGGCTGCAAGGTCAGCGAGCCTATGGTGCCGGTATTCAAAATGGTAGATACCTGCGCTGCGGAATTCAAGGCTGAAACTCCTTATTTCTATTCAACCTTCGACAGCGACAATGAGGCTGAGGCATTTATCAAGGAAAATGCTTCCGACAGAAAGACGATTATCGTTTTTGGTTCTGGTCCTATCCGTATCGGTCAGGGTATCGAATTTGACTACGCTTCCGTTCACTGTGTATGGGCTCTGAAAAAGGCCGGCTTTGATGTGGTTATCGTAAATAATAACCCGGAGACAGTTTCAACTGACTTTGATACAGCGGACAGACTGTATTTCGAGCCCCTTACGAATGAGGATGTAATGGGCATTATAAAGACAGAAAAGCCCTACGGCGTTGTTGTGGCCTTCGGCGGACAGACCGCTATAAAGCTTACAAAATTCCTTAATGACAACGGTGTGAATATCCTGGGAACATCTGCTGACAGCATCGATATGGCTGAGGACAGGGAACGCTTCGATGAGCTTCTGGAACTCCATCATGTAAAGCGTCCAGAGGGCTTTACTGTAATGACAACAGAAGAGGCTCTTGAGGTGGCAGACCGGATAGGATATCCTGTTCTGATGAGACCCAGCTATGTCCTGGGCGGACAGAATATGATAATCGCCTTCAACGAGGCTGATATCAAGGAATATATGGCCATAATCCTGGCTCAGAATATTGAAAACCCCATCCTTATCGACAAATACCTTTCAGGAACAGAGCTGGAGGTAGATGCTATCTGTGACGGAGAGGATATTCTTATCCCTGGTATAATGCAGCACGTGGAGAGAGCCGGAATACATTCCGGTGACTCGATCGCTGTTTACCCTGCATGGAATATCAGCGATGAAATGACCCAGACTATAATCACAACTTCAAAAAATCTTGCTGTTTCCCTTAAAACCAAGGGCCTTGTAAATATCCAGTATCTTATTTACGAGGGCAAGCTTTATGTAATAGAAGTAAACCCCCGTTCCTCAAGAACCATCCCCTATATCAGCAAGGTTACAGGAGTACCTATGGTAGATCTGGCAACAAGGGCGATGCTGGGAGAAAAACTCAGCGATATGGGCTACGGCACAGGACTTTACAGGAGATCTCCCTATGTGGCAGTCAAGGTACCGGTATTCTCATTTGAGAAGCTTATCAATGTTGATAACCAGCTGGGACCGGAAATGAAATCTACAGGTGAGGTACTGGGTATCGCTAATACTCTTGAGGAGGCTCTCTTCAAGGGACTTATCGCTGCAGGCTATAAGATGAAAAAGCAGGGCGGAGTGTTTATCACAGTAAGGAATCCTGATAAGAATGAAATAGGCGCAGTCGCCAAGAAATATAATGAGCTGGGCTTTACCCTTTATGCAACTAAGGGTACGGCAAGAACTATCCGGGATTACGGCCTGGATGTTATCGAAGTGGATAAGATACATGAGAGCGACAAGGATAACACTCTGACCCTTATTGAAAGCGGAAAGATAAACTATGTTATCTCTACCTCCTCAAAGGGACGTATCCCCACCCGTGACAGCGTTAAGATAAGAAGAAAAACAGTAGAAAGAAATATTCCCTGTCTGACATCTATAGATACAGCAAATGCTCTTGCGGATTCACTCAAGAGCCGCTACAGCGAATACAGCACTGAGCTGGTGGATATCAATGATATGAGAACGGAAAAGATCCGGATGAAATTCACTAAGATGCAGGGTACTGGAAATGACTATATCTACTTCAATTGCTTCGATCAGAAGATCAATAATCCGGAGGGTCTTGCTGTGCGCTTCAGCGACAGGCATTACGGTATCGGCGGAGACGGAGTTATCCTTATCTGCCCCTCAGATGTGGCTGACGCAAAGATGAAGATGTATAATGCAGACGGCTCCGAGGGCAAGATGTGCGGAAACGGCATCAGATGCATTGCAAAATACCTCTGCGACCACGATATGGTCAAGGGAAATTCAATGACTATCGAGACACTCAGCGGTATCAAGACAGTAAATGTTTACCGTCACGACGGTCAGAATGATGTATTCAAGGTTGATATGGGCAAGGCTGAGCTTGCCAGCGAGCTGATACCTGTAGCTATAAATAAGCCGAAGGTGATAAATGAGCCTGTGAATATCGCCGGCGAGGATTACAACATCACCTGTGTGTCAATGGGTAACCCACATGCAGTGGTATTCTGCAATAATGTTGAAAAGATCGATCTGGAGAAAATAGGTCCCCAGTTTGAAAACAGCGAGATATTCCCGGAAAGAGTAAATGCGGAATTTGTAAAGGTCATCGACGAAAAGACCATTGAAATGAGAGTATGGGAAAGAGGCACCGGAGAAACCTGGGCCTGCGGTACAGGCGCCTGCGCTGTGGCTGTTGCAGCAGTGGAAAACGGACTCTGCAAAAAGAACACCCCCATAACCGTTAAGCTTAAGGGCGGTAATCTGGTGATAGAATATACGGATGAGACTGTATATCTGACTGGTGTTGCAGAAACAGTTTATGAAGGAGAAATCGAGTTATGACGACTAAATACATATTTGTCACAGGAGGAGTTGTGTCCGGTCTCGGAAAGGGCATAACCGCCGCTTCTTTGGGACGTCTGCTTAAAGCAAGAGGCCTTAAGGTGGCTGCACAGAAGCTGGATCCGTATATCAATGTGGATCCCGGTACTATGAGCCCCTATCAGCACGGCGAGGTTTATGTGACAGAGGACGGCGCCGAGACAGATCTGGATCTGGGACATTATGAGAGATTTATTGATGAAAATCTCAATAAGTTTTCAAACCTTACCACTGGAAAGGTATATTCAAATGTTCTGGATAAGGAAAGAAGAGGAGATTACCTGGGAGAAACAGTTCAGGTCATTCCCCACATAACAAATGAAATAAAATCCTTCATCTATGCAGTGGGTAAGGACAGCGACGCCGATGTGGTTATTACAGAAATCGGCGGCACAGTGGGCGATATAGAGAGCCAGCCCTTCCTTGAGGCTATTCGTCAGGTCAGTGTTGAGGTGGGCTCGGAAAACAGCCTGTTTATCCATGTCTGCCTTGTGCCCTATCTTAAGGCAAGCCAGGAGCATAAATCAAAGCCGGCTCAGCACAGCGCAAAGGAACTGCGTTCACTGGGTATCAACCCGGATATAATGGTCCTCCGCTGCGACGAGCCTATCGAGGATAAGAGCATTTTCAAGAAAATTGCTATGTTCTGCCATGTAAAGCCGGACTGCGTTATAGAGAATATGACTATCCCGGTGCTTTATCAGGCGCCTCTTATGCTGGAACAGGCTAATTTCAGCAATATCGTCTGCAGAGAACTGGGTATCCAGGCTCCTGCTCCTGATATGTGCGAATGGCAGGAAATGCTGGACAGGATAAATGCAAGAGAAAAAACTGTAAGAATAGCTCTCTGCGGAAAATATGTACAGCTTCACGACGCTTATCTTTCAGTTGCAGAGGCTCTCAATCACGCCGGATATGAAAACAAAGCCTTTATCGACATCAAATGGGTGGATACTGAGCTCATCACAGAATATACGGCAGAAGAGTTTCTGGGAGATGTGGATGGTATCCTCGTTCCCGGAGGCTTCGGAAACAGAGGCGTTGAAGGAAAAATCATCTCCGCAAAATATGCAAGAGAGCATGATATTCCCTATTTCGGCATTTGCCTTGGAATGCAGACAGCTGTTATTGAATTCGGCCGCAATGTACTTGGCTTCAGTGACGCTCATTCCGGAGAATTTGCTACTGAGAGCACTCACAAGGTAATAGATCTTATGCCCGACCAGAAGGGTATTGTGGATATGGGAGGCACTATGCGCCTTGGGGCATATCCCTGTAAGGTGCGCCGGGACAGCATTATGGAGAGAGCCTACGGCAAGCCGGAGGTCTCCGAGCGTCACCGTCACCGCTATGAATTCAATAATGAATTCCGCAGCCAGTTTGAAGAAAACGGAATGATCTTTACAGGAACCTCTCCTAATGGTCTCCTTGTGGAAGCAGTGGAAATACCGGCAAACCGTTTTTATATCGGAGTGCAGTATCATCCGGAATTCAAGAGCCGCCCCAATCATGCTCACCCCATATTCCGGGAATTCATCAAGGCTGCAGTTGAGAAGCAGCAGGATGAAAGCGGACAGATGGAATTTACAGATAAATAATTGGAGAAGCGTCGGTTTTTGCCGGCGCTTTTTTATGAGTAAATTCAAAATGGGAAATGAAAATTTTTGTTTGTCGAGGTGCTCTTTTTGTTGTATGCTTTCGTGTTGTTCATTTTTTTCTAATGATGGAGCTTTACCATTCCCGTACAATATTGGCAGACGCAGCACGAGAGTATATACACGTACGACCAAGCGGGTGTAGGCGAGCGATTATTCGAAACGGAGAGCATAAACTGCAATTGGGTATTGAAAAAGTTGCATAAATGAGGTATAATTATCATTGTGAGCGGTTATTATGAAATTGATACGCGGATAAAATTCATAAAGGAGCAATAACTATGAAGATCAATAAAAATTTTGACAACCTTGTGCCCAGCTATCTTTTTGCCGAGATAGCGAAAAGAGTTAATGAATTCCAGGCAGCAAACCCTGAAAAGGATATTATCCGTCTGGGAATAGGAGATGTGACTTTGCCTTTGGCACCGGTAGTAGTGGAGGCTATGAAAAAAGGTGCGAGCGAGCTGGGTGAAAAAGAGACCTTCAGAGGATACCCGGATTATGAGGGATATGGATTTCTGAGAGAGGCAGTCTCAGGCTATTATAAAAGCTTCGGGGTACAGGTTTCTCCGGATGAGATACTTATTTCAGACGGCGCAAAATCAGACTGCGGAAATATATGCGACATTTTCAGCGAAGAAAACACGGTGCTTGTCACTGACCCGGTGTATCCTGTTTATGTTGATTCTAATATTATGGCAGGCAGAAAAATCATATATGCCGACTGTACAAAGGAAAATGGATTCAAGGCAATGCCTGATGAAAATGTTAAGGCCGACCTGATATATCTCTGCTCTCCGAATAATCCTACCGGTTCAGCTTATACCGCTGAGGAACTTAAGGTCTGGATCGATTATGCTCTGAAAAATGATGCTGTCATTCTCTATGACAGTGCATATGAAGCGTTTATAACAGAGGATATGCCCCGCTCTATATTCGCAGTTGAGGGCGCAAGAAAATGCGCTATCGAGTTCTGCTCTCTTTCAAAAACAGCAGGCTTCACAGGAACAAGATGCGGATATACAGTGATACCCAAGGAACTGGAAAGAGACGGACATAACATTTATAATCTTTGGTACAGACGTCAGGCAACAAAATTCAATGGCGTGTCATGGCCTGTGCAGTGTGCTGCAGCTGCGGTTTTCTCAGAGGAAGGTCAGAAACAAATAAAGGAAAACATCGGATACTATAAAGAAAATGCACGTATTATCTCTCAGGCTCTTGATGAGATGGGAATATTCTATACCGGAGGAAAAAATTCTCCGTATATCTGGCTTGAATGTCCGGGAAATATGGGCTCCTGGGAGTTTTTTGACTTCCTGCTCAAAGAAGCAAATGTTGTGGGAACACCGGGAGCAGGCTTCGGCAAAAACGGTGAGGGATTCTTCAGACTGACTTCCTTCGGAGACAGAGAGAGGACTGCAGAAGCAGTGGAAAGACTAAAGGCTGCACTTAAAAAGCTTTGATAACCAATATAAAACTACCGAACCAGCAGAGCTTTATCTGCTGGTTTTTTTCAGAGCCGGGCTTTGTAAAACAAGGCGGGATAAAAGAATAATGAACAGTTGTGGTTGTCGCTCCTTTAGTAAGTAAGTCCTTTTTGGACGGAAGATTTGTTTTTCTGCCGGTGGCTTTATGCGGTTTTTGCGTGTCTGGCTTGTTTCTACGTGGCGATAGCCTATGCAGTGCGTGCCTCCTGCACGGGGTCAAAGTGGGACGCGTGCTTGCGCTGAGCAATTTGCGGCGGCCAGCGTCACGCTGCTAAAATAATTCCGGGAGAAAGCAGGCGCTCAGTGACAGGGGAGTGAAATGGTAGAGGTCAGAATAAACCAGCCGCAAGAAGCAGCCCGTAAGGGCTGCGGCGGAGGAGGGCGGTAGTATTACCTGAGGCGATGAGCGCCGGATGCCGCGCGACGAAAGTATATGTACGCACGACAGAGCGAGTGCAAACGAGCGATTACGCGAATACGGGTGCAGCGTCACGCTGCAAAATAATTCCGGGAGAAAGCAGGCGCTCACTGTCAGGGGAGTGAA
>CAMVQZ010000077.1 GCA_947169745.1 uncultured Clostridia bacterium
CCAAATATTCAAATTATTATTACTACGAATACTATTCGACAGATAAGGATAAGGAAAAAATAAATGATTGATCTCCATTGTCATATATTACCCGGGATCGATGATGGTGCAAAAAACACGGATGTTTCCCTTGAACTTCTCAAGGAGGAAAAAAGGCAGGGAATTCAGGCAATAGTTTTTACACCTCATTTCAATCCCAACAGAATAGAAACAGAAAAATTTATCAAGATAAGGAATCATAGCTATAATAAGCTTATGTCTGTTCCGGAAGTAGAGGAAATGGGTATCAAATTCAAGCTTGGTGCAGAGATCTATTTTTCAACCAGACTTAACGAAATTGATCTGGAGCCGTTTGCTTTCACCGATACCAATTATCTTCTGATAGAGCTTCCCACAGATGAAAGACCGTATGGCCTTACGCATACTCTTATTGACATATTGAACAGAGGCTATCAGCCGGTTCTTGCACACGTTGAAAGATATCCCTATTTTACGAATGATCCCGTCAAGCTTTTTGATCTGATAGAAAAGGGCTGTATTGCACAGGTTAATGCCGGTGCTGTATTAAATGGTGAAAAGATCGCCATGAAATATATCAAGTGGGGAATGGCAATGCTCATATGCAGCGACTGTCATAATATGAAAAGACGTCGGCCTAATATCAAAGAGGCTTATAGTGTTATCAGAAAAAAGTTCGGAGATGATTTCATCGATTGGTTCGATAGAAATGCCATCAGCGTTTTCAAAGGTAGATATGTAGATCAGCCTATGATAAAAAAGCCCAAGAAGATTCTTGGTATGTGGATGTAAGCAAACAATAAAGGAGTTATTTTTTGTGGAAGTAAGAAAAAAACCATTTTACAGTTTTGTAAAAAGATTGTTTGATTTTATAGTTTCCTTATTATTTGTCATAGTGTTTTCTCCCTTTTTTCTTGTTATTATGCTTATCATTTCATTGAGCGATATGAAGGGCAAGCCTATTTTTGTTCAGGACAGAGTAGGAAAAAACGGGAAGATATTCAAGCTTTATAAGTTCCGCACTATGTGCATTGATGCAGAGGATCAGAAAGCCTCTTTGAGAGAACAGAATGAGGCTGACGGTCCTGCATTTAAGATAAAGGATGATCCGAGGATCACAAAGATCGGAGGTTTCCTGAGAAAGACCAATATAGATGAGTTGCCTCAGATGATAAATATACTTATTGGCAATATGTCCTTTGTGGGTCCCCGTCCGACTATCCCAGAGGAAGTGGCACAGTACAGCGAGACAGATAAGCTTCGTCAGCTTGTAACTCCCGGACTTACCTGCTACTGGCAGGCAAGTAAAAACAGAAATGACATTCCCTTTGATGAGTGGATGGCTCTGGATAGAAAATATATCGAGGACAGAGGATTTCTTCTCGATCTTAAACTTATTTTCAGGACAATAGCGGCGGTATTTAAAGACAGGGATGGAAGATAATCGGAAGTTCCTGTCTTTTCCTTTCGGAAAAGAGTAAGTGTATAATGGTAGAATATACTGACATTCTTTAACGATCACGCCGTATAACACCGACAATTCACTTCGTCTTATGTGTGGATACTCCCGTTACGAGCTGCCGGACGCTCCACGAGAGTATTATAAACAAAACCGGGCGATAATGCGGGACAGATGGCATAGGCACTGTGCGTTTAACAAAAAGTTTAACAAAAAAATAATTTTTTTACTTGACAAACGTCGAAATATATTGTATAATAACTATCGTTGTAAACAATCAACTATGCGAGTGTGCTGGAATAGGCAGACAGGCACGTTTGAGGGGCGTGTGTTTCACGACGTATGGGTTCAAGTCCCATCACTCGCACCAAAGCGAAATCCTGACACGTAAGTGTCGGGATTTTTTGCTTTTATTTTTTTGATATAATACAGTTGGCGATAGCTGAAAAATAATTTTGATTATTTATATAATTTGAAACACTGTCTGTTTTTTATGTGTTATATAGAGTGAAAGCGGTCAGAAAGAACGCTGAAAACAAAAACAGTAATTGATAAATCTGAAAAGGAGATAACACTATGAAAAAGACAGTTAAGACAAACAAAAAGGTATTCGGAGCAATCATCGCAGCAATTTCTGCAGCAGCGTTACTTACAACAACAGCCTTTGCAGCACCTATAACAGGAATGCTCACCGATGGCACACAAAAAAGCACAAGCATCAGCAGCGAGAAAGTAAATATTCAGATCACGGAAAAGACAAACGACAACAATACAGTAAGCGCAGTAATGACTATCACAAGCAAAACTGACGCTGCATTCGCCCAGGACAGCGTGAACAGCTTTGTTTTACCTACATTCACGGATGACGGAAAAGCAGCGGATGTAAGCTGCACAAGATCACTGGCAGACCAGATAGAGAGCAAGCTCGTTTATCATCCTGCAAGCGGTGACGGCAATGTTGAATATACCCTCACAGATGCAAATACAATTACCGCAGTTGTAAACTATAACGATAAGGAATTTTCCGTTAGCGGACAAACACTGAAGATAAAGGACGATAAGCTCAGTGTATATCATATCGATGAGGTCATCTATAAATCCGACGAGGCAATGAAGATCTTTATCGATCATCAGGAGGATGAAGCCTTCTGGGCGGATGGACTTGATATCTTTGGCAAGGCAGAAAAAGCATACGGCAAAAAACTCTCAGCCAATCAGCACGCAGTTTATTCACCAAACGGTGATGTTGTAATAGCAACAGAAAAGGTGTTTGATATCGATTATACAGTTTCCCTCGAACTTGATTAAGTTTTCCTGCTAAAGTCCGGTAAAACAAACAGATTATAATAATGCGACATCCCTGCCGGGAATATGTATCAGGCAGGGATGTTATTTTTTATCCGGTATGGGTATGGTCTGACAGGTGAAAGACAAAAAAACAACAGATAGTGGATTATATTAACCGCGCATAACATTTTATTTGATTATTTACTGACCCCTTGTGTAAATTTGCTAAAAAGTCATCTGAAAGTTCTATGATAATAATTATTATTCATTACAAAGACAATTGAAATAGGCTTCCAAAAGTGATATAACAATTCCTATAAAAATATCCGCTTTTACGAATTATTTTTATATACCTTTATTATATGCGATTGACATACTGTTTTAATATTGCGTAAAACTAAAGAACTAAATAATAATCAGAAGGAATTGTTCTGTTCTTTCTGATTGTTTTATTTTTGCAGAATGGTGCGTGAAAAATGTGGAGGATTCCCTTTCCGAAAAAAACAGACCTCCCGGCGCAGAGGTGCCGGGGGAAGAAAAAGATAACCCCCATGATCAGAAGCCGGAAGTAATAGACCCGCCTCCGGAAACCGAGAGGCAGTCTGAAGATTCTGATGAAAAAAGCCCCGTAAATAGAAAAAAAGAACAGCCGCTGACTATGCCCGTTCTTTTTTTATAAAGCTTGGTGTAACAGCTCTTGCTTTGTGGTTTTTGCTCAGCTTTGTAATCGGGATTTTTGTGTGTCACGACAATAATGCCTATCCGATGATAAAGGATGGGGATCTTTGTGTGACCTTCCGGTTGGGGTCTATGAATAAAGGAGACGAGATCGTTTACCGATATAACGGCTCAGACCGATTTGGCCGTATAATTGCGATGGAGGGCGATGTTGTAGATATCGACGCAGGAAGCGTGACGGTCAACGGCTACTCTTTTGTTGATGATACTGTCTATCCTACAACAAAGGACGGCTCTGAGATATCGTTTCCATATACAGTTCCTGATGACTGCGTTTTTGTACTTAACGATCACCGTGAAAACCCTGTAGACAGCCGGAAATACGGCGCTGTGCCGAAAGGCTCTGTTGAGGGAAAGGTGATTTTTGTAATGCGAAGACGAGGCATATAAATAACAGAAACCTATGTTAGTCCGACTCAAAAATTTCATTATACAGGAGGAAAAAACATGAAGAAAAGAAAAATCCTTGCGACCCTTACTTCTGCTGCAATAATGACATCTATTTTTGCAGCAATGCCCCTGAGCGCAGATGCAGCGAAAACCTACACTCCTCTGACCGGTGGTACTACCAGCTTTGACAAGTACCTGGTAATGGATGAGGGTGCAAATGTACCTAATGTTTCTTTTGAGTATACTGTAGATTCAGGTACAGCACAGAATTTCAATTCAACCAATGGCACGATTGCAGTTTATGCAGGTCCCACACCTCAGAATATTGTTTTCAGCGGCAGCGGTATTACTGATTCAGTTACAACCGACAAAAAGTTCAATATCAGTTTTACGTCAAATGATTCCACGACTGTATATAGTAATAAGCCTGCCACAGATTATGTAAAAAACCTGGATTCAGGCGAAAAATATGCAAAGAAAACTGCGTCGCTGGATTTCAGTGCAGTATCATTTACCGAGCCCGGAATATATCGTTATATCATAACTGAAACAAATGAAACCTCTGCACCTCAGGGAATTACATATGACAGCGACAGTACCAGAGTTCTGGATGTTTATGTTGTAGACAGCACGACAGGTACTACACCATCCCTGAGCTTAAGCAATTATATTCTCCATGCCAGTGATGATACAGTTACGTTCAATAATACGACTTATGGTTCGGATGGAAATGTTGTCACAGGCAGCACTGATTCAAAATCACAGGGCTTTACAAACGAGTATACATCACATGATCTGACTATCAGCAAGAATGTAAGCGGTAACCAGGCATCAAAAGATAAGTATTTCCAGTTCACCGTTAATATCTACGGTGCAGTTGAAGGCACAAAGTATACCGTTTCCTATGGCAATGACAACAATGAAAACACAGCAGACGGTAATGCGGATGTTGATATAGCTGCCAACCCCAACAGTGCAACAACAGTTATTACCAGTGCGGTCACCCAGCCCGGTACATTGACAGCTGACAGTAACGGAACAGTAACAGGCACATTCTATCTCCAGAACGGACAGAGCATTGTTATCAGGGGCCTTGCAGTTGATACAAAATACACCATAACCGATGGAAAAGAAGACTATAAGGCATCTTATACAACAACTGATACAAAAGACAGCACAGCTGTAAAAGCTGATGTTGCAGCAAACAGCGCAGGAATAGAATCAGATGTATCAGTTGCTTTTACGAACACAAGACAAGGTCAGATCCCTACAGGAGTCATCCTCTCAGTAGCAGCACCTGCAGTACTCGGAATAATAGTACTTGCCGCTATAATCCTCCTTGTTGTAAAGAACAAAAGAAGAGAAGCAGAGGAAGAATAAGCCTTGCTGAAATTATGGAAAAAAAACAATTTATGGTATGAGCGTTTCCTGATCCTTGTACTTGTGATAATACTTCTGATTTTGTCGTGGTGTATTTATGACAGCTGGTATGTATACAGCCATACGATTGACAGGGATATACTACGCTATAAGCCCGGTGCTGTTACAGCAACTGCTGATGATCCTGAGATCAGTGATGAAATGGTTGCATGGCTGACAGTGGACAATACTTCAATTGATTACCCTGTTATGCAGTATTCGGATAATATAAAATATCTGAATACCGATCCCTTCGGAGGATATTCCCTTGGCGGCAGTATTTTTCTCGATTGCCGCAACAGTCCGGATTTTTCGGACGAATATTCCCTGGTATATGGTCACCATATGGAATTCGGAAGAATGTTTGGTGCTCTGGACAGTTTCCTGGATGTCGATTATCTTCTGAGCCACCGTACGGGAACACTTATCATAGGAAAAAACTGCGAAAAGGAATACCGCCTTACTATCTTTGCTGCATTACAGACAAGCGCCTCAGAAAAGGTTTTCTTTGAACCTACAGCGGGCAATGCTCTTGAGATGATAAAAAACAAAGCTTCTGTAAAAACACAGGATACAGGCAACCGGATATTAGCTCTGTCAACCTGTACAGGCAGCAATGACGAAATAAGAACGCTTGTTTTTGCATTTCTTTCTGAAAAGAGAAATGCCTGACAGAAAAAACTATGTTAAGGCAACACCGCACAAAGACCGCCTGACGGCTTTGCACGCCATCTTTCGGCAAATTTTCCGTCATTTTCGCCAAAATCTCCTTGAAATACGTCAGTATTCCTGCGTCGATTTTGTCAATCTGACAAAAAATTATGCTCGAAATCTGACGCGCAATCTCTGTGCGGTGTTGCCTTAAGAAAAGGAAAGGAGGGTTTGCCGTGAAAACTGCCTGGAAAATAGTTTCAGTTGTTTTTATATGCATACTCTTCTTTTATTTTCTGCCGGTAAATGCATTTTTGGTAAGGGCATACCGGACAATTCAGGCAGAGGTGCCTGTAAGCTGCATAAGGATTTCGGGAAATGATAATAATTCATATGATATCTTTATGGAGGCGGATGACAGCGCAGCACCTATGCCGAGAAACGATCATCTGCATATGAGTCTGAATGAAAACGAAAGCTTTGTCATTGATATTACCGAGCCCGGAACCTATAAGTACAAAGTATATCAGCTACAGGGCGATAAAGAGGATATACAGTATGACAGCCGTGTATATTCTGTGACGGTTTTTGTTTCTACAGATAAGTCGGATGACCTGCTCTATCAGGATATCATCTCATCAGGCAATGGCTATGTGTTAGACGGTCTGCATCTTGAAAACGGTGCAGATAGTTGTGAGTTTCTGCTGGTTGAACGAGGTAACAGTACGATTCTCTCTGCTCACCCCGATTGGAACTGGAGGGGAAGCTATGAATGGGACAGTGGAAAAAGCGGTTATTTCAGCAAGACAACAAAAACAGTGTATGACCAGAACCAGCAGAATCCGGAGTCTGTTTTTGGAGTAGAGTTTGAGATCACCCGTGATGATATTTCCGAAAACGTGCAGAAAAGTCTCACTCTGAAAAACAAGTATACCGCAGAAACAGTAGACCTCACCGCAACAAAAAAGTGGATCAGTCCCATAGGCTCAACTCTTGACTGGCCGACCGGTAAATCTGTTCAGTTCGAGTTAGGAACGGTTGTAAACGGAAGCTTTGAGAGCATGGATCCTGCTGTGACTGTTACACTTGATAATAATAAAGACCAGAACGGTGAGGAACAGCCCGGAACTGCTGTATTCCGCAGACTCCCGAAATATGAAGAGGGTTCAGCTGACCAGACGGTTACTTATGCTGTCAGAGAGGTGGGAGATGTCGGGGGATACGATGTAGTTTATCCTTCAAGCGGACTGAACTATGCAGTATTCGGTTTTGATAACACAGCCACAATAAAAAACAGGGAAGAATCAGTCTCTGTTTCTGTCACCAAAAACTGGATTATATCTGCCGGAAATCTAATTCCTGATGGAGCTAAGGCAGTGCTGCGTCTGTATTCATATACCGGAAACGATGCCACAAAAGCTGCCTGGGTGCAGAATGTTAACGACATTGAACTCGACGGAACAGCAGATACCAATGGAGAGAGCAGCTCGTGGGTTGCTACTTTCAGTGCATTGCCAAAATACGACAGCAGCGGTGCAGTTCTGAATTATATCGTAAAGGAACAAAGCTGCATTCCCCTGGGATACAGTTCAGTTGAAGAATATGCTTCAAACGGTGGTTCTATAACGAACCAACCCTCAGTCACAAGCTTTTCTGTTACAAAAGAATGGCAGGATACAGAGAGGAACGAATGGCCGGGAAATACACAGATAACCTTTAATCTGAGACGAAAGACATATTCCGGTACAGTGGATGACAGCTTTCTTGCAGAATATAATCTGACAAACAGCAGCGTAAGCACTGATACTGTATTGTATGACTGGCAGGGAGATCCTGTTGATGTGAGCTGGAATGGCTCTACGCTTACGATTGCTGGACTTGAGAAGTATACCACCTCTGGTGATGAATGGCTGTATTATATTTCTGAATCTGACCTGGATGGATTTGATGTTATTTATAAAAACCCGAACGGATATGTAATTGAGAATGAAACGTATTCCGGTGGAAAGATAGTGAATATCAATGCTGCAGTAAATGCCTTTGACCTGATAGTTCAGAAAACAGTAACAGGTAATTTCGGAAATCTTACAAAGGAATTTGATTTTTCAGTGACTCTCGTCAAAACATCTGATAACAGTCCATATACCGGTACCATTACAGCAGTCAAAACAGATGCAGATGGTACAGATACAACATCATCACTGACGCTCTCAGATGAAGGGATAGCTTCATTCAGGCTAAGCCATAATGAAACTATACGACTTAAGGATATTCCGACTGACCTGAGTTATACCGTATAAGAAACAGGCACAACAGACGGCTACAGTACAACCGTGACCGTAAACAGCGGCGAGCCATCCGCCGGACGGAGCACAGTCGGGGAGATGTCATCGGAAACAACGGTATTATTCACAAACACCAGAAACGGTATAGTCCCAACGGATGCAGATGTTTCATTTGCCGTAGTTCTGATACTTTTTGTGGGAATCTTCGGAATAGTGTTCCGGTATTTTTTCAGGCGAAGAAGGATATTAAAGGATAGAATTGACTTATAGTCTGCAGAATAAACTCTGTCCGCGTATCGGAGCTATCCGGATATGATTATCACAAAAAAGTGGTTGAGATCAGGAAACATATCTCTAAAAAACAATAAAGCATAAGGCTGTCCCACGGTCGGTATTAATGACGTGGGGCAGCCTATATACTGTCAACAGCCGTTTTTTAATTGTACGGCTATTTTTTTGCTGCTGCATTTATTTATTATTCTTTAATGCACAAAAGCGCAGACCATAGAGAAGATGTTCTCCATAGTCCACGCATAATATATCATTGTAAATTTAAATTGACAATCAGAACACGATGTCCTGTACGACTTACGGGTAAAAGGCTGTGATTCATTTATCCACACGACAGTATTTTCAAAGCTCTACGATACAGCTCACACGATTTGAATATGTTACTAGTATCTATTCCGGTTTAAATAGTCTGCCAGTTTATATGGCAAGTTATGGATCGAAGATATAATTCGCTGTAAAGCCAACGGCAGGGAGTGGGGGACGATACCTGACACATGATATAATAAGTCCGGTAATTCTGAGGTAATTAAGCAACAGTTTTTTCGGGAGTACATAAGTATATAATTTTACGGTAAAATATAAGTAAATCATCTTCGATATTTATTTAATGGTGCAGATCAGTATGAGACGGTGAAAAATATCATTTATTATTTTAACTAAAGGCTGATACTCAGGCTATGATTAATGAAAATATCCATATTTATGCGATTTTTACTACTATTTCTTTAAATAAATTACATTGACACAATGAAATAATAATGATATAATAGGTCGGTATGAAGGACAGTAGGTATAGTGATGTATTTTCATATCGTCAAAGAGCGTTTAATTTATAGGAGTTGAAATGATGGAAGAAAATGAAAAAGTAGTTGATACGGAGATTGATCTCAGAGTTCTTCTTGGGATTCTTCGCAAAAACCTGGTGATTATCATAATTGTTTCGCTGCTTTTTGCAGGTGCAAGTTATGCATACACAAGATTTTTTGTTCCCAAGCAATATGAAGCAAATGCTACTCTGATCGTAAACAACAAATCAAAACAGAATGAAACCATCAATACAACAGAGCTGACTGCTGCTCAGAATCTGGCTGAGGTATATTCCATCATCATTAAATCAGATACAGTACTTCAACCGGTCATAAACGATCTGGGGCTGAAAATGTCATACGAGCAGCTTAGCAAGAGGATAAATGTTTCAAGCGTCAATTCTACGCAAGTAATCAATGTTTCACTTCGTGATGTAAATGCCCAGCACGCAAAACAGATAATAGAAAAGATAGTAGAGATTGCTCCGGATGTCATTAAAAACACTGTTGAAGCTGGTTCGGTAAAGGTTATAAGCGATGCAAAGGTTTCAAATAACGGAAGACCGGTCGGACCGAATTCCACAAGAAACGGAATAATCGGCGGTGTGATAGGACTTGTGCTGATTGTAGCAGTCGTGTTTATTAAGGAACTGATGACTAACACCTTCAAAACTGAAGAAGATGTTCTGAATACACTGGGTATACCCCTTCTTGGAGTTATCCCGCTTGTAGATACAAAGGAGTTTAATAAAAATGTTTAAGAGAAAAGAAAAA
>CAMVQZ010000078.1 GCA_947169745.1 uncultured Clostridia bacterium
TCGAATAAGAGAGCATCCCTTTTTGTCCGGGAGGCAGGGCGTAACCGGAGGGTGATGCTGATACCTACTGCGGCGGATAAAAGACGGTTCGACTACAAAAAGGTCAGCAGGGATGCGGTGCTGAAAATGAGAAGAAAGCTGGACATACCTCTGAATGCTGTGGTAGCAGTCTTTGCCGGAGATCTCAGCGTTGACAAAAACCTGGAATTTGTCTTTACTGCCTTTGCCCGGTATATGAAGAATTATAACGTACATTTCCTTATTGTGGGTGGCGGAACAGAGACTGACTATCTGAAATCAGTCTGCGTCCGGCTTCGGATAAGGGACAGAGTACATTTCACAGGAGTGGTAGCCCACAGCATAATGCCGTCTGTGCTTTCCGCCTGCGATATATATGTCTGTTCCTCAGAGGATTCTCTGATGTCAATGTCCTTTGTGGAGGCTATCGCCTGCGGACTTCCTGTTCTTGTGAAGGAGGACAAGGAAAAATTTGCCTACCATATGATAAAGGATGGGGTCAACGGCTTTGTTTACTCCGATGAAGAAAGCTTTACAGAATATCTTCGCACCCTGGCGTCCTTTACCCCGGAGAAAAAGCAGAGAATGAAGTTCATTGTAAGGAACAGCCTGAAAAACTATGACGCCGAATATATGGCAAAAAGTATGGAAAAGGCATATAAGCAGGCGCTCAAGGCGTGGAATATCAATGTAGATATAATCAAGTAGTAATTTGCAGTAATTCTGCATAAAAAATGCACAAAGCCCTTTTAAAATTTTTAAAAATAAGTTATAATACAAAAAGACCGCACAGTATGGTGCGAAGCAAAGCGATATTAATGAGAGCGGGTGGATCGATTGGAGCAAAAATTTTCAGTAGCACTATCAAAGCTGATAAAAGAGCTGTCACTTGACGTGGCATATATGCCGAATAATCCGGATGAGATACAGGTATTTTCCAAGGATATCACAAGACCGGGACTGGAGCTTACGGGGTTCCTTGACTTCTTTGATAATTCAAGAATAATTCTTTTCGGAAACACGGAGAACAGTTATCTGAATAAATTCAGTCCGGAACAGAGATTTCACGTCATAAGCAGAGTATTCGCACTTCAGCCTCCGGCAATAATCGTCACGAGAAATATAATTCCCTATGGCGAATTGATGTCGGCAGCGGAAAAGTATAAGATACCGGTGCTCAGGACAGCTGAGCCTACTTCTGCGCTTTCGGCTTCTCTTGTAAACTTCATGAATGTGGAGCTTGCTCCCAGGATCACAAGACACGGAGTTCTTGTGGAGGTATACGGTGAAGGACTTCTTCTTGTGGGAGACAGCGGCGTAGGAAAAAGCGAGACGGCTATCGAGCTTATCAAAAGGGGACACCGTCTGATCGCAGATGACGCGGTCGAGATAAGAAAGGTCTCCAATACGTCTCTTATCGGTTCAGCGCCGGAGAATATCCGTCATTTTATCGAGCTTCGCGGCATAGGTATTATCAATGCCCGCAGGATCTTCGGTATGGGTTCTGTAAAGCTTTCCGAGAAGATAGATATGGTCATAAACCTTGAATTGTGGGATAACAGCAAGGTCTATGACAGGATGGGAATGAGCAGCGAAATGACTGAGATACTGGGGAATCAGCTTCCCATAGTCACGATACCTGTCAAGCCCGGACGAAATCTTGCGGTTATAATCGAAGTAGCGGCTATGAATAACCGTCAGAGGAAGATGGGATATAATGCTGCAAGAGAGCTTTTCTCTGCTCTGGGTCTGGATTACCCGGAGGAGGAAGAGCAGGATGTCAAGACAATAGAATTCTGATAGTCTGGAGGAGCAGGTGCTATGTTAAGTAATGAATTCAAGGAAAAACTGAATATAGAAAATGTAAAGCTGTATTTTGACGAGCCCATGTCTCTTCACACCAGCTTCCGTATCGGAGGAAATGCGGATTGCTTCTGTGAGGTTATGAATATTGACGCACTGAGGAAGATCATTTCCCTTTGCAAGGAGGAGGGAGTACCCTTTCAGATGATCGGTCTGGGCTCAAACCTTCTTGTTTCCGATGAGGGAGTAGAGGGCGTTGTCATAAAGCTTGACGGAGATTTTGACGAGGTGACCCTGGTAAGTGATGCGACTATCCGGTGCGGCGCAGGAGCGAGTCTTGCAAAGGCCTGCCTGTTTGCAAAGAATAACGGCCTTGGTGGAGCTGAATTTGCATGGGGTATCCCCGGTTCTGTGGGTGGAGCGGTATATATGAATGCCGGAGCCTACGGCGGCGAGATAAAGGATATAGCAGTAGTAACGAGATATCTTGACGAAGAGGGCAGCATATGCGAGATAAAAGGGGAGGAGCACTGTTTTTCCTACAGGCATAGTGTTTTTTCTGATAAGAACTGGATCATCCTTGAGGTGGATCTTGCTCTCTTCCCGAAGAACAAGAACGATATTTTCTATCTTATGACAGATACGATGGAAAAGAGAAAGGCAAAACAGCCTCTTAATAAGCCCAGCGCCGGAAGCGTTTTCAAGCGTCCGGAGGGCTATTATGCGGCGGCTCTTATCGAGGAATGCGGACTGAAGGGCACTTCTGTGGGAGGCGCTCAGGTCAGCGAGAAGCATTCCGGCTTTATCATCAATAAAGGCGAAGCCAGCGCAAGGGATGTTCTTGACCTTATAAAGCACATCAAAAAGGTAGTAAAGGAAAAAGCAGGAGTTGACCTGCAGTGTGAGATAAAGTTTATCGGAAAAAAGCAACAGGATTAAATGGTATTCTTTCAGGTGAAAAAATATATGGAATTTATTATTATTACAGGTCTCTCCGGCGCAGGTAAATCAGTTGCGATGAAAAATATGGAGGATATAGGCTATTATTGCGTAGACAATATCCCACCGATGCTGGTGTCGATCTTTTATGAGCTGTGTGAAAAATCAAATGACGAGCATATGAAAAAAATAGCCGTTGTCACAGATGTCAGGGCAGGAGATGTTTTTGATGATCTTTTTGCGTCCCTTGACAAGCTCAGAAATGCACACAAAAAATATAAGATACTGTTCCTTGATGCCAGGGATGACGTTCTTCTCCGGCGTTTCAAGGAAACCAGGAGAAAGCATCCCTTGTCTGACAATGCGGCTTCCACAGAGGATGCGGTGTACCTTGAGAGGGAGCTTCTGATGCCGGTAAAGGCAAGGGCGGATTATGTCATAGATACCTCGCTGCTGTCCCCGACCCAGCTGAAGGAGAGGATCACAGCTCTCTTCCTGGGAAATGTTTCCCTGGGACTGACGGTGACGTGTATATCCTTTGGTTTTAAATACGGGCTTCCGGCAGAGGCTGATCTGGTATTTGATGTCCGCTGTCTGCCCAATCCCTTTTATATACCGGAGCTCAAGCCCCACACGGGACTTGATCAGTGCGTATTTGATTATGTGATGCAGTTTGAGCAGTCAAAGGGATACGCTGACAGGATGATAGATCTGGTGGATTATTCTCTTCCACTTTATATGTCAGAGGGCAAGAGCCAGCTTGTCATTGCTGTGGGATGTACCGGAGGAAAGCACCGCTCTGTGACGATGACAAGAGTGCTTTATAACCATATCATGGAGACCGGTCAGAGAACTATTGTTCATCACAGAGATATAAATAAGCATTGACGGTGATAAAAATGTCATTTTCAAAAGAAACAAAATCAGAGATGTGTCGTGCAGGAGTTTCAGCTGACTCCTGCCGACATTCTCTTGTGTATGGTATGGTGCTTTTTTCAAGAGTTTTTTCTCCTTCGGCCGTCTCCCTTACAACAGAGTCATCCTCAGTGGCGACGCTTTACAGCAGTATGCTTTCATCCCTGACATCTGTAATCGTGGATACCTCTGTAGCTCTCACCAGGAGGGGCAGTGACAGGAGCCTTTATAATATATCCGTTCCCGATACCGGGGACTGCGAAAGGATATTTGATTTTTTCGGACACGAAAAAAAGGCGCTTAATCTCAGGCTGAACCGCTCAAATATCGAGGATGAATCCGATCTTTCCTATTTTATCAGAGGCGCCTTTCTTGTATGCGGAAATGTTACAGACCCGGAGAAGGATTATCATCTGGAATTTGTGGTACCCTTCAAGAATCTGGCAGGAGATCTCAGCAGGATAATCAGTGAAACGGGCATAATATCTGCCCAGCCCAGGATCGTAATGAGAAAGGGCAGCTATGTGGTCTACATAAAGGGCAGCGATTCCATCGCGGATATGCTCACATATATGGGAGCGCCGATGGCGTCTCTGGAGGTAGTGCAGAAAAAGATATACAGATCTGTCCGTAATAAGGTGAACAGGAAAATAAATTCTGAGACGGCAAATCTGAAAAAAACAGCCGACGCTGCCGCAAAGCAGCTGAGGGCTATTGAGGTCATCAGGAAAAAGAGAGGTCTCGGTTATCTCTCGGATGAATTGAGAGAACTGGCGGAGCTGAGGGAGGAAAACCCGGAATACAATCTCCGGGAGCTGGGAGAAGCACTCTCTGTTCCCATAAGCAGGTCAGGAGTGAATCACCGGCTGAAAAGACTGATAGAAATCGCCGGAGAGCTTAAAGAGGAAGATAAAAGGATAAATGCTGAAGAAAGTCAGAAGGAGTATTAATGTGAGCGGTATCAACATATTACCCAAAAATGTTGCTGAGCTTATTGCGGCAGGCGAGGTGATCGAAAGGCCTTCGTCTGTTATAAAGGAGCTTGTGGAAAACAGTATAGATTCCGGCGCAGGAAAAATCACAGTTGAGATACAAAACGGCGGAACAAAATATATGAGGGTCACAGACGACGGGTGCGGAATTGCCGGAGAGGATGTGCCAAAGGCTTTTGTGCGCCATGCTACCAGTAAGATATCCCGGGCTGATGATCTGGACAGCATCTCTACACTGGGCTTCCGGGGAGAAGCTCTGGCGTCTGTGTGCGCTGTTTCCAGGGTCAGTCTCCTGACAAAGAGCCGGGATGAGGAATACGGCGTCCGCTATGAGCTGGAGGGAGGACAGGAAAAATGCTATGAAACGGCAGGCTGTCCGGACGGCACTACCATCATAGTCAGGGATATATTCTTTAATGTCCCTGCAAGGATGAAATTTCTTAAAAGGGATGTTTCCGAGGGTAATGCAGTATCTGCTCTTATGGAAAGGATTGCCCTGTCTCACCCGGAAATCAGCTTCTGCTTTATCCGGGAGGGTAAGCAGATATTCAGGACTCAGGGTGACGGCAGGCTGGAGACCGCTGTTTATCAGATCTTTGGCAAGAGCTTTTTTAATTCCCTTATTCCGGTAAGCTATGAAAGAAACGGTGTAAGGGTAACGGGATATACTACAAAGCCCGGTATGTCCCAGAGGGCTAACAGGACTATGCAGATATTCTTTATCAACGGCAGGTTCGTCCGCTCGAAAACAGCGGCTGCCGCTCTGGAGAGGGCTTACAGCGGAAGCATAATGAGCGGAAAATACCCCTCCTGCGTGCTGATGCTGGATATGGAATGCTCAATGCTTGATGTTAATGTTCATCCGGCAAAATTAGAGGTGCGCTTCACAGACGAAAGACCTGTATATGAGTGTATTTATCACGGAGTGCGCTCGTCGATAATGAGTTATGATACAAGAAATGATCCCCCGGCGGAAAAGGAGACAAGATATACCTCTCCCGGACTTCTTTCTCCTCCCACGGATAAGGGCTCTCAGCTGGGATTTGTGTACGGCGCTCCGAAAACAGTCCCTTCCGGAAGCTTCCCCGATGCGATGAGCCGCCGCCCCTCACGTCAGGAAACTGACAGGACACGGGAGCTCAGCAGGATAATCAGCGAGCTTGCGGATGAAAATGACGGGGAGAACGTGGACAGCGGGGAGGAAAGTCAGATCGTAGCCGACATTCCCATGGCTGTACCTGCAGAAGTAAGGAGTATTGATGCGAATCCAGCAGTGCTTTTTGTGCAGGCTCCGTATAAAACAGAGGATGTTACCCGGAAGGCTGAGCCGGAGGCGGTGCGTATAGCTGATGAAAATGAAAGGGAACAAAGAAAAAGATATATCGGCGAGGCCTTCGGAACTTATATTATTATTGAATACGGTGACGACAGGCTGATGTTTATCGACAAGCACGCCGCCCACGAAAGGCTTATATATGAAAAACTCAAAAAGCAGGACCGGGGAGGTAATTCCCAGCTTCTTCTTGAACCGCTGATACTGACCCTGGACAGGGAAGGCGCAGAGGCTGTTCTGGAAAACCGGGAATTGCTGGAAAGCACCGGCTTTTCTGTGGATTCCTTCGGAAGGAATCAGATAGCTGTAAGAAGCATACCGGTGATGCTGGAAAATTCGGATATTGCCGAGGAATTTATGGAAGTGGCAGAATATCTCGCAAAGCATAAAAAGCTGATACTGTCTGAAAAGATGGAATGGATATATGCGAATACCGCCTGCAGAGCGGCTGTCAAGGCCGGGAACCACAGCAGCGATCAGGAGCTGATAAGCCTTGCCGAAACGCTGGAAAGAGAACCGGGCATAAGATATTGTCCCCACGGCAGACCAATATATTTCTTTATGTCAAAATATCAGATAGAAAAGCTTTTCGGGAGAAAGGGCTGAGGACTTTATGAGGTATGCTGCGTGCCCGGTTTGTCTTGATGAACCGCCGGTTCCGCGCAGGCGTGCTTCGCACGGGACAAAAGGGGCGCGTGCTCGCGCTGCCGTGAAGTTTTTTTGTGTTACGGGAGCCTTGCCGGTATTGCTTTATTGGTGTAGGATATGATATAATTGTACTACTTAGATCAGTTTAAGGTATCTGGATATCAGAATTATGGTATCTTCAGACCGTTTTTCGATATATAACAAGAAAATGAGGTGTCGCTATGTCAGAAGAAGTGATTACGAAATCTGAAGAGATTTCTGAAATAGAAGAAAGTGAGAACGAGGATGCAGTCATAACAAATTCAAAGCTCACTCCGGAGGAACAGATAGACTTTCTGAAGAGAAAGCTGGAGCAGGCTGAGATGGAAGCTACAGATAAGGGGATTGCTCTTATTGAGATGACAGCGTCCAGAAATGCCCTGTATAAATCTCTTCAGGATACCCAGATGAGACTTGCTGAGGCTGTGGGTCAGAGAGAAAATGACGTAGAGGCATATCAGAAGGAGCTGGATCAGAGACTTGAAGAAAAAAGACAGCTCCAGGAACAGTATGATGCCCTTGTGATTAAGGCAAAACGATATGACGAGCTCCAGGAAAGCCTTGTAAAGATAAAAATGAAGGCAGAGCTTCGTGCCCATGGGGTAATAGATGAGGCTCAGGAAAAGGCTATGGATACGATTATGCTTATCGACGATATAGAAAAGGAGATAAGCCTTTTCAGAGAGGATGTTACATATCTCCGCCGGGATATAAAGATAGGAACAGTTACTCTCGATGACAGACTTGAAAATGTATATCTCCGTCTTTGCAAGAGCCTTGACAGGCTTATTGAGATCAAGGAGAATTTCTACATAAAGAATTCCCTGCCCCTCGATGATGATGCGGAATTTGCAGGAGAGGGAAAAGCTCCTACCCTTCATTATCCTGAATATGTACCAGGCTCTGAGGGAGACGATGAAGAACAGTGACTGCTGAATACAGTAGACTGTGAGAAATATCATTATCATATAGTAATTCAGGAAGCGGTCGGCCGACCGCTTTTCTTTTGCCGGTGAGTAATGACTGAAACCCTGTGGTCATATTATGTATGGGGTGATATTTTGGAACAGCTTGCCGCAGAAAGGATCAGGCTTTATTTCTGCTATTCTGCTGTTTTGCTTCTTGCGTTTTTGGCAGGCTCCCTCATATTTGAAGGTCTGGGGAGCACAACAGAAGCGGAAACCGCTTCGGCTGAAAACATCCCCGTGGTTGTGATCGACGCCGGACACGGCGGTGAGGACGGGGGAGCTGTGGCAAACGGCATAGTGGAAAAGGATGTAAACCTTGAGATAGCAAGACAGCTCCGGGATATGCTGGAGCTTTCAGGCTTCCGGGTCAGGATGATACGTGAGGACGACAGATCGGTCTGTGACGAGGGCGCAGATACGATACGGGAGAAAAAAGTCTCAGATATGAAAAACAGGCTGAAAACAGCCGGAAGCGACAGCAGAAATATCCTGATAAGCATACACCAGAATAAATTCAGGGACAGTAAATATTCTGGCGCCCAGATATTCTATGCATCAAAGGATCCCGGAAGCAAGGAGCTTGCCGGTTGTGTGAGATCAGCTGTAACGGGACTGCTTCAGCCGGAAAACAAAAGAGAGATAAAGCCGGAGGATAATGCCTATCTTCTGAAAAACGCTGTTGTTCCCTCGATAATAGTGGAATGCGGCTTTATTTCAAACCCGGAGGAGGCAGCTCTGCTCAGGGATAAGGAATATCAGAAAAAGCTGGCGTTTTCGGTGCTGTGCGGTTTTCTTGATTATCAAAAGAATAAAAGAGGTAGATAAAATTGGCTGGAAAAATAAAATCACTCTATGTATGCTCTCAGTGCGGATATGAAAGCGCAAAATGGTACGGAAAATGCCCCGGCTGCGGAGATTTCAATACGATGACCGAGGAAATAAGGGAAGCAGTCAGGGGAAAGACCCTGTCCTCTCCTGCTGTGAGACCTTCATCCCGTCCCTTGCCTATAACAGAGATATCCACCGAGGATGAGGAAAGATATTATACCGGCTCAAAGGAGCTGGACAGAGTTCTGGGAGGCGGTATAGTCAAAGGCTCTCTGGTGCTTCTGGGAGGAGATCCGGGTATCGGAAAATCTACTATACTGCTTCAGATATGCTCTCATCTGGGAAAAATACTGAAGATACTCTATATTTCCGGCGAGGAATCAAAACGCCAGATAAAGCTGAGAGCCTACCGTCTGGGAGTAAATACTGAAAATCTTTATGTAATGACCGAAACGGATATAGAAGGGATATCGGATCAGATACAGTCAGAGAGACCGGATCTTGTAATGGTGGATTCCATACAGACTATGAATTACCGGGAGCTGAGTTCCTCTCCCGGAAGTGTGACCCAGGTCAGGGAATGTACCAATATTCTGATGAGGACCTGCAAAAGCCTGGATGTCCCGTGTATTGTTGTTGGTCATGTCAACAAGGACGGCGCAATTGCAGGCCCGAAGGTTCTGGAGCATATTGTTGATGCGGTTCTGTATTTTGAGGGCGACAAGCAGATGTCCTACAGGATACTAAGGGCTGTCAAGAACAGATACGGCTCCACAAACGAGATAGGTGTTTTCCAGATGACGGACAGCGGTCTTTCTGAGGTAGAAAACCCATCGCTCATGCTTTTGTCCGGAAGGCCTAAAAATGTGAGCGGCACCTGTGTTGCCTGTCCGATGGAGGGCAGCAGACCCATTCTTGCGGAGATACAGGGACTTGTGACAAATTCCGGATACGGCAATCCCCGGAGGATGTCCACAGGCTTTGACTACAACAGAATGTCAATGCTGCTTGCAGTTCTGGAAAAGCGGTGCGGATATTATTTTTCCAGCCTGGATGCCTATATAAACATAGTCGGTGGTCTCCGCATTGACGAGCCGGCGACAGATCTGGCTGTGGTGCTGGCGCTGGTAAGCAGTCTGAAGGACATTGTAGTTCCGGAGGATCTTCTTGCTTTCGGAGAAGTGGGACTTACCGGAGAGATAAGAGCCGTCAATCACGCATCCCAGCGTATAACCGAGGCGGCAAGGCTGGGCTTCAGGAGATGTATACTGCCATATCACAATGTAAAGAATCTCAAGCTCCCGGAGGATGTCAGCATCGAGGTCATTTCCGTGCGGACCATAAGAGACGCTGTGGCTGCTCTTACTCAGGGGTGAGGGGATGAAATAAAGCTTTCCGGTTCTTATCCGGAATGACCGCTTTGTATTCGGTTCTTGTCCGGAATGACCGCTTTGTGTCCGGTTCTTGTCCGGAATGTACGTTTCGTGTCCGGTTTGCTTTTTATTAGCCGACGGCTTTATGCGGTGCGTGCCTTCGGCACGGAGCCAAAGGGGTGAACCAAGGTTCCC
>CAMVQZ010000079.1 GCA_947169745.1 uncultured Clostridia bacterium
GCTGTCTTTTTCTGACTTCCGTCGTTCCACTCCCCTGATAGAAGCGCCTGGTTTCGTAGTCAGCGGCAATCCAAAAAGAGCTTACTTTAACAGGAGCGCAGCGGCAACCACAATTATTCTTTATTCACTCTTTAAAATAAAACATTCCTTCCCTCCACTTCATATTATATAACGAGGGGATCCGGAGCGCTCTGAATCTCCTCAGTCCTGATAAAAAAATGAGGTGGTAAATGTGGGCGTTGTACAGATTCCTGTTTCCTCCGTCACCTATGCCGTCAAAGGGCAGAGGCTGCTTTCCGGAGAAGGGATAAGATCCCGGATCGAGAGGACGCCTCGCCGTATGTCCGACAAGGGCTGCGGCTACAGCCTTGCGGTAAGTGAAGATAAAGCGGAAGCTTCAGAAAGTATTTTAAGAAAAAACGGGATCAAGATCAACGGCAGGAGAAACGGACAATGATATATCTTGATAATTCTGCGACAACTTATCCGAAGCCTGATTCTGTTTCAGGCAAAGTAAACAGAGGGATGAAAATATCCTCGAATCCCGGCAGAAGCTCTCATTTTATGTCAATGAGGGCTGCTCAGGAGATTTTTTCCGTCAGGTCAAAAGCAAAGACCTTTTTCGGGACAGAAAGCGAGGAAAATGTTATATTCTGCTCCGGGTGCACCGAAGCCCTGAATACAGCTATAAAGGGATATATCCGGAGCGGCAGTCATGTAGTCGTTTCCGACCTTGAACACAATGCGGTAATGAGACCTCTGGAAAAGCTGAAAAGCATCGGAGTGACCTGTACCAGAGCAAAAACAGAAATCCTTGATGATGACAAAACCGTGGATAACTTCCGGAAAGCCATTAATTCAAAGACCGTACTGATTGTCTGCACCCAGGCATCAAATGTATGGGGCATCAGGCTGCCGGTAGAAAGGTTATGCGCCCTTGCACACTCCTATGGCATCAGAATAATAGTTGATGCTGCCCAGAGCGCCGGTGTTATTCCCATTGATATGCGGGACGGCTATGACGCTGTCTGTATTCCCGGACACAAGGGGCTTTACGGCCCTATGGGGGTCGGAATGCTGCTCCTGCCCCCGGAGCCGCAGATGGACACTATCATCGAGGGCGGCACCGGAAGCAGCTCTCTCTCCCTTGACCAGCCGGAGGAGCTTCCGGACAGATTTGAAAGCGGCACTCCGAATCTTCCGGGTATTGCAGGGCTTGGGGCCGGAATAGATTTTGTAGATAAAAAAGGAAGAGAAAAAATTTTCCGTCACGAAATGAAATTGATCACGGAGCTTTACGACAGGTTATCCCATATTCCCGGGATCAGGCTCTATACACCTGAACCGGATGAAGAGCATTTTGTTCCTGTGTTATCCTTTAATGCCGGAGATCACGACAGTGAGGAAACTGCCGCTTATCTGAGCAAAAAGGGGATCGCCGTCCGGGCCGGTCTGCACTGCAGCCCCTGCGCTCACGAGGCAATGGGGACTGCCGGAACAGGAGCTGTGAGAATTTCACCCTCTGTCTTTACAGTAAGGAATGACATTCATAAGCTTGTCTATCATCTGAAAAGCTTTCGCTGAAACCAGATCGGAGCCGCCTGGAAATTTCCGGCGGCTCTGCCATATATATGCGTTAATTTTTTTTTAAAACCTTAAAAAAACTGTTGCTAAATCTGTATGATATGTTAAAATATACTCAGGTATGTCTGCACAGTTCAGTTCATGCCACTTCCCTTTCGGAGGCGAAATAGTTTGTGGAATAAGATCATAGAATTATATGATACCTTTGTCTCGGTAATGATGACTTTCCGGGCAACTGATGTTCTGGATATTCTGGTAGTATCTTTTATAATATACAGCCTGATAAAGATCATGAGAGAAACACGTGCTGAGCAGCTCGTCAAGGGTATCATCATCATACTCATCGGCTTCGCCCTTTCGGGCATATTCAATCTCAGGATGCTGAATTCCCTTTTCACTTCCTTCTTCCAGTTTTCAGTGCTGGCGGTACTCATCGTTTTCCAGCCGGAGCTGAGAAGCGCTCTTGAGCACATCGGCAGAAGCAAGATCGGAAAATACTGGACAAGCCTCTCCAACGGAGCTGCCGATGAGACCCAGATAAAGCAGATGAGAAAATGCATAAACTGCGTCGTGGACGTAGCTAATAATTTCCAGAAATCCAAGACCGGTGCTCTCATAGTTTTTGAAAGACAGACCAGACTGGGAGATATCATTGATACCGGCACTATAGTTGACGCAGAGCCGTCTGTTCCTGTTATCGGCAATATTTTCTTCAATAAAGCTCCCCTCCACGACGGCGCGATGGTCATACGAGGCGGAAAGGTATACGCCGCCGGATGTATCCTTCCTCTGACAAAAAACAATGACATCAGTACCGATCTGGGAACAAGACACAGAGCAGCTCTTGGCATCAGCGAAGCCAGTGATGCGATAATCGTAGTTGTTTCCGAGGAGACCGGAACAATCTCCATCACGAAAAATGGTATTATAACCAGAAATTACACAAGAGAGACCCTCAGTATGGCTCTTGAAGAGGAGCTTATCCCAAAAGAGCAGGAGAAATCGGAGCGTGTTCCGATAATCTCCGGTGTTATGAAAGGAAAAAAGAATGAAAGGACTAAAGAATAAATTCAATTTGAGCAGACTGTTCTATAACGACAGATTTGTAATGATATTTTCGATAATCCTGGCATTCGGCATCTGGATGTCTATCGCATCCTCATCCCAGGAAACCTATGCTATGACCATCACGGATATAAAGGTCAATTTCCCGGAGCTTGGAAGCGGACTTCAGTTTTTTGATACAAACCAGACTGCAGAAGTAAGAGTTGCCGGCAATGCGCTGATCGTTACCTCACTTTCGCCCAGCGATATCGACATAAGTCCGAAAAACATAAGCAACATTACAGAGGCAGGTAATTATACCCTCAGCCTCACTGCAAGGAAAAGCGGTATCAAAACAGACTATGAATTCACCTCCACAGTCACTCCGTCAACTATTGACGTATATGTTGACAGAGTTGCGACAAAGTCTTTCAAGATAGAATGTGATTTCACTCCCTCAACAGATGATGAGCATCACGTTGAAACTCCTATTCTTTCCCAGCAGAATCTGACAATAACCGGGGCGGAAACATATCTCAACAAGATATCCAGAGTCTGTGCCGTATATGATACCGTAGATGATCCCATTACCGAAACCACCGTTGTCAGCGCAGATATAATATATTATGACGCTGAGGAAAAAAAGATAGATTCAAAGTATCTGAATGCCGACTTCTCAAACGTTGATGTTACCATCCCTGTTCTGAATGTAAAGGCCTTTGACATCATCCCGAATATCACAAATACTCCGGACAGCTTTGTCCTTGATACCGATATTGTCAAGATCGATCCGTCAAATGTAAGCATTGCCCTTCCCAAGGAGACTGCAAAGGATATGGAGTCCATTTCCACCTCTGAGATAGATATCTCAACTGTCGGCCTGAAAAACAACGTATTCAACGTAGATATCCAGTATCCCTCAGGCGTTGCAAATGACGATATCAAGACAGCAAAGGTAACCTTTGACTCTTCAAAGCTTTCTACAAAAACCTTTACGATCAAGAAATTCCAGACAGAAAATGTAAGTCCCGAGAGAACAGTCAAGGTTCAGACTGAATCACTGAATGTCACCCTTGTAGGCAGAAAGGCAGATATTAACTCTATACTTCCGGAAAACATCTCCGCAGTTATAGATATGTCTGACAATCCCGATTTCAAAGGAAACATAACAAAGCAGGCTTCCATCAGAATTGATTCAGGAGTTACCTTCTGCTGGGCATACGGCACTTATAATGTCAGCATCAACAGCTCAGAAAAGACAGAGACCTCTGCTGTTTCCTCTCAGGAAAGCTCGGCTCAGACCTCCGGCTGACATTTACTTCTCAAACATATCAAAAAGGAGCTGTCGCATAAGCTAAATTGCTTAGTGCGACAGCCCTTTTTTTCTTTCACATATTAAGGAATCACTGAATAAATAACGCCTTACGGTGCAACAGGAACACTGGATTAATTCAGTACTTACTTAAGGCAACACCGCACAAAGACCGCCTGACGGCTTTGCACGCCATCTTTCGGCAAATTTTCCGTCATTTTCGCCAAAATCTCCTTGAAATACGTCAGTATTCCTGCGTCGATTTTGTCAATCTGACAAAAAATTATGCTCGAAATCTGACGCGCAATCTCTGTGCGGTGTTGCCTTAACAATATCCTCTCCGAATATTCTCAGAGCATTTTTATACATCAGGTTTTCATATGAAGAAGGACTTATCAGCTCCGGAAGCTTATGGAAATAATCCTGATAGATCGAAACGCTTCCTCTGCCGTTATTCAGGTATGTATCCTTGCCGTCGATAGGATTATCACTTCCGAATACTATTTTTTCATCTCCGTTTTTTTCTATGAATTTTATAGTGTTTTCCATTTTTACCCATGTGGTATCTCCATACAGATTAGGAAGCTTTCCGATCAGCTCTGTAGCTTCGCTGTTATCGGTGCCAAGACCCATATGCACCATCACAAAGTTTACATCCGGCCATCTCTTTGCCATATTATATACCCTGACGCAGGAAGCCTGATCCGTGCCTCCCGTATGAGTGACCACCGGAAGCTTCTGGTCTCTGGCTATCGTGATGAAAGGATCCATCTCCTTGCTGTCAAAGGGGACAGTCGAGTGAAAGGGATGGAATTTCAAGGCTCTGATATATTTTCTTTCCCGGCTGATAAGCTCTGTTATCTCCTTATCCGCTTTTTCACCGTAGGGCTTGAGCCAGACAGCCGCACCTATCTTATCCGGATTATCCTTTGCAAAGCCGATAACGCTTTCAGCGCATTTATACTGAGAGGTCTGAAACAGCTTGGGGATATGCTTCTGATTATGGGCAAACTCTACTGCTCTGATATCAGAAACAATAGAATATCCGATACCATATTTTTCCATAGAATACAGTACATCCTCTTTTTTCATTCTGAAATTCAGAACTGTACCGATATGGACGTGAGTATCTATTATCATACTATCACCTTATTTTTCATTTATCAGTTCTTCAAGCTCTGTCATGAATGAATGGATATCCCTGAACTGTTTATACACAGAGGCAAATCTGACATAAGCTACCTCATCCAGGTTCTTGAGGTATTCCATCGTATATTCCCCCACCTGTCTTGAGGATATCTCTCTTTCGATACTTCCATATATCCTTGACTCTACTTTATCAATTATCTCCTCTATCTGATCCAGGGATATAGGACGCTTCTCACAGGCGCGAAGCACTCCGTTTGTCAGTTTTTCACGGCTGAAGGGTTCTCTCGAATTATCCCTTTTTATTACCATAATCGGAGTGGTTTCGACTATTTCATATGTCGTGAAGCGCTTGGAGCAATTCATACATTCTCTGCGGCGTCTGATCCTTTCGCCTTCATCGGTTGGCCTTGAATCTACCACCTTGCTGTCTTCAAAACCGCAATACGGACACTTCATATTAATTCCTCCCTGACTCTGTATATTTTCTGAGAAATCCGGCTGCATCGCCAAGCTCCTCTGTTTCACAATAACTGCTGTTATATACTTCTATTATAACGTCTCCGGTATATTTTATTTCTTCCAGACAAGAAAAAAAATCATCAAAATCAAATATTCCCTTGCCGGGAAGAACGCAATTCCCATCTTTATCATGATCGCTGATATGTATATGCTTTATTTTATCCTTACCTGCTCTCAGAAAATCACAGGGATCACAGCCGCCCCTGACTGCCTGTTTTGTATCCAGCACAAAGCCCCAGCCTGTCCCGGATGAAAAAGAATACATTTCTTCAAAAAGTCCCGGATCATTTCCTATATGCTTATAGACATTTTCCTGGAGAAGGGTGACCCCTGATTTATTCGCAAGCTCTGCAAGAAGCATAAACCTCCGGAAATATTCCTCGTGACTTATATAACTGAAAAGATCGCTGAGGCCATGGATTATCACATACTTACAATCCAGTCTCCGGGCAGCCCGGAAATACATTTCATAAAACCTCAGCCCATCCTCAAACCGCTTTTCGTATGCAGAAAAAAGAAGAAAGGACTCATATGATGATGTGAACGGATGTATGGAACAGACCTCTGCCCTGCCTCTCTCCAGTATTCTTTTCAGTCTGTCTGTATAATCCGGTTCAAGCTCTGAAAATGTATTGAAAAAAATCTCAAAAAGCTCGAAGCCCTGCTCCGAAAGAATCTCAAGAGAATCCTTTGTAAGCACAGGATAAAGACACCCGGTAGAGATACCTGTCCTCATATTTTCACCACCTATCTCCCGGATCGTCGATCCGGAGCTTCAATGCCACAACGATACAATCCCCACACACAATCTTCTAATATGATAATATTACTTTTCCCCCTCATTGTCAACCGCATCGGCAGCGGCAGCGTCACGCTGGCCGCCGCAGCCCTTACAGGCTGCTTCTTGCGGCTGGTTTGCTCTGACTTCCGGTATCTCACTCCCCTGACAGCGAGCGCCTGCTTTTGTAGTCAGTATCGTCACTCACAAGCCTACTATAGCAGGAGCGACAGCGACAACCACAACTATTCACTATTCGTTATTCTCTATTCACTTCTTCCGTGCCTGGGCGACAGGAAATGAGTATTGTTATGGAGCTGCCGCCCCTTTGAAAATCCCCCTCCTTAAACCCCTGCTTTGCGTTCGGGAAGTCTTTATGCTGAGTGTTGCTTCGTATGTGCCGGACAGAACGAATATGCAAGCTGTAGGTCTGTATGAAAACCCGTGGTTTTGTATGATCCTCTCCATTCGTTCACCAAAGCAGATGTCCATACTTTCTTTCGTTAGCCGTCAGTACCCTCCGGCTCAAAGAAAAGAGGAGGGATTTCCACAAAGGGGGATCCTTGGTTCACTCCTTTGGCTCCGTGCGAGGCACGCACTGCACAGAACTATCGCTACATCAGAACAAGCCAGCCACGCAGCAAAACGAATGAAACCATCGGCAGAAAAGCAACTTATTATTGTTTTTTAAAAGCTCCTTTGCTTATTCTCTGTCAGTAAGTCCTTGAAGCGACCTCTCTTCCGGTGCTGTCAGTTATCACCAGACGTACATAGATCTCCGTTTCTCCGGTAAGGATACAAAGCTTTGATATCATACTGCTCACCTGTGATGATGCACCGTCTATCTTTTCTTCCACAGCCGACTCCGCGCCCTCAGGTATCACATCAGGATAAACGGCTCCCACGACCACAGTATTATCCCCCTGCACCTCGGCGGTAACATCCTCAAAATTACCCAGAGAATCTGCCAGCGCTTTTGCTGCATCCTGCAATACAGAGCTCTCGCCCAGTTCAGCCAGGGTCGGTAGCTGCTCCTCTGTGCTGCTGTCAGAAGCAGTATATTTTTTTGTTTCAGCGACACTTCCCTCGCTGTTTTCACGGCGCAGCTCAAGTGTGATATTCTCATCCCCGGTAAGCTTTATCAGTCTGTTCAGGAGAGCTGCAGCCCTTGTTCCGGTCTGTTCCAGAGCCTTTCCGGCTTTTTCGCTTTCCGGGTCTGTCCCATCCTTTGGAGAGGCTGACAGAACAAGTACGCTTTTCCCCTCAACGCTTATCTTTACGTCATAATATTTATTCGAGAGCTTTTCCTCAGCTCCTTTTATTACATATGCATAATCCGGGTCGTCGAAAAAATCGGAAAGCGTCTTTCCTTCCTCTTTTCCAGATCCGAAATCCACAAAGCCCTCATCCTCTGATTTTTGTGACGAGGTCTGTTCCGAAGCCTTGCTGCTCTCCGGCTTACTGCTTTCCTGAGAGACCAGAGAAGCCTTGCTGCCTTCCGCATCAGAGGAGCTTTTGCCTCCTGAGCTGCAGCCCGATATTATAAGCATTGCCGCAAATACTGTAACAAATACGATAAATGTTTTTTTGTTTTTCATTATATCCCTCTTCAATAGCAAATTATTTTATTCTATAAAACCAAACCTTCTCACATCAAACAGACCGCAGTCAGTTATCCTCAGTTCCGGTATCACCGGCAAAGCGCAGAAGGAAAGAGTTATAAAAGGATCGATCTCCTTATTCACTCCCATTTCATACGCCTTATTAATTATACTCTCCAGAGCGGGAATAAACTCCTCCGGAGCTGACAGGCTCACAAGGCCGCAAAGTCTCAGGGGAAGGATGCCCTCTGTTTTATTATCCCTAATTATAACATAACCGCCGCCTGTTTCTTTAAGGGTTTCCACTGCACGGAGCATATCATTATCATTATCTCCGATAACTACGATATTATGGCTGTCGTGAGCAACAGTTGTAGCTATTGCGCCGTGAGAAAGACCATAACCAGAAATATATGCGGTGCTGTGCTCTCCGGAAGCGTGGTGTCTTTCCACCACAGCGATCTTTCTCACTGTACCGCTGCGCAGTCCCTCTTTTATTTCTTCGCTTGTCATCTTCAGAGCCCTGGTTATTATCTGATGCTCCACCAGTCCGATCACGTCATAGCTTTCCTTTTCCGGTATTTCAAATGCATTCTCATCCAGCGGGGCACAGTTAACATCATCAAGAAGCTCTGTATTATACTGAGGTCTATGAGTTTGCTGAATCTCATCAACAGGAATGCCATCCTTGAATACATTGCAGATATTGATCTCCTCCAGGCTGTCTGTGACAACCATATCCGCTTTATATCCGCAGGCTACAGCTCCGATATGTTTCAGTCCGTAGATCCTTGCGGCATTGATCGTAGCCATCTGCACCGCCTTTAACACAGGCAATCCCAGTCCGACAGATTTTTTGATACAGAATCTGACAGTACCGTCTCTCCGGATATCAGCCAGATGCTTGTCGTCAGTACAGAAGGCAAGTCTGCTTGTAAACGTGCCGTTTCTGACAACACCTGAAATAATAGCTTCCAGGTTTCTGCTTGCCGAGCCTTCTCTCACCAGGACAGCCATTCCGGCTCTTAATTTCTCAAGCGCTTCCTCATATGTAATGCTTTCGTGATCTGTTGTAACGCCGGCGCATATATATGCATTCAGAGTCTTGCCCTCGCCTCCGGGGAAATGCCCGTCTATCACCATATCACTGAAAGCAGAAAGCTTATCCATAACGCCCCTGTCGCATCCTGTCACACCGGGTACATTCATCATTTCTGCAAGTCCCAGAACACACGGATCATCCTTGAAGGGCAGCAGATCCGCCGCTTCCAGCTTTGCGCCGGAATGCTCAAAAGGAGTCGCCGGAACGCAGGAGGGAAGCATCACATAGTAATTCAATACTGATCTCTTTGCTGCCGCCAGCACATCCTTCAGAGCAGTTATCCCCTTTACATTTACAAATTCATGAGGATCAGTAATAATCGTTGTAGTCCCCTGTCTGAGTTCTTCCATCGAATAGTTATCCGGAGTTACCATCGAGGATTCCACATGAAGATGAGAATTGACGAATCCCGGAAGCACAAAGCGCCCCTCAAGGTCGATCTCTCTCTTTCCGCTGTATTCCCCCAGTCCGACAATAATGCCGTCTGTCACAGCGACATCCTGTTTTATTATCTCCCCGGTAAAAACATTTACAACTCTTCCGTTTTTCAATACCAGCTCAGGAAGCTCCTTCATCTGAGCAGCATTTATCATTTTTTCAAGTCCCATAGCTCTCACTCTCCGCAGCTTTTTATTCCATTATACCCCATCCACCCCCGATCCGCAACCCACCACCGTGCGTGCTCGCACCGAACACGGGTGCAGCGTCACGCTGCAAAATAATTCCGAAAAAACAGGCGCTCACTGTCAGGGGATCGAAAAACCGAAAGTTAATATAAACCAGCCGCAAGAAGCAGCCTGTAAGGGCTGCGGCGGCCAGCGTGACGCTGGACCCGATTCGCGGGGTTCGCTCATTCCATTCGCTCTGTCGTGCGTGTGGACACTTTTGTCCCGCGGCAAAAAGATGGTCGGTATCCTCTTTACACAGATCTGACAACCGCGCCACGAGAGTATATGTATGC
>CAMVQZ010000080.1 GCA_947169745.1 uncultured Clostridia bacterium
ACAGATCTGACAACCGCGCCACGAAAGTATATGTACGCACGACAGAGCGAGAGTAGCGAGCGATAACGCGAACACGGGTGCAGCGTCACGCTGCTAAAATAATTCTGGGAGAAAACAGGCGCCCGCTGTCAGGGGAGTGAAACTCCGGAAGTCAGAGCAAACCAGCCGCAAGAAGCAGCCTGTGAGGGCTGCGGCGGCGAGGGGTAGGAGTATTGTCTGAGGCGGTGAGCGCCGGATGCCGCGCGACGGTAGTTTATGTACGCACGACAGAGCGAGTGTAAACGAGCGATAACGCGAATCGCTCAGTGCGAGCACGCACCGCTGCCTGGTTGACAGGGGGGCGGGAAGTATAGTATAATTTTTTTAGCGTAATAAAAGTGTGAGGAGTGAAAAAAATAATGGATGTTAAATTGTATCAATGTCCTAACTGCAGCGCAGATCTGAAGTTTGACCCGGACAAGCAGCTGTTCTGCTGTGAATACTGCCGGTCAGAATATACTGAGACAGATATCAATAATATGATAGCCCAGAGGAATGACGCGCAGCAGCAGGCGGCTGAAGAAGCCCGAAAGCAGACCCCTCCGGAAGAGAAAAAATCAGAGAAGGACGTTGAATTTGAAGAGAACACAAGAGTATATCAATGTCCCAGCTGCGGAGCTGAGATAGTCTGTGATTATAATACGGCAGCTTCCTTCTGTTATTACTGCCATAACCCGGTCATTCTCAAGGGCAGGGTCGGGGGCTTGTACCGGCCTGATAAGGTAATGCCCTTTGCATTCGGCAAGGATAAGGCTGTGGAATATTTCAATAACTGGGCAAAATCAAAAAAGTTCATACCAAATGACCTTATTTCTGATAAACAGATAGAAAAGATGACGGGGCTTTATGTTCCCTTCTGGGTAGCTGACGCTATCACAAGATCAATGATGGAAGCAAAGGGTGAAAAGATACGTTCATGGACAAGCGGTAATTACCGGTATACACAAACTCAGGTATTTTTTGTCAGAAGAGATATAAACGTAAGATATGACGGCGTGCCTGCAGACGGTTCAAAAAAGATCGAGGACAGCCTGATGGAATCCATCGAGCCCTATGATTATTCAAAGATCAGAGATTTCGATATGGCATATCTCAGCGGCTTCCTTGCAGATAAATATGACGTTACAAAGGAGCAGGTATACCCCAGGATATATGAGAGAATGATGGAAAATAATATGGCTGCCATTGAATCCTCATGTAATTATGATAAGCTCGTGGGAAAAAGCTTCCGGAATAATGTGGAGCAGCTGCGCTGGAGTTATGTGCTTCTGCCTGTGTGGTTTATGACCTTCCATTATAAGGGTAAGGTCTGGGAATATGCAATAAACGGACAGTCGGGCAAGATCAGCGGCGAGCTTCCGATAGATGAAAAGAAGCTGAGGAGGCACTACCTCTTCATATTGACTCTGGTCACCCTGATAGTATTCGTATTAGGTTATTTCCTGGGAGGTATGCTGCTATGATGAAGAGATTTATTGCTGCAGCTGCAGCGATCATTACCGCCCTTTGTATGATATGCTCTCCTGTATATGCGGCTAAGGATTATAATTCCTCCGTGGATAAAACAGGACGCAGGGCTGTCACCCCGGTACACAAGTTCCCCTATACCTCCTCTAATTACAGAGACGCACTTTATACAAATGATTATTATTTCGGCGAGACCTATTATTTCAGGGATGAAGCTGAAATATTCAAGGATAACGATGAAGAAACAAAGGAAATCGTTAAAATGATAGGTGATACCGCCAGAGAAACAGGAATCAATGTTTCCATTTTCCTGGGAGGTCTCTACAGAACCGACAGCGAAACAAAGAGCTTTACACAAAAGGGCTCGGAAATGCTTTACGGTACTGACCCGGATACAAACTGCCTGTTCTTGTATCTGGATTTTGAGGGTCATTCCCCCTCCTTCGACTATATCGACGCATACCACGACGCAAGACTGTATTATACAAACAGCGGCTTCGAGGACAGGATCGAGGATATGATACAGGGAATGTATAAATACCTTCCGAAAAGCGGACAGAAGATCTACAGAGACAGCGTAAAAAGCGCTATCGAATCCTTCCTCAGAGATGTCAAGGTCTATAAGGAAAAGGGCCCGGCATGGGAATGGAGCTACTATAACGAGGAAGCCGCCTGCTACAGATATTCATTTTTCGGCAGGATCATAAGCCTTCCCTTCCCTCCCTATAAGTTTTTCTATGTAGCTATCGTTGTAGGTGTGGCACTGGGGCTTATAATCGGAGGCCTGAGAAAAAGCAGTATCCGCAGGCAATATAAATTCAGAGAAGCTCAGAAGGCATCCGCATATACCTCCCGCAACAATATCAGCTTCAATGACAGCCAGGATCGCTTCCTGACAGAGCATACCTCAAGGGTAAGGCTTCAATCCAGCAGCGGCGGAGGCGGCGGCGGAAGCTTCGGAGGCGGCGGAAGTCACGGCGGAGGCGGCGGTCACCGATAACTATGAGGACCGCCCGGCAGTTTAAGTAATTTACACAATAAACCCAAAACATAGAGCTGTCGCAATCAGAAAAAATCAGTAACTCAAAACAAAGGCCGGTGAATTGTTGGATTCACCGGCTTTCTCTGTTTTCTGTTTTCCGTTCTCAGCTTTCCGTCCGTCTTTTTCTCGCTGCGCTTTTAAAAGGACTACCTCATTCGGATGAGGAGTTATTTTTTTGCTGCCTGCGGCAGTTTTGGAGATTTCGCACTCTGCGGAGTGCGACCAGGGGCTCTGCCCCATGGACCCCGCAGCCTTTAAAAAGGCTGGCGAAATTTTTTTCTTTCCGTCATTCGGATGGGGGAGTTATTTTTTATTCTGCATCCTTTTCAAAGGAGCATCCCTCAGTATTGCAGATAAGCTTCGGTTTTTTGCCCTTTTTCCGGAAAAGCACACCACCGCACTGGGGGCATTTTTCCGTTGTGGGCTCGTACCAAGAAACAAAATCACAATTGGGATAGTTTGAGCAGCCATAGAATTGTCTGCCCCTTTTTGAATTCTTTACAATGACGTCTCCGCCGCATTTCGGACAGGGAACGCCTGTTTTGTTTATCACCTTTACAGTATTGGTACATTCAGGATAGCCCGAGCAGGCAATAAATCTGCCGAATCTGCCGTATTTGACTACCATCGGCTTGCCGCATTTATCACATACCAGATCTGTCTTGTCCTCTTCAAGCTCGATCTTGACGCCCTTCATTTCTTCCTTTGCCTTTTTGAGGGTCTTGTCAAAATCTCCGTAGAAATCCGTCAGAAGCTGAACCCATTCATATTTTCCGTCCTCAACCGTATCCAGATTCTGCTCCATCTGTGCAGTAAACTTTACATTCGCTATTTTCGGGAACTTTTCCTCCATAAGCTTTGTGGATACCTCTCCCAGCTCTGTGGGGATGAGAGTCTTGCTCTCCCTCTTGACATATCCTCTGGAAGTGATGGTGCTGATGGTCGCAGCATATGTGGAAGGTCTGCCGATGCCGTTTTCCTCCAGAGCCTTGATAAGACTTGCCTCTGTAAATCTTGCAGGAGGCTGGGTGAAATGCTGATTAGGCTTCATTTCTTTGACCCTGACGGGCATATCTTTTTCCAGCGGAGGAAGCTCTGATTCCTTTTCATCATCAGCGGTATCCTTGCTCTCTACATAAAGAACTGAATAACCGTCAAAATCAACTATATAACCGGAAGCCTTGAAAATGTGGTCGCCAATTGCAATATCTGCCTGTGTAGTCTTTTGTATGCATTCAGCCATCTGGCAGGCGATAAACCTTTCCCAGATGAGCTTATAAAGCTTATACTGATCTGATGTGAGGCTGTCTTTGATGGACGACGGCTCAAGGTCGATCATTGTGGGTCTTATGGCTTCGTGTCCGTCCTGTGCTCCGGCTCTTGATTTGAAATGTCTGTGCTCGCCGGGAAGATATTTCTCTCCCCATCTGTTCCTGATATAGCTTTCGGCTGCATTCAGAGCATCCTCTGAAAGTCTGAGAGAGTCAGTTCTCATATATGTTATGAGACCTACAGCGCCCATACCGATTATATCAACGCCTTCATAAAGCTCCTGCGCCACCCTCATTGTGCGCTTGGACTGGAAACCCAGCTTTCTTGAAGCCTCCTGCTGGAGAGTAGATGTGATAAAGGGAGGAGAAGGCTTTTTGCGCCTTGTTCCGTGTCTGACCTTTTCTACAATTGCAGGCTTGTCCTGTAAATCATTCAGTATAGCTGAGGCCTGAGCTTCATTTGTTATCCTTACCTTGCCGCTTCTGTCTCCGAAATAAGAAGCCGGAAATGCCTTTCTGCTGCCCTTCGGAATAAATTTAGCGTCAATGCTCCAGTATTCCTCCGGCTTGAAGGCTCTTATCTTTCTTTCTCTGTCTACTATTATCTTTACGGCAACTGTCTGAACTCTGCCGGCGGAAAGCCCCTTTCTTATCTTCTGGGAGAGAAAGGGACTGAGCTTGTAGCCCACAAGCCTGTCCAGTATCCTTCTTGCCTGCTGTGCATTCACCAGATCGGTGTCAATCTTCCTCGGAGAATGCATTCCACTGCTTACTCCGGTCTTTGTTATCTCATTGAAGGTGACCCTGTTGTCATCATTGAGATCAAGTCCAAGAAGATATGCCAGATGCCAGGAAATGGCCTCTCCCTCCCGGTCAGGGTCGGTCGCAAGATATACGCAGTCGCTTGCCTTTGCAAGCTTTACAAGATCGTCAACTAACTTTTCTTTTCCTTCAATAAGCTGGTAATTCGGTTTGAATTTCTTCTTTATATCAACGCTGAGACGCTTCGGGTTAAGATCACGAACGTGTCCCATAGAAGCAACTACTTCATAATCAGAACCAAGATACTTCTTTATTGTTTTAGCTTTTGCGGGAGACTCCACTATTACAAGCTTTGACATTATCCATCCTCCGAAAAAATCATTTCCTCACATATCTGCTGCCGGGAAGCTTTGTCACAAGCCCCTCGATCTGCAGCTCAGTAAGAGAAGATAATACTGAACCGATATCAAGTCCGGTGAGAAGCTTTATCTGATCCGCACCAAGAGGTTCATCTGAAATTGTATCATACACCGAAACAGCGTTTTTTGTCAACTGATTTATTGGATTTTTTTCTGAAATGTCCAATTTTTTTCTCATTTCTCCGGCATTGTCTGTTGTATCTTCCGGAGAAGCTGCTTTTTTCCTGAAACGGCGGCGGCTTTTTATAATGTAGGTCTCCTTCTTTTTTCCGGGAACGGTACCGGTTTCCGGGAGTTCCTGGTTCTCATCTCCGGAAATATGCCCCTTCATATATTTTTCGTAATAATCCGGCTGGAATATTCCCAGAAATCTCTCCTTAGGTATCTGATAAAGTCCGAAGCTGACATTAAGCTTTTTACTCAGACGCTCTATCTCCATAAGCCTTTTGTACCGCTCTGTATCCCGGTCATAGCCCTTTTTCCTCAGAGGGCTGTCAAGAGGCTCTCTCTCCCCCTTTTCCGCTCTCCTTTTGAGATCGTGAAGATACTCCAGCTCCCTTTCCCTTTCGCTGCGAAGAGATGTCCCGGCTGTTTCATCGGGAAGTATCTGATCGTCCGGTATGATCCCCGAAAGGCTGATCTCTGGCGATGTATCTGACACCGGGGCAGCCGGAGCATTTTTCGTCCTGCCGGAAGGATTTCTCTGCTCACGGTAGAAGTCATCCTCCGCTGCCAGATCGCCGGCATATCCGTATGGAGACTGGAGCATTCTGCCCGGCTTCTGATAGGGTCTGACATCCGGATCTCTGGCGGAAAGCTTGTTTTTCATTTCCCGTGTCATAGGAGGATTGAGAGCCTCCGGCTCATCCGGGTCAAGCCTTTGCTTATCGTGCCAGTTCAGTATATCCATATAACTGAGAACAGCAGAAAAACCGTATTTTATCATCATATTTGTACCCAGCGCATGAGGATAACCGCAGGATCCGGGAAAGGCAAATATCTTTCTCCCCTGGTCATATGCGGTTTTTACAGTGATCAGCGCTCCGCTGCCTGTTCCGGCCTGAACCACTGTCACAGCATCAGCAAGTCCGGATATGATCCTGTCCCTGATCGGAAAGCCTGCTTTTGTCTGGGGATATCCCGGAGGATACTCCGAAACGAGTGTGCCTTTTTCCGGGATCCTGTCCAGTATTATGTCCTGATAGGCACTTCTGTATCTGTCTATACCGCAGGCAATAACGCACATCGTCCTTCCTCCGGCATCAAGTGCTCCCCGGTGGGAGAATATATCAACGCCAAGAGCACCTCCGCTGACTACTATATGACCGCTGCGGGCAAGATCATACCCCAGGTTATAGGCAAGAGCCTTGCCGGATTCGTCGGGATTTCTTGTTCCCACAACAGCATCAAATACAGAATATTCCTCCGGAAGCTTTCCCTTCTTATACAGAACTACCGGGGGTGTGCTGATATCTGCCAGCCTTCGGGGATATCTGCTGTCTCCGAAGGGAACAACGTCTATCCCAAGAAGCTCACACTTATAAAAAACATCCTCTGCATAGCCCAGATCCTTGTCGGACAGCTTTTTGATGCAGCCTGCAGTAAAAAGTCCGCTGTCCGAGTAATCCCCCGGGTTCGCATTATACAGCCCGTTGATACTTCCGAATACCTTGAGAGCCCGGCCTAACTGCCCGTAACTCACCCCAAGGCATCTTTGCAGCCATATCCAGTATATTTTTGAATTCATCTGACTTCACAGCCTTTTTTATATATTTTTATCATAAAAGCATACTGCCGATTATCTTAATGCCCTGCACCAGGCAGCGTTAGCTTAAAATAATTCCGGGATAAAGCCTGAGTGTATAATTTCAGCGGCAACATTATACTATTTGTCTGTGACAGGAATAAAGGATAAATAATAAATAAAAATGAGAAATTCCGGTTGTCGCTTCGCTCCTGTTATATTAAACGGATACTGACTACAAAAGCAGGCGCTCACTATCAAGAGAGTGAGTTACCGGCAGTCAGAATAAACCAGCCGCAAGAAACAGCCTGTGAGGGCTGCCGGGCGCGGTTGAAATTAGTTGGGTGGTGTGATAAGATATACTCGGAAAGAATAAAGAGAATGACCGGAGGGGATATTTATGAAAAGAGCGGCTGCTTTGCTGACAGCGTTGTTATTATTGCTGACGGCATTCCCTGTATTTCCGGTATACGGAAAAAACGAAGCCGGGGTAGAGTTTTATGCCGGGGACGATATCAAAGCAGGAAAGGCATTTGATATTTATGTAGACCTCAGCGATAAGGACGGGCTGGGGGCTTATAAGCTTTCCCTCAGCTATGACCCGGATAAGCTGCAATTCAAATACTGCAGCTTCAGTGATAAGACAAAAAACAAATATATGAGAACGACTGAAAATAACGGTACAGCAGATATCCTGTGCCTTTTCAGCGATAAAAGCATTAAAAATGAATCTCTGATAGTAAGATTCAGTCCTATTGATGAAAATGGCGGCACATACGGCTTTTCCCTTTCCTGTGTCTGCAACAGACCTGAGCGCCCCGAAGAAAGTCAGAAGCTTGATATGAAACTCACTGTCAGTGAAAGGGGATCTACTCATTCTGTCACCAGATCAGAGATTTCCACAGCGGAAAAAACCGACGAAAGCAAAACCTCCCGGTCGTCAGGAGAAGCCTCCGGAAAAAACAGCAGGACTGAAAAGAAGCGCTCAAAGTCAGCTTCTCCGGAGGATAGCTCTCAGCCTGAAACAGCAGAGGTATCCGGAGATGATGCCGTCAAGGAAGAAAGCAAAGAGGTGCTGACTGAATATTCGGTCAAAAAGAAGGATACCGGCTCAGATTCCTATCCGCTGGAAACCACTGTTGTCTTTGCTGCTCTGGCAGGAATAATTGTTTTTGCCGGGGTAAAGATAGCTCTGGAAATAAAAAAGAAGAAGAGAAAATTATAAACCCCGGAGAAATGTAACCCGGTCAGAGCCGCTGGTATTACCCATTTTATATTACAGCTCAGCAGGGAATATGCCGCCAATGGTATTGTATCGGGTTTTCAGTTTCAGATAATCTCCGAAACGGCATTTGCCAGATCAGGATGAGTTATCACGAAATGTATGGCAGGAGCTCTGTTTTTTGAAATCATCACCAGATTATCAGCCACCGAAGTGATACTTATATTATTAAAGACAGGCTCCTTTCTGGTCTTTACGGTACATCCGGGATACTGGCTGAGAAATTCCTTTGTAAGCCTCAGATGCTCTGTATATTCATCATAAGTATATCTTATTTCCTTTTCATAGAACAACTCCTGAACGGAAAGAGAAAGTCTGTACTCGTCAAAGTACTTTCTTTCCGGGAAGGGAACCTCCAGCCGGATGCTTTTTTTCGTCAGCATACGGCTGCAGCTCTTTTTTCTGTCCCGGGCAAGGGATATTATCCTTTTCCTTACACTTTCCGGGAGCTTATTATGGGAAAGTATCCTTTCCAGAAGCTCCTCAGAAACTGTAAACAACGGAAGGGTGCTGCATATCATTCTGCTGATGCCTTTTTCCATCAGCAATTCAAAAGCTTTCCCGAATTCCTCACTTCTTCTCCTGTTATATATCTGAATGAGCGGTCTGCTTCTTCTGAGAAGCTGGGCTGCTCTTTTATTATAATATCTCATTTCATCCCTGTTATCCGTCAGATAATAACGACCGTCCCGGCAATGACCGACAACAGCCTCTCCGCTGAGTGCCGCAGCACCTGAGACCTTCAGCACAGAAAGCAGATTGCTGTCGTTTTCACCCGGAAGATAATAGGGCGATACCTGACCTGTCATATAAAAGGGAATATAGTCCCTGATCTCCCGGAGAACTTCATCCTCGGGACGATGGATGTTATGTATCATATTCAGGTGCAGGCCTTTTTTTAACATCATAAGAATACCGGTTCTTATCCTTTTGTCAGTATCACTATCCTGATCCGTTTCATTCAGGGGCATATTGCTGAATACAGTGACATCCTCCATTGACCTTGAAAGTATTGCAGCCTTGATGAAATCTATCTCACCAATCATCATTTCCTTTATGCCGTAATATCTTTTTGACGAGGGAAATCTGAATGTCAGTCTGGAGATCTTTTGCTTTTCTGAAAATACCGATCTGTTATATTCCCCGATATCAAAATCATTGATAACCCCAAGGATATCTGTGAGCTGTTCCTGATTTTTCTTCGGGATCCTGACACCCAGAAAGGAACTGAGGGTATCTGCAAGACCGGCTTTATCCCTGAAGCCTTTTTCCTGACAACCTGTCACCTGAGCAATAACGGAGGCTCCGGGATCGTTCCAGTATCTCTCCGAGGCATAAGCCGAAAAGTCGCCGACGAATTTCCCAATATCAGATATCCTTCGTTTTCCTGACAAAACCCTTGAAATATAGGAAGGGTCATACCCCAGATTTTTAGCAAGCTCCGCATTTGAAAGCCCCAGTGCTGTCACGAGTTTTTTCAGATTATTATAAAACGTTTCATAATCCGCATCCGCCCTCTGAGAAAGTGTATCCGAAAGGGTTCTCTCTACCTCTTCCCGGTAAAGCTTTATCCCACTGGCTTCTGCAGCAGCTGTAATACCTGCCGCAATTGAGGAAACTGTACCATCCGAGGGTGTTCTGCTGCCTTTCCTGTATCTTCCGATACTCTCCGGAGAAATACCGCACAGCTTTCCCAGCTCCTTATTCGTACATCCTATCTGTCTGATATAACTATCCAACACCTCAGAAAACAACACACCATCTCCCCCCTCCGATTCCATTACAATAATAATTCACCCACACCAATTTGTCAACCAGCCAGCACGCACCGCGAACACGGGTGCAGCGTCACGCTGCTAAAATAATTCCGGGATAAACAGGCGCTCTGTGCCGAGAGAGTGATATGATAGAAGTTAGTAAAAACCAGCCGCG
>CAMVQZ010000081.1 GCA_947169745.1 uncultured Clostridia bacterium
GATGCCGCGCGACGAGAGTATAAGTATGCACGACAGAGCGAATGAAATGAGCGATTACGCGAACACGGGTCCAGCGTCGACGCTGGTGTGGAAAAGGTTTGACACTTTAATTGTGATTTGCTATAATAAAAGAAGTGACAGCTTGTCATAAATACAGCTGTTGCTTAACAACCTCTGCCGTCTTGTATTTTGTAATGAAATACAGGGCGGCACCCCCTTTTATGGGCAATTATATATCTTGTGTTATATTGCCAGTATCCTTTGACTACCGGTCAACGTATATATATTACTGTATATGATCGAGGGATCACTGAGCAGGGCTCGCATTGAGCAAGGACCTGACGGCGGGGGAGTAGACAGCTGACCCGGTCTGATCAGTGCTTCCCTGACCTTTGTGTAAGCAAAAGCAATATGATCGGGGTATGTATATGGTAAACAAACAGCGTCTTACAAGAGAAAAAATCATTATACGGGCAAGCGTTCTCGGAATTATGACCAATGTAATGCTGGTACTGATAAAGACCGGTGTCGGCCTCTCTGCAAATTCCATAGCAGTTGTAATTGACGCAGTCAATAATCTGAGTGACGTGCTTGCCAGTGTAATAACTCTTCTGGGGGCGAAAATAGCAGCCAAGGCGGCGGATAAGAAGCACCCGTGGGGTCACGGGAGGATCGAATATCTGAGCCAGCTTCTGGTTGCTGTGCTGATAGTCTATGCAGGTACGGATTCCGCTTTCAGATCGGCGGAAAAACTGTATTTTCCGGAGAGCACAAGCTACAGCGCCATCGGACTGTCACTGATCGCACTTTCCGTTATCATTAAAATAGCGCTTGGAAGATACTATAAGATAACCGGCAGACGGGTGGATTCACCGGCTTTACAATGTTCGGGCACAGACGCTCTGATGGATGCTCTGGTATCGGCATCGGTGTTTGTCTGCGCTGTGTTTTTTTCCTCCGGGCCTGTAAATCCCGAACCATGCGTCGGTCTGGTAATCTCAGCCTTTATGCTGAGAACGGGAATATTCATGACTATAAAAGCAGTTGACGAAATACTTGGAACAGGTGCAGGAGAAAAGCTTACCTCAGAAATCCGGAAGCTCGTCACGGAAGAGGATGAGGTCATTTCCGTAACAAGGGTTGTATTCCATAATTACGGGCCGGGGAAATATATAGGATCTCTGAGAGTTGAAGTCAGACCTGATATAACAGCCTCTGAAATAAGTCTGTTGACAGAGAGGATAAGGAAAAGGGTCTTTGAAAACTGCGGGGTGATATTGAATGCAGTGGAAGCGAAAGCATCGGAGCTTGTAATGCTGCCTGAGAAAAAATAACGGCATACAAATAACAGATTTATAGTATAAAATTATTATTTTTTGTTTTCATGGGTTGAAATATATGTTATAATGTTAGAGTACTGATAGGCAGATCACGGACTGACGGAATCCGGATTGCTTTCCGGAGCAGAAACCACACGGAATGTGCAGGTGCATCAGTCTATATAAAGGCCGTCTGAAAGGAATGATATAAATGAAGTTTGACGTCCAGGATTGCAGGCTTGTTTCAAAGAAACAGCTTACTCCGACAATATTCAGTTTTATGCTGGAGGCTCCTGAACTGGCGGAGATCACACTGCCGGGACAGTTCGCACATATTCTTGTACCCGGAAAAACTCTCCGCAGACCTATTTCTGTCTGTGATGTGGAAAACGGATGCATAAGGATCGTGTTTGAAATAAGAGGAGAGGGTACCAGAATACTTGCAGAGCTTGAAGAGGGCAGCACGGTCAATATGATAGCTCCCCTGGGAAAAGGCTTTGAGATTCCGGAGGGAAAGAAGGTCATTTTCATTGGCGGCGGCATAGGCGTGCCCCCTATGCTTTACAGCGCTAAAAAAGCCGGCAGCAGCTGTGCTGTCATAAATGGCTTCAGAGATAAAAGCGCGGTGATACTGACTGAGGATTTCAGAAAGATCGGCTGCAGATTTGTAGAGACAACAGATAACGGCAGCTACGGAGTCCACGGCTTTGTAACTGGTCCGCTTGAAGAAATGATTGAGGAATACGATATGATATGCGCCTGCGGACCGACTCCGATGCTGAAAAATATCGCAGCTGCAGCAAAAAACCACGGCAAGGAGTGCTTTGTTTCTCTGGAACAGAGAATGGCCTGCGGAGTGGGAGCTTGTCTCGGATGCGCCGTGGGTATCAGAAGAGACGACGGCAGCGTTACATATAAGCACGTCTGCAAGGACGGCCCTGTATTCAGAGCAGAGGAGGTGGCATGGTAATGTCTGACCTGAGTGTAAAGATAGCAGGTGTGGAATTTGATAATCCGATAATCGCAGCTTCGGGTACCATCGGCTTCGGCCATGAATACGGGGAATTATATCCCCTTTCGGTATTCGGAGGTATTTCCTGCAAGGGAACAACTCTGAAGGAGCGCCCCGGCAATCCCCCTCCCAGGATAGCGGAAACACCTATGGGGATGCTCAATGCCGTAGGTCTGCAGAATCCGGGAGTGGAGCATTTCATAAACGTAGAGCTTCCTTATCTCAGGAAGCAGGGTACGGTCGTTATCGCCAATGCTGCAGGAAGCACCCAGGAGGACTACTGCAGGATAGCGGAGAGACTTTCCGACAGCGACGTTGATATGATAGAGCTGAATATCTCCTGTCCCAATGTCAAGGAGGGCGGAGCGCAGTTCGGGACATCTCCGGAATCGGTGGAAAAAATAACCGCCGCAGTGCGCCCCTTCTGCAAGAAGCCTTTGATAATAAAGCTCTCCCCTAATGTTGCGGATATCGCAGAGGTTGCAAGGGCTGCCGAAAGCGCAGGAGCCGACGCAGTTTCACTGATAAATACCCTGACCGGGATGAGGATAGATATCGAAAGCAGACGACCCATCATCAAAAACGTCACAGGAGGAATGTCGGGTCCGGCAGTATTCCCTGTGGCTGTGAGAATGGTCTGGCAGGTCAAAAAGGCGGTAAAGATACCGGTCATCGGACTGGGAGGCATCTCAAACTGGCAGGACGCTGTGGAAATGATGATAGCAGGAGCAGATGCGATACAGATAGGAACGATTCTTTTCACTGATCCCTACGCTCCTGTAAAGATAAAGGAAGGACTTCTGGGTTATCTGGAAACTCACGGCTATTCCTCTGTCACAGAGCTTACCGGAACAGTTGAGGTATAAGGGTAATAAAGAAAAAGGAAAGTGGAATACTAAATGACAAAGATCATAATCGTAAGACATTGTCAGGCGGAGGGAAACCTGAAAAGATTTTTTCAGGGGAGCATAGACAGCGATATCACCGAAACGGGCAGAGCCCAGATCGCTGCAGTTTCCGAGCTTCTCGCGGCGGAGCCTATCGATATCATTTATACTACTCCGCTGAAAAGAGCAAAGCTCACCGCCGGAGGAATCAATCTCTATCATGAGGTTCCGGTAAAAATCGACCCGCGGCTGTCGGAGATCGATGCAGGAGAGTGGGAAGGCAGATTTCTGACAGATATCGAAAAGGAATATCCTGAGCAGTTTTATAACTGGAGAAACAACTCCGGTATCTTTCATGCTCCGGGAGGCGAGTCCATGCTGCAGGTATATGAGCGCACAGGGGCTGCCATTTCCGATATACTGAAAAACGAAAAAGGAAAAACTGTCTGCGTTGTTTCTCACGGCTGTGCTATAAAGACTATTATGTGCAGGATACAGGGGCTTGATATTTCAGAAATAGACAAGGTCCCTATAGGCACAAATGTTTCCCTGAATGTCATTGTCTTTGATGATGACAATAAGCCGGAAATACTGATGAATAACTACTCAGATCATGTAATGTCGATAAAATAACCGGAGAATTATTATGATAATACTTTCAATAGATTACGGAAGAGCCAGAACAGGTATCGCTGTTTGTGACAAGGGCGAAATGATCGCTTCTCCCGTTACGGTGATAACAGAATACAATACTGAAAGACTTGTGGAAAAAATCGCTGCTGTTGCAGGAGAAAGAAGGGCAGAGCAGATAGTTATGGGGCTGCCGAGAAATATGGACGGCAGCGAGGGCGAAAGCGCCCGGAACGTCCGGGAGATCAGCACCCTCATTGAAAATGCCACAGGGCTGAAGGTAGTCCTCCGGGATGAAAGATGCACTACTGTTACTGCTCACGGATATCTTAATGTGACCAATACCAGAGGAAAAAAACGTAAGGAGATCGTTGACAGCGTTGCGGCTGTCATAATACTTCAAGACTATCTGGAATTCAGGAGGAATACAAAATGACTGTTCTTCCGGGAAGGAAGCTGGGAAACAGCGAATTAATAATTGCTATTGCAGTGGGTCTGATGCTTTTTCTTCTTCCTTCAGATGCAAAAAATCAATTTGAAAGCGAATCCATCTGTGCGGGGATGATGTGTATATCTTCTTTTGTTCTGACAGTGGTAATGTATTTCATTGTAAAAAGATATGACGCTATCGGAGCCGCCTTGTTCACAATGTCAATGCTGATGGTGGCGGGAATGGTATTTTCCATAATCAACGGCATAAACACCAGCGGGAAAAGCTACTGGCCGACCCTGTCCGAATACAATATTATCAGTATGTTTATCCTGTGGCTCGTACCATTTCTGGTCGCCGTATTCATCCGTATGTTTTCCGTGGGCTATGCGGATACCACATCCAGGCGCAGATGCTTTGCCCGTTTTATGGTGCTCAGTATGAGATCTCTGCTTATCATTTACATCATGGTTCTGGTATTCAAGCTGGTCATTCCTGAACAGCCCAGTCCCGGCGCCGGAAGGCAGATATTACTGATGTCATTCTCACGTATCGGACCGTGTCTGTCCGGAACCCACGAAAACGGCATTGCATATATCATCTGGCACTGCATTATACTTCTGCCCCTTTCCTTTTATCTGACCGTTCTTGCTCCCGGCTGCAAGGTCTGGCATATACTGATAATCGCCTTCATCTTCGGCGTGACAGTTGAGGCTCTGCAATATGTCCTCAATACCGGCTCAGCCTGCACCGATGATGTTATTATGTATCTTATAGGAGCTGTATCGGGAACGGTTCTGAAACGGTTATTTGACAGAATGCGCAGAGGCCTCACCTTCGGGCAGGATCCCCATATGCTCAGCTTCGATTATACCCCTGTGACAAAAAGAACAAGGGCTTCTGTACCAGAAATAGCCAAGGATACTCAGGAATAATAATTCAATAAGACTTCAGTTTTACCGGCGGATAAAGACCCGCCGGTTTTTTGTACAAAAAGGGAGCTGTCGCATAAGAGAAATTGCTTAATGCGACAGCCCCGTAATACTTATTTCCGATCAAATGATAAATAGTAAAGTTTCACTCAAGCCTTTTTCAAAAGCCTGCAGTTTCCAAACCAGACGGCTGAAAGGCTTTTTGTTTTTTGATAACAGTATAATAGAAAGCGTTTTACAATCATTGTTTATCCCGATGGTGTCCCAGGATGCATTTTCTGATATAAAACAGGGTGAAATCCTCCCCGTGATCCCTGAGCATTTTCAGAAGCTTTTCCAGAAGCGCATCTGTTTCCGGATGGATAATATAATGATCTCTTGACCTCAGATAATAATTATATGCGTCAGCGTCAGTATATTTATCTCCCCGATATGTCTTTGAAGCAGCAACCCTGTCGCAGAACATCTCCACTACATACCGCACTGGCATTTTCATCCCGACCATGGTATCCTTCTCACCCATACCGTAATCTATCCAGTATTCAATGTGGTGTTTGTTTCTTCCCTTATGGTGGAGCCATGCACTGCTATAGCCCTTTATTTCCCTTTCGGCAGCATTCGGACTTCTCGTACCCTGATAATATTTTGCACCCACAAGAAATTCTGTTGGTGTATATTTACTCAGATCATGCAGCAGTCCCTGTCTGTAAAGTCCCACCTTGAAGCAAAGCTCCATTACCAGCTTTTTATGATGATTTATCGTTCTGAAATGTTCTGCCCATTTCACCCTGCAGCTCTTCCTTTCCATCTTCGTATTTTCTCCTGAGCAAAGCAGCTGTGCCTTAGCCTGCGAAACGCCTCGCAATTATACTTCTGTCGGGGGGAGTTTATATACTGTTTGCAGAAGCATAGTAAAACTTTCTCAACTAAGACCCCTGACATTATCGTTCAATCATAGCATAATACTCCGGCTCTTCCCTTTCGGAACTGGAAAAATATCCACCTTCAATTCTTCCCTTGAATGCGCTTTCACTGAGGAGGGACTTCGCCGCAACATCTCCGCTTTTAAGCTTCACCATTCCCCCGGTTTCATTCAGGTGGGTAATAAAAAGCTCTGCCCTTCCCTTCCAGGGCGACAGATCTCCGGTTATTCTTGCAGCAAGCTCCTCTGCCGATTCGTAATAGCCGTATCTCAGCTTCCCCTGCCACTTGTTTTCCACATTTGTCTTGTCTGCATTTATCCGGCCCAGCTCGCCTGGATCACACTCACAGGGCAGCGGCCCTGCTCCATGTCTTGTGACATAGCTTCTCATAACATAAACCGCTGCATCCAGCTCAAGGCCAGAGCCTCTGCAGATATCCATAGGGTTTCTGATACCTGTCCGGGAGGCCGTGACGTGGGGAGAAAAACGCTTGTTTTCAGAATCCAGCAAAAGTCCCTGGGCGCCCTCGAATACTATTCTTTCCCTGCCGCCGGCAAGCTCTCTCAGCCCGTATGACGGCGTGATATATTCCGCTCCCCTGAGGATACCCTCGGCTGCATTTTCTGTTACCCTTGCGCTGCGGATAAGCTGGCTGTACTCACCGGCGTCGTCCAGTCCGAGAGCGGAGAGCCTGGGATAGACATATTCCCGGCGTATCTGTGAAAGTCTCCTTTCCAGAGCTTCCGCGCTCATTCCACAGACCTCTCCCAGAGTAATGCCAAAGCCTGCCTCTGAGCGGAGGACTGCCTCGTTGATACCCATCCCGCAGCTTCCGTGGCGGTTTTTGCCCCGGCTTGTTTCCAGAGCCATATTCAGAAGCACATCATCGATTATGGTGATACAGGCTCCCACATTACCGAAAATGACCGGTATATGACCGGAGACAGCGGCAAAGCCAGATATTTCCTCCTCTATCTTGAAAAGATCGGGGAGAAAGGTCTCCGCCATATACGTATCCGCACGGCGGAAGGAGCCGGAGGAAAGCTGATGGAAAACAAATCTCTTTTCGCCGCTTTTAACCGTATGACCTGCCTGCGCTCCTCCGTTATGACGGACAACAAGGCAGCCCTCCCCGACACTGCAGAAGTGATCCACTGCCAGTCCCTTTCCTTCATCTCCGAAGCCTGCCCCTATCACTGCAATAATCTTCTTATCTGTCAAAACTCTACTCCATTATTTGTAGAGACAACGAGAGTTTTAAGGCATTCTCTAACAATATTTCCCGCCTGCTCCGGCCAGTTTCCGATGACCTCATCCATTGATTTGCCTCCGTAAAGCATCAGGGTGCTTACGATAAGCTCCGGAAGGACATCTATATTATTTTTCGGGATACACATTATCCTTCCCGGTATAGCTCTGCCAAGAACAGGCGGTATCCAGTTGGAGCTTCCGATTATATTGATATGGAAAAGCTCATACTTTTCTCCGGCAAGTCTTGCTGCCTCCTGTGTGCTTATATCAGCACCGTCATCACCGAATATTTTCTTTATATCCGAGCTATTTATGCTCTCATGGGAATCAGCGTCTCCGATAGTAAACAGGTAGCCCTTTTTGCCTCTTTTTTCGTATCTGTCTGTTGACGTATGCTTTGCGGCAAAATACCATAAAAGGGGATAATCCTCCGGGCCGTCTCCGCCCTTGCCCTCCAGCCAGAGCTCCAGGAGCTGCTTTGCGATACGTATGTCAGATTCAAACTGCGTAACCTGAAGCGGAGCAGAGTCTACAACATCACCGATAGCAGAAAACATTATCTGGGGATCGTTTATAGGCTTTGTTGAAAACAGCTTCATCATTGTCTCATGAAGGCCTTCCTTTGCTATCTGTGAAGCAAGGTATCCCATCGAGCCTGTAACATCCAGTCCGAGGATCACAGGTGTTGAATCCGGGTGATCCTCAGAATCCCTGGATTCTCTCATCGCAATGAATTTCGGATCAAATTTCGGATCCATTGAGCTTTTTTCAAAAATATTGTTTTCATCCGATTTCTTTGTTATCTTTTTACTGGTCTTGAGTCTTGTCCAATCTGCGCTGGTATAACTTCCGTGTCCCATATTAAATACACTCCTTTATTTTCAGACCTTCAGATTACTGAGATCCAGTTTTACAAATTTTCTGCCGTGAAATCCCTTTTCGATCACCTGATCCCACAGTGCGAAATCCTCGAAAGCACCTCCTGCCGGAGGCTCTGAAACAAACCTTTTAAATTCCTCAGGCGAATCCTTATACATAACCCCGGTAATGCGCCTGGCAGTCTCCCTCAGATCAACAAGATCCTTTCTTGAACCGCCGTTCTCAACGGACGAATTCCACCAGCCGCCCAGAAGATACGCCTGGTGAGTTCTTGCATTGATATAAACAGAATCCATACCGATACCGCCGTGAGAAATATCGCTGTAGGCAAGCACACAGCACAGGTTCTCAAGCCTTGATACGATCCAGGCCGTATGCTCCGGAGGGAGACTTCCGAAGGCAGAGACCGGATAAAGCTCCTCATCCTTTGAAACAGAAAAAGCGCATCTTCCGTCCTTCAGAATAAAGCTACCCCCTGCGACCGGGAAAAACCGGGACAGATCCTTTATGTCAGCCGAAGGATACGACAGCCTTGTAAGCATTGACATAAAATGCGAGGCCCCGTCCTTTTTCTCCTCAGGAAAAACAAAGATCACATTTCTCCTTGCAGTATATATTTCCACATCCTCCTGGGTACCCTTGAAAAGATAATTTATAGTCAGAGGGCGGCCGTCCTCAAGTATCAGCTTCTCCGATACGGCATTTTTCCAGACAGCCTCCGTTTCCGCCGGGTCAGGCCTTTCGGAGATGACGCTGAGATATGAAAGCATCCGGAACCGGAATTCTTTATAATCCCGCAGATCCTTATCGGTAAAAACCGATTTTTTTCCGCAGTAGCTGCAGGTCAGGTCGCCTGTCCTTGTAACGGACATTTCCCCTCCGCACGTTCTGCATTTGAAATTTATCAAAAAATCACCTCCCTGACAAATACTTATTTTGTATCATTTTACCATCAATCCCCTACAATTTCAACCCCAGCGTGACGCTGGACCCATGTTCGCGTAGTCGCTCATTACATTCGCTCGGTCGTGCGTAAACATACTCTCGCGGCGCGGCGGCAGGTAATGTTGAATGTTGTCGGGGTAGTCTGTTCGTTTCTGGTTTGTCCTGATGAACCGCTGGTTCTGTGCGGTGCGTGCCTTCGGCACGGGATCAAAGGGGGACCCACAAAGGAGGGCTGCGCCCCCCTTTGAGTTTGCCCCCTTTGAAAATCCCCCTCCTTAAACTCCCTGCTGTGCGGTCGGGGAAGTCTGTATGGCTATTTCGGCTGGGTATGTGCCGGGCAGAATATAGCTGTAAGCTGTAGGTCTGTATGAAAATCCGTGGCTCTATATGAACTTCCGTGTCTATTTACCGAAGCAGAGGTTCATACGCTCCTTCGTCAGCCGTCAGCACTTTCGGCTCAAAGAAAAGGAGGAGGGATTTCCAAAGGGGGGAACCCTGGTTTACCTCTTTGGCTCCGTGCCGAAGGCACGCCTTGGATAAAACTATCGCCTCAGAAA
>CAMVQZ010000082.1 GCA_947169745.1 uncultured Clostridia bacterium
AGCGCCTGCTTTGTGTTATCCGGATTAATTGTTTTTGATAATGGGCCATACTTTTCTCTGATTTTATTATTTTCGGTAGTAAGTTATTGTCGATTATATAAACTTCAGATAAAACATCATCAACTCAATAATTATCTGTTTATTTTATAAAAATCATCTTATCCATTTATGTTCAGATTCCGATCAAAGATTCTTTTTCATTGCAAATACATTGTGTCCGTCACGGTATTCATAAGAAAGTTCATCCATAAACTTTTTGGTCATAAATATCCCAAGACCGCCGATCTGTCTGTCCTTTGCCAAAAGTGTCACATCGGGGTCAGGCTTTGCAAGGGGATCATACATTACACCGCTGTCTATAAAGGTTATCATCACAGCTTTTGGTTCGTCAGTTATTTCTACTTCTATAACAGCCTCCCCAATTTCGCCGGAATAAGCATAATGAGCGATATTAACAAATATTTCTTCGACTGCAACATTTATCTGCATCATTGCCTTCGGAGGACAATTCATCTCCCCGATACATCCCTCCACAAAGCTCAGAACACGCTGCAATTCATTAACATCCGCATTGACCTTGAAACGGAATAATTTTTTCTCTTCCATATTATCAACCCTTTTTTCTTAATAAATCAAGCTTGCTTTTATCAAGCATTTCCAGATTGTCAGCATCTATCAGGAGTTCACAATGCATCAATCCTGTTATTGATGCTGTACAAATGAAGTCAGTAACAATGCCGAGTAATCCGGCAACTGCAAGTCCGTCAACAGGAATACCCAGCTGCATCATCAGCATACCCGTTACTACAAGCATTCCTCCCGATACAGGCGGAGCAGCGATACTCAGAACCGAACACATCACCCAGGCGGTTATTAACCAGCCTATATTAACCGGAACAGAATAGTATTCCGCCATATAATATACGATCACAACCAACGAAACACCTGCTACGGAGCGTATCAGCAAATTTGCAAAAGGAACACCGATACGATTCAGTTTGGGAGAAATTCCGAACTTGTTTTCATTTGTCTTTAATACGTCATTAAGAGTTGCCGAAGATGATGCAGTAACAAGACCAAGCAAAACCGTACCTTTTATCGTTGACAAGAAACGTATCGGACTTATTTTGAATCTCACGCAAACATAAATAATCTTTACTGTCAGAAACAAACAGCAGATCATCAGGCATATAGCAATAGGTTTCCATAGCTGAATAAATAATGCGCCTCCGTTTTTCCATATCAGCAATAATAATGATGTGAAAATATAAAGCGGAAGAAGCTTGCAAATTATACTGATAATGTCGGAAAACAAAGCCGACAGATCGTTTATCAGCTTTCTGACAGCAATAATCTTTTCTCCTAATACAAGCATTACACTTCCTATCATTACAGCTAAAAATATTATCTGCAGGGTATTGCCTTCAATAAAGGGTGTAATCAGATCCTTCGGAAAAATTGAAAAGACCAGTTCTATGATTTTTCCTATCTGTGATGTATTTTCCTTAATTTCTCCCGTTCCGAACTGATGAAAAGGGAGTGCAATAATCAGACCTACTCCTGTTCCGACAAATGTACGAACTATCATACGGCTTGTAACACGCTTGCCTATTCTGCTGAAATCAGAGAGGGATTCAATGGAACAGATACCTGAAATCACCGAAAAGAAGATCATAAACCTTACAAAAGCACCAAGCACATTCATAAACGCATCAGAAACAGGCGTAAGCGCATAATCTGAAACAGCAGTTATTGCTTCCGCCGGAATTATCCCTTGCAGAAGTCCGATTAGAATTGCTGCAATAACAGCCGCAATCAGGTAAACCTCACTTTTAGGTGTCTGATAAGGTGATTTCAGATACAGGGTATTCAGATTATGACGATAACTCCATTGTGGAGTCATACCAAGATTGGAAAAAAGAATTTCAATTTCATCTTCCTGAGAAGTGGGATCAAATGCCTCTCCCTCGTAGCTTATATAGACGTAAGGCGTAGCAAATCGTTTACCCATACGAAGGGTAACGGTTGTTTCTCCCTCATAGTGCTCTGATACTTTCAGCAGTTGCTCCTCAATTGTCAGGCGGATCCTTATGATATCTTTCTTTCCGACTCCGTATTTCTCCAGTTTTTCAACGATTTTGTCGGATATCGCATCTACTCCTGAACGATCCAGTATGATTCTTTCTTCATTTCTTTTAAATTCAAACATAATCATTTATCCTTCTCTTTAAATTCAAGACAAAGCATAGTCAGATCGTCAAACTGCTCTGCATCCTTAACGAAAGCATCCACAGAGTTTCTGACGGTCTTTAATATCTCCCGAGGCGAGCCGTCCGATTTTTCGTTCAGGGCAGCTACCATTCTTTCAGTTCCGAAAAGCTGATTTTCACTATCTGTCGCCTCCGGCACACCGTCGGTATAGAGGAAAAGCTTTGATCCGGGCTTCATTTCAACCGAATATTCCTTGTATTTCAGCCCTGCCATACCGCCAATAACGAATCCATGCTTGTCCTTATATATATCAAACCTTCCGTCAGGCTGCATAAGAACAGGATATTCGTGTCCGGCATTTGCAGCTGTAAGCTTTCCTGTTGACAGCTCCAGTATTCCGAGCCATACGGTAACGAACATATGCTCACGGTTGCTTGAACATATTGTAGAGTTTGCAGCCGTCAATATTTCAGATGGTGACTTTCCCATTTTTGCATAATTTGCGAGTATGATCTTTGAAGCCATCATAAACAGGGCGGCAGGAACGCCCTTGCCCGAAACATCAGCCATAACAAGGCAGAGATGATCGTCATCCACAAGGAAAAAATCATAGAAATCGCCGCCGACCTCCTTTGCCGGGTCCATAGAAGCGTAAATATCAAATTCCGTTCTTTCCGGAAAGGGCGGAAAAATATCCGGCAGCATACTTGCCTGAATTTTTTTAGCAAGACTAAGTTCCGTAGAGATACGTTCCTTCTCAGCCGTCACCTTCGTCAGATCATCCACATATTTTACGATACGCTTTTCCATATGATCTATTGAGGATGCAAGAACTCCGATCTCATCATTGTTTCTGACTGCATCCGACAGCTTTTTCTCAGGCAGGTCATTTTCGTGTGAAAAGCGGCTTGCTTCCTCGGTTATCTTCGTAACGGGGCGCAGAAAAACACGATGTAGATATATGCTCTGACCTATGATAACGAGTATCATCAGTGAAATCATTACAACGAGTGTCCTGACGATATATCTGTTTCTGACATGGACAAGATTATCCATCTGGCGCTGAACGCAGAGGATAGCAGTTGTTTTGCCGCCGGCATCCTTTATCGGAACCATTGCCGTAATATGGGGATCTGTCTCGATATATCCTTTATCTCTTATTACAAGCTCCTGATCGGATTCACCTTCATACAGCCTGCGGTATTTAGCCATGTATTCCTCGTTTGTCGTATTACGGACAAAACCAAATTCATATCGGGTGTAATCGCTGTCAGCGTTTATTGTAGAAAAAAGGAAGGTTATGTGCTTATAATCGCTCAGCTCAGGACGGATAACATATATGAATGTTGAGCCTGACGAATTGCACAGCTGTTCCATTGATTCAAGAGCTTCAAGATACTCTTTTGTAGTTCCGCCGCTTGCGGCATAATCCTCGATTTTGCTGACATCAAATTCCATAACAGCAGTATTCGCAGTACGGAAGGCACCTTCGGAATACTGTTCAAGAAGGGCATCAGTAAAATTCCGAAAGCCCATTATACTGACGATCACAGAAAAAACGATAAAAAGTGTTACTATACCTAATATGCTTTTGAAAATAATACTTACTTTCGGCTTATTCTTTTTTTCTTCCACAGGATCACCCTCCGTATGCAATGTTTTATTCAATAGTAAGTATATCGGAAAAACCTGTGATCTCGAAAATTTCCATTATTTCTTCGCCGACATTTATCACTTTCATAGAACCCTGCTTGTTCATCGTTTTCTGTGCGGACAGAAGCAGACGAAGCCCGGCTGAGGAAATGTACTCCAGTTTTTCAAAATCAAAAACAAGCTCAGTAACGCCGCCGTATGATTCCTTCAGAGTTTCTTCAAGCTCCGGTGCTGTTGAGGTGTCAAGTCTGCCTGTGACAGTGAGTGTGAGCTTGCCTGCATCTTTTTTACTTTTGATAGTCATATTTATCGTCTCCTTAAAAAATCTGATTTTTTTATTTCAGCTCCGGCAGGAGCAAGGTAACTGTGTATATTTAAATCAATATTTAATCAAAAAAATACATATAAAAAATGTATTTACCCGTTTCAGGGCACACTGACAGAACTGATCTCGAAATGAACGGGACTGCCCATAATATGAGGGATCTGATTTTCCTTGAGCAGATCGCCTACACGATCCAGATATTTCATATCAGCGCTGCGCTGCATATAGTTTACAGTAAAGCAATCTCCGGTCGAAAAGATCTCAATTGAAATACCTCCGCTGAGTGTCATATCAAGATAAGGAGAAACGCTTACAATGTATTTATCCAGACCGCACCACGGAACACGTCCTGTGTAACTAATCTCAAAGGTATTCTGTCCGATCTGGTCAAGTACTTCATTTTTCATAAATTCACGCTTATTGGATAATACTATTTCTTTAAGGCAACACCGCTGGGCGACCGCCTGACGGCTTTGCACGCCATCTTTCGGCAAATTTTCCGTCATTTTCGCCAAAATCTCCTTGAAATACGTCAGTATTCCTGCGTCGATTTTGTCAATCTGACAAAAAATTATGCTCGAAATCTGACGCGCAATCTCTGTGCGGTGTTGCCTTAAGGTGTTCACGATTTCTGATATGACGATTTATCGTCTGAATGTCGTTGTCATCATCAGAGCGAAGGATAACCGAACCCCTTGTTATAGTATTCAGTTTTTCCAGATCCCTTCCGCGCAAACGATTCGGATATATTACCGGTACAATATTGACATGACAAAGATGGCTGAACGGCTTTCTCAATGCTTTACGGAATGAATGCTGCATACCATTGGAAGATAATTGTCAGGATATAGTAATACTCCTCCATTTTTAAATCCGGTTTCAAAAGACGATCAATTACCTTCGTAAGCGGAGTGAATTGCTCAAGTCTCGAAAAAAATCAGCATACCACCATTAAACCTGATCTTTTTTTGATTTCGATAATCATAATCTCCTGTTGTATTCTGAAGCTCTGAGGTATCATATAATCAGAATTCTGCACCGAAATTCTCCATAGAATCTATTACTACAACACAATCAGGATCAACATGCTGCATCACATAATACATCTGCTCCTCCGGAATGGCTACACAGCCGCCAGTGCGGGGCTTTCTGTTGCCGAAGCAGTGCAGGAATATGGCAGAGCCTTTGCCGGCTTTGCCTTCTTCATTATAGCTGATATTCAGGCAGTATTGATATTCATACTGATAATCAAGTATATGCTCGCTGTCATCTTTGTTCAGATCGGGATAGTCGTTGATGCTTACCATCTGATTATAATGATAGTTATTGTCGCCTGACCAATAGGTATCCTCGCCGACCTTTGTGTAGTTCATCGCACAGCCGGGATCCTCCGCAATGCCAAAGGCTTTTGTAAAGTGGAAAGTTCCCACAGGAGTCTTGCCGTCTCCCTCCTTGGTTTTGCCCAAGCCCTCCTTACCAATGAAGCCCGGTGTAGTCATTATCATCTTCCATTTGCCGCTTTCGTCCTTCTCATGCATAGATATCCAGGCGGTTGACCTCTCATAGCCAGCTACGACAAAAAGCTGCTTTGCATCCTTTGCAGCGTCAAGCTTTGTGACCCACTCAGGTGAATCCTCTGCCTCCAGAGAAAGGCGCTCCATCGGTGTTGTGAAGCGAGCTGCCTGTGAGGTCGTATCAGATTCAGTCTTTGAAACTGTTTCGGTCTTTGATGTTGTGCCCGTCTGTGTATCCGAGCTGCTGCAGCCGGAAAGTGATGCCGTCCCGGCGATAATCAATACCGCTGTAATTCCTGCTAAAAATTTTTTAACTTTCATATTTACTCTCCTTTATTATACTGATATTATTTGATTTGTTTTTCTGACATAGAGCTTTTTATGCGTCAAGATCTCCTCCGAAGTTTTCGAGAGAGTCGATAGTTATTTTGCAGCCATCTTTGACATGCTGCATAATGAATTTCATTATGCTTTCGGGAACGCCGACACATCCTCCTGTATAAGTGCGGTTAACGCGGAAGCTATGTAAGAAAAACGCAAATCCCTTTTTCTCTTTACATTCAGAGTTATACCCCATATTCAGAACATACTGATATGCGTAGTCAAAATCGGAGATATGTTCACAGTTTTCGGTGTCCAGCCCGGGAACATCCTTGATATTTACAAGCTCGTTGAAGTGCATACCTTTGCGGGCATCCCCCGACCAATAATAATCATCATCGACCTTTGTATATTTCATCTGACAGCCGGGATCATCTGCCAGTCCGAATGCCTTGTCAATCGTGAATGTTCCGACAGGAGTGTAACAGTCGTTGATATTCGCATCTCCGAGTCCGTCAAGTCCGATAAACCCGGGAGTAGCAATAATTTGCTCCCACTCACCGTCAGAATTTTTTTCGTGCATTGTAATGTAAGCTGTTGTTTTATCAACTCCTGCAACAACAATAAGCTGCTTACAGTCCTTTGCAGCCTCCAATTTTGTCACCCATTCGGGAGAATTGCGTTTCTCCTGACGAGTAAAATACAGATCCTGGGAATCACTTTTTTCTGAAATTTCTTTAGTGCTGTTTTCAGCTGTACTTTCAGAGCTGCTTTCCGGTGTGCTAACAGAACTGCTTCCATTTCCTGTGCAACCTGAGAGCATACCAGCCGCAAGAACTGACGCAAGAAGAGCTGTTGTTATTCTTGATGTTATTGTTTTCATTCTGATTCTCCTTTGTATTTCAAAAATAAAACCGCTCAATAGTTATATATTATTGAACATCTTTTCAATTCTAAGTATCTGCCAGAAAACCGATATTGCAGAGCAGATAGCGGACAGTTATTATGTTTGCAAGGGTTATCACGTCCATTTCCGGTGTTGTTTTCTCTTTATGCTGTATTTATTATGAAGCATTTATTATATAATCCGTTTTATCTGTATTATTCAGGATGTCTTTCATAACCATAGCGGAAAAGAATCCTCTTTTACCATCAGGATAACATCTTTATCGGTAACATTTACTTTCATAAAAACACTCCTGTCTGATAATCTTATTATATAGCATCGAGCCATTTTGCTGATATCATCTGCTCCATAGTGCGCAATATGCCTGCGTTCTCGCCGCAAAGCGGTATTCGCTCAACAGTTTGCGTACCTCTTCTTTTGTATACCATTCAGCCTTTATTTCTTCTGCTTCGGAATCACTTTTTTGTATCGTTCCTTCTGCTGTTCCAATAACTACGCTGCCCATTTCATTTGAAAAGCCGACCGCCGAATAGCTTTCCTTCCAGAATTCTTTTATATCTGTAAGCTTCAGCCCTGTTTCTTCTCTCAGCTCTCTTTCGGCAGCCTCAGAAACATTTTCCCCCTCGTCAATCAATCCTGCCGGAAAATTATATACCCACTCGCCTACCGCCATACGGTATTCAAAATTCAGCAGTATTCTTTCCCCTCTACTGTCATGGATTATCATAATAACGGCATCTGATTTTTTGGTGATAAGATCATCCTGATTCTTTATTTCCGGATCACGGCTTATCATTTCATATATCTTTTCGCTGCCGCCTTCGGTTTCATATCCGATCTTGTAGTAGGAAATATAGTCACCCTGATATTCTTTTCTGATGTTTCTGAATTTCATTTCAAACACCTCTTATCGTTTCATAATATATACAATTCTCCATGCAATTTCCTGTAAAAGCACCCTCACAGGCCGGCATTTCACAGAGTCTCTGGGAATCATCATCGTTTCGTCCGATCCGCTTGCGCACATAACCTATATTTTTGAAATTGGCCTCTTTCCCTTTTTCCATTGCCGCACAGGTATTTATCCATATAACATTACAATCATCGTGAGCACAGACATCAAAGGACTGACAAAAATCATAGGAGCCCGTTGAAAAAGAAGGGACAATAATAAGCGTAAGCTTGAAGCACCGCATAAGCTGTTCCATATATTTTGTCGTCAGAAAATCCTTGCAAATAAGTATCGCTATTCGCCCGATGCCTTCATAATGAAGAATATTAACTACCATATTAGTTCTGATATCCTCCATCCAGACAGTTCCGTCATGCTCAAGACAAAATGGATACTGTTTATTCTGACGGCAGATAACATTACCGAAGCGGTCAAGCACCGTTACTGTATTCATATTATGATTAATTACAGAAGGAAGGATTATAAGGGATGGTATTTTATTAAGTTCCTCCGCTGAAAGTAAGCTTAGCTTTTGTTTGATATAGTTCTCTGTTTCACAGTTGCCGAGCGCTTCGGGGAATACCATTATATCACATTTATCATCGCCTGATTTTATTATCATTCTCCAAATTTCTTCATTATCCTTTTCTGCTTTTGCTTTATCACAACTTATAGTGAAATACTGTATATCCTTTTTGGTATAATACTTATAAGAGAAATGTTTTTCAGATCGTACTGCAGAAGCAGCGATTTTTAACTGCTTATTAATCGAAAAATCCGGGAACATATCATTAGTCAGAAAAATATGCTTGTCTATAAGCTCACCGAGTATGCTGTTTTCCATCAGGAGAAAATGAAAAAGAAAACTATCCAGACGGTTATAGCTGTGCGAAAGCCGGTGCTTTCTTTCCCAGACGCAGGAACACCGGGGCAGAAGCCCTATACCTGTCGTTTCACGGTTAGTATTCAGCACCACCGAAAAATCATCCGTCTGATATTCCCTTATCTTTTCAAGCAGAAGTGTTTTCATAGCCTCATCCATGACCTGAACAAGCACTATCATCGAAAAATAATCAGCTTTGTCCTGAAGTACTGAAATGTATTTCGTTATTTCAGCATATAAGACATCGTTCAGGTCATTTTCTTTCAGCTGAAGAATATGCAGATTCTGACAGCCATCTTGTGACGGAGCTGTAAACAATGAACTGATATTTTCTGAAATATTTCTGAGCATTTCATTCCTGCGTTTTATTGACAAACAACCGTATTTAACAAACAAAGAATCATCAGGACACGATCTTATTATTTTGGAACAAAGGTCTGCTATTATATTGCATATCCGTATCATTTTACGACCTCCTTTCTGATCAGATTTCCTCGATTATCTTTTTTTATTATATATTATAAAGCATAAACTCACAAATAGCAAATAATAACGTCCCAGGCACAGTGCCTGTGCTCTCTATTTCGCGTTATCGCTCGTTTGCACTCGCTCTGTCGTGCGTACATATACTCTCGTGGCGCGGCATCCGGCTCTCACCGCCTCAGACAATACTCCCACCACTCGCCGCCGCAGCCCTCACAGGCTGCTATTCGCGGCTGGTTTTTACTAACTTCTATCATATCACTCTCTCGGCACAGAGCGCCTGTTTCTCCCGGAATTATTTTGCAGCGTGACGCTGCACCCGTGTTCGCGTTATCGCTCGCTTACTC
>CAMVQZ010000083.1 GCA_947169745.1 uncultured Clostridia bacterium
AGATAGCTCTGTCCGAAGGTCATAAAGAAGCGGATCCTTTTGATACCCTTGATGTTAAGAGCCAGGGATTCCAGCTCCTCGTGATGGAGGAGATACATATCCTTTTCTCCGACCTCCGGGAAATTATAGACTCTTTTAATTTCCATCGGTTCAGTTTCCACCCATTTGCCGTCCTCGATATAGCTGCCCTTTGCAGATACCTCTCTGATATTGATCTCAGGATTGAAATTTGTTGCAAAGGGATATCCGTGATCTCCGGCATTGCAGTCCAGTATATCAATATAATTTATCTCGTCGAAATGATGCTTCATAGCATAGGCGCTGAAAACACCGGTAACTCCGGGATCGAAGCCGCTTCCCAGAAGGGCGGTGATACCTGCCTTTTCAAAGCGCTCGCGATAAGCCCACTGCCACTTGTATTCAAACTTAGCTGTATCAAGAGGCTCGTAATTTGCCGTATCCACATAATTTGTCTTTGTAGCAAGGCAAGCGTCCATTATTGTAAGATCCTGATAGGGGAGAGCGAGATTGACAACAACGTCAGGCCTGAAGCCTTCGATAAGAGCGATAAGCTCCTCGGTATTGTCGGCATTTACCTGAGCAGTTGATATTTTTGTTTTTCCTCCCTGGAGCTTTTCCTTTAAAGCGTCGCATTTGGATTTTGTCCTGCTTGCAATAAGTATTTCCTCAAAAACGTCAGGATTCTGGCAGCACTTGTGTATGCATACGCTTGCCACTCCACCTGCGCCGATGATCAGAGCCTTTCCCATTTTGATTACCTCCTTAGTATTCGCCTTCCATAAGCTGCTTTGTAACATAGGTAGGGAGCGCAAAGCATCCCTTGTGCAGCCTGGTATTATAATAATTCGTATCTATAGCCAGCATATTCCACGCGCCCTCATCCAGATCGTGGATGGGGTGGAATCTCTTTGAAGCAAAGCCGAAAAGCCAGTGTCCCGATGGATATGTGGGTATGTGCGCCTGATAGACCTTGCAGATGGGGAAGAATTCCACTATCTTTTTATGCGCCTGCTTCATAGCCCTTGAATAGGTTTTGTAAAAGGGGCTTTCATGCTGATTGACCAGAATACCGGTCTCGTTGAGAGCCTTGTAGCAGTTGCCGTAGAATTCAGTGGTAAAAAGTCCTTCTCCCGGACCTATGGGATCTGTGGAATCCACTATGATAAGATCATATCTGTTTTCAACAGAGCGCACAAACCTCAGACCGTCGTCTATATACACATGGACCCTGGGGTCGCTTAGCTTGCAGGATACTGTCGGCAGATACTTTTTGCAGGCATCCACTACCATCCTGTCGATCTCCACCATATCAATACGCTCAACTGACTGATATTTTGTCAGCTCCTTTACCGTACCTCCGTCTCCTGCTCCGATAACAAGAACATTCCGGATGGAAGGATTGGTCGCCATAGGTACATGGGTTATCATTTCGTGATAAATGAATTCGTCCTTTGTCGTCAGCATTATCCTGTCATCAAGAACGAGAACATCCCCGAATTCGGGAGTGCTGAAGATCTCTATTCTCTGAAAATCTGACTGTGCAGAATACTTCTGCCTGTCACATCTTATAGAGAAGCGTACATTTTTCGTCTGCTCCTCTGTATACCACATTTCCATATCTTATCTCCTGATCAGTGTGTCATTACATTCAGCATATCTGTATTCATATCCTCAGCTCCGGTAAGGTTGCAGCCCTTTTCCTTTGCATATTTTATATATTCAACGGCGTCACTTGTGATAAGCTCTCCCGGTGCGAGTATCGGTATACCCGGGGGATAGCACATAACAAATTCCGCGCAGACCTTTCCCAGGCTTTCTTCCACAGGGAGCTGTTTCTTATCCGAATAAAATGCCTCCTGGGGTGAGCAAACCACATGGGGCTCGATATATTCGTTTTCCAGCATTCCCGCAGGATCCCTTGTATAGAGCCGCTTAATCTCCGAAAGAGCCGAGATCAGTCTTTCAATATTAAGTATTTTATCTCCCACAGATACGATTGCCAGTATATTTCCGATATCTCCGAATTCGATCTGGATATCAAATCTGTCTCTCAGGATATCATATACCTCGATGCCTGCAAGACCGATATCCCTTGTGTGTACGGAAATTTTTGTCGGGTCGAAATCAAAAATATCGTCTCCGTTGATAAGCTCTCTTGAAAAAGCATAGAAGCCCCCGACCTTGTTTATCTCCCTTATCCCGTAGGATACCATTGATGTTACCCGCTCGAAGATATGTCTGCCGTTGAGTGCAAGATTTTTTCTTGAGATATCCAGGGAGGACAGCAGGAGATATGATGCGCTGGTGGTCTGGGTGAGATTAATCACCTGACGGACGTAGCCGGGATTCATATCCTTTCCCAGGAGAAGAACAGAGCTCTGGGTGAGTGAGCCGCCGGTTTTATGTATGCTGACCGCCGCCATATCTGCTCCCACGCTCATTGCGGAAAGGGGCATATAATCTCCGAAATAGAAATGTGTTCCGTGGGCTTCATCCACCAGTACCTTCATACCGGCGCTGTGAGCGATGCGGACAATTTCCCGGAGGTTGGAGCACACTCCGTAATATGTGGGGTTATTAACTATTATAGCCTTAGCGTCAGGATTTTCCCTGACAGCTTTTTTTACAGCTTCAACAGACATACCAAGGGGTATGCCAAGTCTTTTGTTCACGCCGGGATTGACATATACAGGAACAGCGCCGCAGATGATAAGAGCATTGATACTGCTTCTGTGTACATTTCTGGGCATTATTATCTTGTCGCCCCTCTTGCACACGCTCATTACCATAGCCTGAACAGCGCTTGATGTACCGTTGACCATAAAGAAGGCATTAGCGGCTCCGAAGGCGTCTGCCATAAGAGTTTCAGCCTCTCTTATGATACTCACCGGGTGGCAGAGATAATCCAGGGGTTTCATTGAATTGACATCAACGCTCATACATTGCTTACCCAGAAATTCCGTCAGCACAGGATTTCCCTTTCCCTGCTTATGCCCGGGAACATCGAAGGATACTATTCTGTTTTCCCTGTATTCACAAAGCGCCTCATAAATCGGAGCGCGATCCTGATCTAGCTTCACTGCTCATTCCTCGTTATATACATTAGTTCCGCTGAATATCTCTATCATTTCCTGTCTGAGACTATTGGAAATACTGAGTCTTTCCTTTGGCGGTATCTCATACACGTCTGTCTTGAAAAGATAATTCTGAAGCTCCAGCTCCTTTATGAGCATCTGTGTATGGAAAATATTAGCCTGATAAACATTAATATCCACGGTATCATATCTTCTCAGAGTTTCAGCCTTGATATAATCCTGAATAGATGTGATTTTGTGGTCGATAAACAGCTTTTTGCCGTCGGTATTCCTGGTGAAGCCCCTGACCCTGTAGTCGATGGTTATAATATCCGAATCAAAGCTGTCGATAAGCAGATCCAGGGTATTGAGAGGGGAGATAGTACCGCAGGTGGAAACGTCGATATCGACTCTGAAGGTCGCGATAGCATTTCCGGGATGGTATTCCGGGTATGTATGTACAGTAACATGGCTTTTGTCCAGGTGGGCGGCGATGCCCTCTCTCTGACAGCCGATAAGACAGCTTCCGCAGTTGCAGGAGGGGTCAAGCTTTTCCGGCAGTCCTTTTTCAGAGATCAGAAGGGTAACGCTGGCACCCTGGGGATCATAATCCTGCTTTGAGATATTGAGGACAGAAGCGCCGATCATTTCCGTGACCTTGCACAGGATATTGGTGAGACGCTCGGAATTATACTGCTCGTCAATATATGCGATATAATCCTTTTGTTCCCTTTCGGTTTTTGCATAGCAGACATCATATATATTGAAGCTTAAAGTTTTTGTCAGATTATTAAAGCCGTAAAGCTTGAGTCTTTTGTTCAATTTATCAATCACACCTTAAAATTATTCGCCGTCTGTCAGTTTTTCCATTATCATACCGGCACACATATATACATTTCCGCCGCCGATGGTGATTATGAGATCTCCCGGCTTTGCTTTTTTTGTAACATAGTCTGCGATCTCCTCAAAGGTTTTGAACCAGACGCAGCCATCAATTTTATCAGCCAGATCCTTTGAATAGATATTGTAGGTATTAGTTTCCCTTACCGGCAGTATCTCAGAGAGTACACAGTGATCCGGAATGGAAAGCACCTGTGCAAACTCTTCAAGGAAGGTATATGTTCTTGAGAAGGTGTGGGGCTGGAATACTGCCCAGACCTCATTAAAGCCCATGCTCATAGCTGTTTCAAGGGTAGCCCTGAGCTCTGTGGGATGATGAGCAAAATCATCAGCGACTGTAATTCCCTGAGGCTTGCCGAGTATTTCAAATCTTCTGTGAGCGCCCCGGAATTCACCGAGAGCCCTGGCTGCTGCCCGGGGGTCAACACCCAGAGTGATGGTAGCGGCAGCTGCAGCGAGAGCATTCATTACATTGAATTTTCCGGGAACAGAGAGCTTTACATCTGCGAGCTTTTCACCGTTTTTAACCAGCTCAAAGCTGTCGAATATCTCGTCATTATCCTTGATAACTGCTCTGAAATCATTATTTTCTCCGAAGCCGAAGGTAATGATTCTTTTGCCCTTTTTATCCATTCCGCTGATACACTCCATAGTATTGGCGTCATCACCGTTTACCACCAGTGTGTCAGAGGTCTGGTCAGCAAATTTTTTAAAGGACTCCTTGATTCTGTCAAGAGTTCCGAAATAGTCAAGATGATCCTCGTCAACATTGAGTATCACAGTGAGGGAGGGATATATGTGCAGGAAGGTATCCACATATTCGCAGGCCTCGCACACGATAATATCTGATTTTCCCACACGGCTGTTTCCGCCGATGAAGGGAAGCTTTGCTCCGATTATAGCTGTGGGGTCGAAATCAGTCATTGTAAAGATCTGAGTGACCATAGATGTGGTAGTAGTTTTTCCGTGGGTGCCGCAGATGGCAACGGAGTTCTTGTATTTTTCCACAACAGCACCAAGCATTATGCATCTTTCGACAGCAGGTATCTGTTTTTCCTTTGCAGAGACCAGCTCAGGATTGTCCAGCTTGACTGCAGCGGTATAGACAACAAGGTCTGCGCCGATGACGTTTTCCGGGAAATGTCCCATAGTTACCGGAATGCCGTATGAACGGATACGGGCAAGGGTATCTGATTCGGAAACATCAGAGCCGGTGATCTCATAGCCTTCATTGTGAAGAATTTCAGCCAGGGGACACATTCCTGAACCGCCGATACCGACAAAATGTATCCTCTTAACATTGTCAAGCAGATGTTCATAATTATCAATCACGAAAAGCACTCCTTTTTTTATAAACATATAATCAGATAAGCAGGCATTAAAAAAGTATTTTCCGGTCAAAAAAGCATGAGCTCTCACGGGGAGCGGTGACGGGACCATCAGTCTGGTCCGGAAAAATAATACACACACTGCACACCGCAGCACTCCGGGCTGCGCCTGCCGAAAAATACGATTCACTCTGATAATTATATAATAAATCTTTTATAATTTCAATATTCATCGGCTTTTTATTGCAAAAATATTGACCGGTTCAGGCGCCCGGAAAGCAGTTTCAATACTACCAACAAACATTATTGACATAGCATTTATTTTTAAGGCAATACCGCACAAAGATAGTGTGGCAGATGCGTAGTCTGTTTTTTGTCAGATTGTATAGAAATTCCGTAGTTAACCAGTCGGTTATCAAGGAGTTTCTTTGCAGGATGACGTAAAAAGAGCAGGCAGATGTGGTGACAAGTTGTCAGGCGGTCTTTGTGTGATGTTGCCTGAAGTGCATTTTTATACAACGCAAAAAAGTGTCCTGCAAAAGCAGAACACTTAAAACTGGAGCGGATGACGAGGCTCGAACTCGCTACCTCAACCTTGGCAAGGTTGCGCTCTACCAGATGAGCTACATCCGCATATTCAGTTCACTGTCTCAGCGACGATACTTATTATATATTAATCTTCCTGTTATGTCAATACTTTTTTTAAAAATTTTCCTTTTTTTTCATTTCAGGGACAGCCTTCCGGAAAATAAGCCATTATCCTGCCGCTGGCTGCATATAATTCAGGGAGGTGACAGCTAATGCTTGGTATGCTTTCAGAGCTTATCGGAAAAATATCCTTTCTGTTTATTCTTCATGTTACAAGCTCAGGACAGTTTCCAAAACCCCTGACAGAGGCTCAGGAAAAGGAATATCTTGAAAAATACCGTATGGGGGATGACAACGCAGGGGATATGCTGATCGAGCATAACCTGCGTCTTGTGGCGCATATCGTAAAAAAATACTATGCCACCGGCGCGGACCCGGATGATCTTGTATCCATCGGAACTATCGGGCTCATCAAGGCCATCAGATCCTTTGACCCCGGAAAGGGAGTCAGGCTTTCGGGATATGCGTCAAGGTGCATAGATAATGAGATACTGATGTATTTCAGGAGTATCCGTAAAAGCTCAAAGGATATCTCTGTCAATGAGGAAATAGATTCAGACAGCGACGGAAATGCATTGACCCTGATGGATGTAATGGCAGCGGAGGATACTATTGTGGAGGATCTGGACGTCAAGCTGAAAAAGGAGAAGCTGAGCAGATATATGAAGGAAAGCCTGACGCCCAGAGAAAGGCTGATAATCCGTCTGCGGTACGGTCTTGGCAACGAACATCCCCTGACCCAGAGGGAAGTAGCTTCTGTGCTGAAGATATCCCGTTCATATGTCTCCAGGCTTGAAAAAAGGGCGCTGAAGATCCTCCGGGGGAGATACGAGCAGTGACAGAAAAAGCCGCTGCACATAACAAGGGCAGCGGCATAAGATCATTTGCTTATTCTTTTTATAGCATTCCGGATGCTCTCGGATATCCTGATGTTAAAGGAATCCGGATCCTTGAATCTTTCGGTGATACCCAGCTGATTGGCAACCGTCGCACAGATATCTATCACGATAAGTATGAACAGTCCTGCGGTCAGTGCATGGAAAACACTCGGGGAGAGGGTATTTACCAGATTTGTCATAAACGGATGTATGAAATTGACAAGCAGGAGAGAAAGAGCGCCAAAGGCTAAAAAGCCCCAGAGACAAATCCTTCCGTCAAGATTGAATTTGAAATCATAATAATCCCACCATCTTTTGTGAAAGGCCTTTTCCATAACAAGAGATGTAAGAAGCTCAAAGGTGCAGGTGACTGTTCCGGCTGTCACAAAAAGCAGAACAGGGTTGTCTATCCATCCAAGGAAAATCACATCTATCATAGAGCCGAAGCCGTAGATGGGACAGTAGGGTCCGTAGAGAAAGCCTCTGTTGACAACCTTTTTCTGCCTGATGGACTCCACGATACATTCATAGACCCATCCTATTATGCTGTATATCACCAATAATAGAAAGCATTGTTCGACAGTAACAAAATTATCAGACATTTAAATTCACTCTCCTGATTTTATCAGCAAGTTTTTTTCTGAATCCGTCTGCGGTCTCCGCAGTGGCGCAAAGCTTATCTGCAACGCAGAGGATAACAGCTTCTCTGCATTTCGGGGGAATGGGGGTAAGGGGGAACATATGACGTTTTATCATATTTTTTTCGATCCTTCCCAGCCGGAAATCCTTCTGAGCCTTTCTCAGTGCGATACCCGGATGAGTAAACCCGTGGATCCTGTTAGCCTTTGTAGGCTCATGCCAGTCATAGAGGAAATAATCGTGAAGCAGCGCACCCCTGACCAAAGCCTTTTCATTGACTCTGATCCTGAGCTTTCTGCTGATCCTCAGACACATTGAGGTCACATAAAGGGAATGATCGTAAACGCTGAAGGAGCCGTGCTGTACGCACTTTTTTTCAGTTTTCATACCATCTGACTCAAGGATGTCGGAGCCGTGTTTTTTGATCGTGGAAAAATATCTCACCTTTTTCTTCATAATCTCCGGCCTCCTCACAGATACCCCATCATAGTTACTTCTATATAATACCATATTGCGACATATAATGCAATCGGTTATTATTGGTCGAAATAGCAGAATTTTCGCGAATGCTTTCTTTGATTTTTTTATAACATTCGCATTGTCCGGACTGTTTCAGATGTGTTTTTTACCGTTGTGATAAAAAAATCAAAACAATTTCCCGGTTTGTGGTTTTCAAATCAGCCGGTTTGTGTTATAATTACCTCCTGCCCGGTCATTGCGTCCGGATACGATAATCAGCAATGGAAAGAGGTAATAATAAATGACAGACAAGGAATTTGCAGAGATAAAGAGGCGCTTCAAGCCAGAAAAAAACAATATAACAAATGTGAGAGGCTGCTATGTCAGCACCCAGAAGGAGATACTCTCCCGTTTCCGCATTCCGGTGACAGCCCTGCCGGATGAACAGAAGGAGTGGCTGCTCAAGCTTCTGAAAAAGAACATCACCGGTGCTGTGGGAAGAAATCTTATGGATGTGGAGTTTTCCGCTGACCAGGTATCCCAGGGGGAAGAGCACAAGCTCCTCAGCAGTATCAGGGAAAGTGAGCTTGAGGATCAGGAGCTTCTGGATGCCCTTTACAGCAAGATAATAGATAACTATGTCACAGACGGTAATTATCTCATACTTCTGGCATATGACAGATATGATGTTCCTTCCTTCTCGAAAAACGACGACGATCTGGAGGATTCCACGGAGCTGTTCCGATACTTCATCTGTGCAGTGTGTCCCATAAAGCTTACAAAAACTGCACTCGGCTTTTCCACAGCGGATAACAGCTTCCGTAATATTGGCGCAGATTCCGCCGTTGCAATGCCTGATGCCGGCTTTATGTTCCCTGGCTTTGATGACAGACGTACAAATATATACAATGCGGTGTTTTATTCAAAAAGCATCAAGGAAAGCCACGAGGAGCTTGTAGAGGCGCTCTTCGGTGCAAAGGCAATGATGCCCCCCTCAGAGCAGAAGGAAAAATTCCGCAGCATTGTTACAGAAACAACCTCGGAAAGCTGCAGCCTTGAGTTTGTTCAGTCAGTAAATGCTATGATCGGCGATATTATCACCGAGCACAGGGAAAGCAAGGATCCCGAGCCGCTGATGTTTGACAAAAATGATGTAAAGAGGATCCTTTCCGCCTGCGGAGCCAGGGAAGAGGAAATGGAAAGGTTCGATGAGAAATTTGAAAAGAGCTTCGGTGAAAAAACGGAGCTTCCTCCGAGAAACCTGGTGGATCCCTCCAAGCTGGAGCTTAAAAACTCCTATGTATCCATCAATGTGGATCCGAAATTCGGTTTTATGGTGGACACAAAGGTCATTGACGGAGCAAAGTATATAATGATCCGCGCAGATGAAGGCGTGGAGGTAAACGGAATCAATATTAAATTTGACGGCGAAGCTCCGGCTCCGGCGGCACCTGCGGTTCCCTTTATGACAGAAGAGGAGACAGCGGAATAAATATGTGCCCTGAAGGCTGAATCAGGGTCTCAAAAAATGACCAGCGGAAAATTATCATCCGCTGGTTTTTTTG
>CAMVQZ010000084.1 GCA_947169745.1 uncultured Clostridia bacterium
CTTACACTCGCTCGGTCGTGCGTATATAAACTACCGTGCCGCGGCATCCGGCGCTACCGCCTCAGACAATACTCCCGCCTCTCGCCGACGCACCCCTTACGGGCTGCTATATGCGGCTGTTTTGCTCTGATCTCCGTTTTTTCACTCTCTCGTCACTGAGCGCCTGTCTTTTGTAGTCAGTATCAGTCACTCATAAGCTTACTATAACAGGAGCGACAGCGATAACCACAACTTTCATATTTGTTATTCTCTATTCACTTCTTCCGTTCCCCCTTGTGGAAATCCCTCCTCCTTTTCTTTGTGCCGGGAAGTGCTGACGATTAACGATAGTTCGTATGTGCCTCTGCTTTGGTGAACGGATACGGAGGTTCGTATGGAAACACGGATTTATATACAGACCTACAGTTTTCCTATACGTTCTGCCCGGGACATACCAAGTCACTCTCAGCATAAAGACTTACGGCTGACACAGCAGGGGTTCAAGGAGGGGAGTTTTTAAGGGGAAATAAATAATAAAAGAATAAAGGCAACACCGCACAAAGACCGCCTGACGGCTTTGCACGCCATCTTTCGGCAAATTTTCCGTCATTTTCGCCAAAATCTCCTTGAAATACGTCAGTATTCCTGCGTCGATTTTGTCAATCTGACAAAAAATTATGCTCGAAATCTGACGCGCAATCTCTGTGCGGTGTTGCCTAAAGAAAAATGTGAATAAATAATAATTGTGTTTGTCGCTGCGCTTATTTTATAGTAAGCTCTTTCGGGAGGGATGCTATCCACAAAACCAGGCGCTTGCTGCGGATGGAGTGAAATGCTGTAAGTCAGAGCAAACCAGCCGAGAAAAGCAGCCTGTAAGGGCTGCGGCGGCGGTAGGCGGTGCAGGAACCGGGGCAATGCGCGCCGGATGCCGCGCCACGAGAGTATATTTACGCACGACCGAGCAATTACGCGAACACAGGTGCAGCGTCGACGCTGCTTGACATATACCCCAGTAGGGTATATAATGAGAGGGCAGGAGGTGAGGGGAATGAATAGAAAATGCTGCTGCGGAGAAGATAGTGAAGAGAAAAGGTTCAAAAAGAAGGGCAGGAGCGAGAAGGATAAGAAGGCTCTGATAAGCCGTATAAACCGGATCAGCGGTCAGCTCAGCGGAATAAAGGGAATGATAGAAGAGGACAGATACTGCGGAGATATTCTTATACAGATATCGGCAGCGGAAAGCGCCCTGAAATCCCTTAGTTATGTGATAATGAAAAACCACCTGGACACCTGTGTTACAGATGAGATTCTCAGCGGTAATACCGGGATAACGGATGAGGTTATGGAGCTTTTTAAGAAAATATGAAGGATATAGTGTTGTTATGTCTGAATACAGAGAAATCTGTCAGTCACGAGGAAATGATTTTTATCCGCAGTGATATCGCAGAAGAGCTTTGTCGGTTCAGGAAAGATGTTTTTTCAGAGGTTGAAAAATGAAAAAAGAGAAATATGATGTTACAGGAATGAGCTGTGCTGCCTGCAGTGCAAGAGTAGATAAGGCAGTAAGCTCTGTAAAGGGTGTTGACAGCGTATGTGTAAATCTTCTGAAGAATAATATGGTTGTAGAGTATGATGAAAGTATGACCGGAGAAGAAGAGATCATAGATGCTGTTGAAAAATGCGGATACGGTGCAAGACCAGCAGGAAAAGAAGCGCCGGCAAGACAAAAAAATACTGCCGGAGAAGAGGAAAGATCCGCCGTGATGCGGCTGATATTTTCCGGGATACTGACCCTTTGTCTGATGTATCTTTCAATGGGACATATGCTTTCCCTGCCAGGAACTGCCTGGCTTCATTCTGACAGGGGCGCCGGATTTCTTGCATTGACAGAATTTTTTCTTGCACTGGCTGTAATGCTTATAAATAACAGGTTTTATAAAAACGGCATTCCGGTTCTCCTGCGCGGCTCTCCGAATATGGATACACTTATCGCAGTAGGATCCGGTGCTTCTATGATATACGGGATATATTCCCTGTATGGTATTATGTATGGTTATTCCGTTTCAGATATGAGTATGGCAGGTCACCTGGGACATAATCTGTATTTTGAATCTGTGGGAATGATACTTACCCTTATCACTCTTGGAAAGCTTCTGGAGGCAAGGGCAAAAAGAAAGACCACAGACTCTATTGCAGGTCTTATGGATATGGCGCCTAAAACTGCCCTGGTAAAGAAAAACGGAAGCTTTGCCGAGATCCCGGCAAGGGATATAATTGTCGGTGATATTATCGCAGTGCGTTCCGGGATGTCTGTTCCTGCGGACGGAGTTGTGATATCAGGCAGGGGCTCTCTCGATGAATCAGTGATTACCGGGGAGAGTATGCCGGTTGTCCGGGAAGAAGGCGATAGAGTTACCGGGGCTACAGTCTGCACCTCGGGCTACTTTGAAATGAAAGCGGAACGGATCGGAGCGGATACTACCCTGTCTCAGATAATACGTCTTGTGGATGATGCGACCTCCTCCAGAGCGCCTGTGGCAAGGATTGCGGATAAGGTCAGCGGTATATTTGTCCCGGTGGTAATGGTAATAGCTTTTGTGACTGCAGCTGTCTGGCTGTTTCTTGAAAATGATGCTTCAAGGGCATTTACCTGCGGAATATCTGTTCTGGTGATATCATGCCCCTGTGCTCTGGGACTTGCCACCCCGACGGCAATAATGGTTGGAATGGGTCGGGGCATTTCAAATGGGATACTGATAAAATCCGCCGAAGCCCTGGAGACAGCCCATAAGGTAGACGCTGTTATTCTTGACAAGACCGGTACGATAACAGCCGGCTCTCCGGAGGTCACAGATATTATCCCTCTGGGGGATACAGATGAAAAAGAGCTTTTGTCTGTGGTTTATGCTCTTGAGGACAGGAGCAGTCATCCTCTTGCCAGAGCCTTTGTGAGGGCGGCTGAGGAAAGGAATGCTTTGAAGCCGGAAGCTGATGGCTTTGAAGAAGCCGGGGGAATGGGCGTTTCTGCACTTGTAGATGGTGTTCGTTGTATTCTCGGCAATGCTGAGCTGACAGGGGAGTATCTTGACGAGGAGATAACCGGGCTGGCAGCCGGATTGTCGGAGGAGGGCAAAACTCCGGTCTTTGTGATTATAGGAGGAAAGCCTGCCGGGATCATAGCGGCGGCGGATAAGATAAAGCCTACAAGCCCGGAGGCTGTCAGAACGCTGGAAAATATGGGGATACAGGTGTATATGCTTACCGGAGATAACCCCGTTACAGCGGCTGCTGTGGCGGCTCAGGCAGGGATAAAGAATATTATGGCAGGTGTTGATCCGGCAGGAAAGGAAAAAAAGATATCAGAGCTGAAAGGTCAGGGGCATATCACGGCTATGGTGGGAGACGGTATAAATGACGCACCCGCTCTCGCAAGAGCTGATGTGGGGATAGCTATTGGAGCCGGAACAGATGTAGCGATAGATACGGCGGATATCGTGCTGATCCGGAATGACCTGATGGATGTTGCGGATATCGTCACCCTCAGCCGCAGGGTAATGCGGAATATCAGGCAGAATCTGTTCTGGGCATTTTTTTATAACAGTATAAGCATACCCCTGGCAGCAGGAGTTTTTTCAGCCTGGGGATTTCTTCTTGACCCTATGGCTGGAGCTGCAGCAATGAGCCTGAGCTCCGTCTGCGTTGTTACGAATGCCCTGCGCCTCAGGCGCTGCAGGCTTCACGAAAATAATAATCATACCTTAAATTCAGAGGAGGAAAACAAAATGGAAAACAAGAAAACGATCATCGTCAGGGGAATGATGTGTCAGCACTGTGTTGCTCACGTGAAAAAGGCCCTGGAGTCTGTGGAGGGGGTTGTATCAGCCGAGCCGGATCTGGAAAAGGGCTCTGCACAGGTAACTCTCAGTAAAAATGTTTCTGATGATGTCCTTGTGAAGGCTGTGCAGGATGCCGGCTATGAGGCGGAAATGGAATAAAAACCGGGAAGTGAAAAAAATGGAAAAGGAATTGAGCTTTGACCAGAAGGTGGAGCGAAGCATAAATAAAAAATACCGCAAGTTGATCTGGAACAGATTCATCTCAGCGGTAAAGGAATACAGTCTGGTCAACGAGGGAGACAGAATAGCCGTCTGTATCAGCGGCGGAAAGGATTCTATGCTGATGGCAAAGCTGATGCAGATGCTCAGGCGCTACAGCGAGGTATCCTTTGAGGTATGCTATATAGTTATGGATCCGGGCTATAATAAGGAAAACCGCAGGAGGATAGAGGAAAATGCCTCAAAGCTGAATATACCTGTACAGATATTTGAAACCAATGTTTTCAGTGTTGCTGATAAGGCGGAAAAATACCCCTGCTATCTCTGCGCGAAAATGAGAAGAGGACATCTTTACAGCTTCGCAAAAAAACTGGGCTGTAATAAAATAGCTCTGGGACATCATTATTCTGATGTGATAGAGACAACGGTTATGGCTATGTTTTACGGCTCTCAGCTCCAGGGAATGATGCCAAAGCTGAAGAGCACGAATTTTGAGGGGATGGAGCTGATAAGACCTCTTTATAAGGTGCATGAGGACAGTATTATTGCATGGAAGGATTATAACGGTCTTGAGTTTCTCCAGTGCGCCTGCAGTATGACAGAAGCAGCCTCCGGATCCGCTGACGGAATAGGAGAGAGCAAGAGGTTTGAAACAAAGGCCCTGATAAGAGAGCTGAAAAAGACAAATCCGAATATAGAAAAAAGCATTTTCAGAAGTCTTTACAATGTCCATCTGGATACCTTTATGGGCTACAAGACAAAGGGAGAAAGGCACTTTTTCCTTGATGATTATGATGACGCTGAATGATTCTGCCTGATGACAGAAAAAACCGGAGACCTGTGAAATCCACAGACCTCCGGTGATTTTTATATTTTCGGGATTATGCCTTGCCGACCGAGCCGAAGAGCTCCATCTTCTCCTTGACTGTAGCCTTGATAGCCTCAAAGCCGGGAGCGAGAAGCTTTCTGGGATCGAAGCCCTTGCCCTGGAGATCCTTGCCGTCCTCGATATACTTTCTTGTAGCCTCCTGGAAGGAAAGCTGGCACTCTGTATTTACATTGATCTTTGAAACGCCGAGAGAAATAGCCTTCTTGATCATATCAGCAGGGATACCTGTGCCGCCGTGGAGAACCAGGGGCATTTCGCCTGTCTTAGCCTGGATAGCGTCAAGAGTCTCAAAGGAAAGACCCTGCCAGTTTTCGGGATACTTGCCGTGGATATTGCCGATACCTGCAGCGAGCATATCAACGCCGAGATCAGCGATAGTCTTGCACTCGTCAGGATCTGCACACTCGCCCATTCCTACAACGCCGTCCTCTTCGCCGCCGATGGAGCCTACCTCGCACTCGATGGAGAGACCCAGGTTATGAGCAACATTTACCAGCTCCTGTGACTTTGCCAGATTTTCAGCAAAGGGATAGTGGGAACCGTCGAACATAATTGAAGTAAAGCCTGCCTTTACACACTTGTAGCAGCCCTCATATGTGCCGTGATCAAGGTGAAGAGCAACCGGAACTGTAATACCGAGAGACTCATCCATAGCTTTGACCATAGCTGCAACAGTACCGAAGCCTGTCATATACTTTCCTGCGCCCTCTGAAACACCCAGAATAACAGGTGAGTTGAGCTCCTGAGCTGTCAGAAGGATAGCCTTTGTCCACTCAAGATTGTTAATGTTGAACTGACCTACTGCATAGTGACCAGCCTTTGCTTTTTTAAGCATTTCTGCTGCATTTACTAATGCCATTTTAATCACGCTCCAAAAATTTTATATTTCCGGCACAGATCAACTGGATCCGTAACCTACACATTCATTATACAGTATAGCAAGGAAAATATAAAGGGGTTTTTGAAAAAATTTTGGAGGAGAAAAAATATAAAAACGGATAATTGTGGTAGGTATACAAATATTCCATAAGATGCATTAATCAGATTTGAGCGGTAAATTTCGCAGAACGAGGCGCCGGGAAAAGTGAATTAGAGAATAAGGGATCATGAAAAAGCCCTTGCCCTGCAGTGAAAGCTGCACAGGCAAGGGTAAGCTTTATTCAGTTCTGAAAGTCAGCTGTTGTGGGGTTGTCCTAATACAATTCGGCGATCAGACGCATAGCTGCCTCATATATTCTCCGGCAATTGCTTTTATCCTGTTTTCCGAAGAAGCTGTTTCTCCTCAGCCTATACTTTTCGGTACGCCGGAAGCTGTCGTCCATGCCCTTTATAAGGTACTCACAGATTTCTTCCTTATTGAAAAGAATTTCCCCGAAGCCGTTTGCGGAAAGGTTCTCTCCCTTATGCTCAGATCCCACAGGAAGGCCTGTCGGGAAAAAGTACACTACATTTTTTCCCATATATGCAAAGCGGAACTGCAGATCAGAATAGTCTGTCACCAGCACAGCCCCCCGGCTGATAAGGGAGGTCTCATTCTGCTCATTGTAAGGATAAAGGGTCACAACATCGGACGCAGAAAACAGTTTCAGGTATTTTTCCACCGAGGGGGGAAGAAGCACTGCTATTTTCCAGCCCCTCACACGGCATTCATCCAGAAGTCCGGGATTTGTGAGAATATAATTATATTCCTTGAAAAACGTACTTTCGGTAAACTTATAGTACGCGGAATTTTCATATATTCCGAAGAGTCTTCTTTTTCCCGGAGAAATAAGGATGAGCCGTTCTTTTTTATTGCTGACAGCGTCCAGTATTGCGCTTCCGGTAACCTTTATCATAGACTCATCATAATCATATATAGGGTCAAGAAGGTTTTCCTTTTCCCGCTGAGAGGAACAAAAGACCGCCTGGGTATTATCCCGTAGCCTGTTATTATACTGAGCAGATTCATAGGTCATAAAATAATTCTTTACCGAGACTGTCGCAGCCTTCATCATATCCCGGAGATACAGCTTGTCAGCGGCTGTAAAGCCAAGGGAATCATAGGGATCGCAGTCCGATGCAAAAAGCAGGTCGGCGGCGAGGATCATTGACTTTGCCTTTTGTGAGCCTGTCTCAAGGACATTATCATAGCCGGTATCAAGAAGGAAGGTTTGCTCCGGGCTTTCTCTTCTGACGCAGATATACGGTTCAAAGCTGTCTCTTTTATTCTTGAAGAAATAGCGGAAAAGGAGATTCCCGTTATAATTTATTCCCTTATCCTCATAGAATACGATTATTTTTTTATTTCCTTTTTCCCTCATCAGGGCTCTTGCGTTCCTTCTTATCCTGCGGTAATAGAACTGTCTGACAAGACCCTCGGCAGAAGCGACATCTCCCATAAAACGGTTTTCCGAGATAGCGGCAAGGCTGTCTGTAGCCCGTCTTGTAACAAGGAGCTTATTCTTCTTGTCATATGTGAGTATCCTGTCCCCGAATAGAGCATAGGAATTTTTCATATCATCGGAAAGCTTTGCATAGGGTGTTTCAAAGGAAAGCTTCAGCCTGAAGGCAAGTCTTTTATATCTCAGGTAGAGGCTCATCGTCTCAATCTTTTTTCCGCCCTCTACAGGAACGAAGAGGCGGAAGCAATATCTTTTTACAAAGGTTTCCCCGAAATACTTTCTGAGAGAATAAACGCGGGAACGCACCACGGGATTTTTTGTTCCGTTTATAACAGCATATACTGAATAATCCTTATCGCTGAGAAGGCTGCATCCCACAAGTCTGGCATCTATATATATGCCATCGCTGTCAAAATTAATTGTACGGATCCCGGCATATATATCCCTTGAGCGGGATATGAGAACCCCATCCAGGTGAGCAGCAAATTCCCCCGACAGAGGCAGCGAGACCATTCTGTTTTCCGCAACTCTGTATTTGTATTCCACAGTCTCTCTTGGCGGTACAATATCCACAGAAGCCGCCAGGGTACTGTCTCTATATTTCATCCTGAGAAGGGGCATTGTCATTTCTTCGTCAAGTCCGCTGAGGCGGCACAGTCTTTTATTGATGATTATTGTGTCATCTATAAGCCCCAGAGCCTTTGAGCATATGTCAAAGAATTCCTTTACCTTTGAGCCGACCAGGACTTTTTTGTATGTATCATCAGCATTGAGAGCAAATTTTACCTCCAGCAGATACATCATCGCAGACATCACAAAGGGCGATCCCACATATGCCTTGAGCATAGGGATCATAAAATCCTGTATGCTTTTTGAATAAAACATAGATGAATACTGAGGTTCATACCGGATGATATCTCTCTCAGTAGGTCTGAGCTGTCTGATGCTGCAGCCCTCGGTATAAAAGTACGAGTGAGTCTTTGACAGCACCTCTATGATATATTTTGAATCGTAATCAAAACGAAGGCTTCTGTCAAAGCTGATTCTCCTGATGACATCCCGTCTGAAAAAATAGCAGCCGAGCATCAGAATAAATTTATCCGGCGTATCGTGCAGTCTGATCGTTCCGCTGTCCAGCCCCGGAACATAGGGGACATTCTTTTCCTCTGATGTATCACACATAGGCTTGATGCAGAACACAGGTACCTTTCCGCTTTTTATCATATTGTAGGTCGATTCAAAGGCGCCCTCGGAATATACTCCGTAATTATCTGTAAATACAACATAGGTTCCGGCAGTAATTGCTGCAGTATTATTATAGCCTTCCGGCGCTGTTTCTCCTACTGCGTCAATGAAGCATATATTTTCCGGATATGTGTTGCTGTAGCTGGTACAAATCTCTGTACTAAGCTCACTGCCTACAGAATCTATCAGTATAAGCTGTATATTTTCAGTAAAAAACTTTCCATTCCCGATCACGGAACTGATTGCATTTTTTATATTACTGTCACTTCTGATAAGAAAATTGACTGTAAAAAATTTTCTGTTTGACATAAATATCTCCTGTTCAACATATGTTTAAACGGACAATTATACGACATTTATACAAATTAAATTATAGTACACTCCCCCCACATATGTCAACCCAGGCCCTCCGGTGCGTGCTCGCACTGAGCAATTCGCGTTATTGCTCGTTTACACTCGCTCGGTCGTGCGTGCCTATTCTTTCGCGGCGCGGCATCCGGCGCGCAGTGCCCCGGCTCCTGCACCGCCCACCGCCGCCGCAGCCTTTACAGGCTGCTTCTTGCGGCTGGTCTGCTCTGACCTATGGTTTATAACACCCCGACAGCGTGCGCCTGGTCTGTGTTATCTGGATCAATCATCACAAACTGATAGTAAAAATGTTTTGTCCATTATAATTTTACTCAGTGCGTGCTCGTACAGAGCAATTCGCGCCAGCGTGACGCTGGACCCGTGTTCGCGTAGTCGCTCGTTTACACTCGCTCGGTCGTGCGTGCCTATACTTTCGCGGCGCGGCGGTAGGTAATGTTGAATGTTGTCGGGGCAGTCTGTTCGTTTCTGGTTTGTCCTGATGAACCGCTGGTTCTGTGCGGTGCGTGCCTTCGGCATGGGGTCAAAGGGGGACCCACAAAGGAGGGCTGCGCCCCCCTTTGAGTTTGCCCCC
>CAMVQZ010000085.1 GCA_947169745.1 uncultured Clostridia bacterium
TCGGGCGGATTCGGGACTTTCACCCGTTAGAAACGTGCGCCGTCGGGCGCACCAACAAGGGGACGACCTCTTTCCCAGGTCGTCCCCTCTTCAAAAGCAGTCAGCCGGACTGTTTTTGAATTCACCCCTTGCCGAGGGATCCGCATAAAAGTGTTTTGCACTCTGCAAGCCTTCCCCGAAAGGCTTGACATAAAACTGCAAGCCTTTGTTCTGATGTTACTTTTTCCAGATCACATAATCAGATCAGCTCAAACCGGGGCACAAGCTCTCCGTTATGATCCACATACTGATAGAAAATCGCCACAGGTCTTGACCATATCCTGCCTTCTCCTGAGGTTTCCTTGTAAATAACAAATTCCTCTGAGGTCTCCGTATCCTTTGCAATGCAGATGAATTCATATTCCCCGCCCTTGAAATGACGGTATTTTCCGGGTGTTCCTATTTCAGGAAGAGGTCTCAGGCTCTGCTGTTTTTCCTCCACCGAGGATAATTCAGCCGTCTCCGGAGTACCATCCGGATATTCCGGTTTTCCGCCGTCTGTCAGAATTAGAACTCTTGTACCGTGAGGAGGAATGGATATCCTTGTGTGGCTGCCGTTGACGTCAAATTCAGTTTTACCGTCAAAGACATCAAAAAGCTTTACTCCGCCGTCTGTATGGAAATCTACCTCATAGTTATCATCACTGAGATTCACAGCAACATATACGGTCTCGTCCTCGCTTCTGCGTTTGAAAACAAGCTGTTCGTTTCTGATAACTACATTTTCAAAGCTTCCGTATTTCAGTGCCTTGTATTTTCTCCTGACAGCTCCCAGCCTGCATATATGGCGATACAGCTCATTGTCCTCTATATCCTCAGTATTAACGCAGGGTCTGAGGGGATAGTCGTGATCCGTATTGTTTTTCTCGCCCTTTATTCCCCATTCACTGCCATAGTATACTGAGGGAACGCCCGGCATAAAGTACTCAACTGTATAGCAGTTTTTGATATTCCTCTCATCCCGGATAGTACTTGCGAGACGATTCACGTCATGATTGTCCACGAAATTATAGGTATATATATTATGGTATATGCCTCCGTTGGCAAACTGACGGTTAAGAGAGTGGGCTATTTCAAAATAGTTGTGGTCATTGTGGGAGGAATATATTCCCTTGTAGCACTCATAATTCGTGCAGGAATCCAGAAGATCAGGGTTTGCTAGACGGGCGTAATCACCGTGGATTATCTCCCCCATCAGCCAGAACTGAGGATCTCTGCTCTTACAGAAGTTTTTCAGGTCTCTGAGGAAATCCTGATCCATACAATACGCAACATCCAGCCTGAGACCGTCAATATGGAATTTATCCATCCACATTGCAACAGCGTCAAATAAATGTTTTTTTACATCGGGATGACGAAGATTGAATTTTACAAGATCAAAATTCCCTTCCCAGCCCTCATACCAGAAGGGATCTCCCCAGGGACTGTTTCCGCCGAAATTCAGATTCTGGAACCATGAGCAATACGGTGAATCCTGCTTTTTTTCCTGTATATCACGAAAAGCCCAGAAGCCTCTTCCCACATGGTTGAATACTCCGTCAAGAACTACCCTTATACCGTTCTCGTGAAGCTTTTCGCATATATTTGCAAAGCTTTCATTATCTCCCAGACGATTGTCTATCTGGAAATAATCATTTGTATCATATCCGTGAGTTGTGGACATAAATACAGGGCCAAAATATATAGCATTTACTCCCATCTCCTTAAAATGTGGAATAAAGTCAAGCACCTTATCAAGGCGATATTCCTGCTGACCGTCATTGATCCTGGGAGCTCCGCAGAAGCCCAGAGGATAGATATGATAAAAGACTGATTCATTTACCCAATACATTTTTTTCTTTCCTTTCTTGCGATAAAATTTAAGACCGCAGTCATAGTATATCATAGTTTTATATAAACATCAAGTGTATTTTGTCGGATTTTTGTTTACTATGACAACAAATATAATAAAAGTCCCCTCTGACAATAAAAACAAAAGCTCTGCCCGGAAGCAGAGCTGATATGTTTTTTGCTGAAGGCTTCAGTCATTCTTTTCCTGGGGTACAGTCCTGATGCCCAGATCCTCCAGCTGTGCCGGGTCAACATCTCCCGGGGCGTTGGTCATAGGCTCGCTTGCATTCTGTACCTTCGGGAATGCCACCACATCTCTCAGTGTGGAAGCGCCCATCATCTGCATCACAAGTCTGTCAAGACCGATACCCATTCCGCCGTGGGGCGGCGCGCCGTATTTAAATGCATCCATAAGGAAACCGAATTTTGAATAAGCCTCTTCATCGCTGAGTCCCAGCATCTCAAACATCTTATTCTGGAGCTGAGGATTAGTGATACGGATAGAACCGCTGGAAAGCTCTATGCCATTGAGAACCATATCATAAGCCTTTGCATATACCTCGCCCTTGTTTCCGTCCAGCTTATCTATGCAGTCATCAGTGGGAGAGGTAAAGGGATGATGCATTGCGATCCATTCTCCGCTTTCCTTGTCAAATTCAAAGAACGGGAATTTTACCACCCAGAGGAAATTGAATCCGGTGCCGATGATATCCAGTTTTTTAGCCGCTTCATTACGGACTGCTCCAAGGGTAGTGAGTACGGAATTATTGTCTGTGTCAGCGATGATAAAGACAACATCTCCTGTTTCGGCTCCTGCCTTCTTAAGGATAGCCTGCATCTCATCCTCTGTCATAAACTTTGCAAAACTGGATGCGATACCATCCTCATTCATTCTGATCCATGCAAGACCCTTTGCGCCGATACCTCTGACAAATTCTGTAAGCTTGTCTATTTCTTTTCTTGTATATGTCTTTACTGCGCCCTTTGCATTGATACCCCTCACAGATCCTCCGCCCTGGACAGCGCCGCTGAATACTCCGAAGCCGCAGCCGCTGACCTCTTCTGTAAGGTCGAATATCTCCATTCCAAAGCGTGTATCCGGCTTATCTGAGCCAAAGCGCTCCATAACTTCGTTATAGGTATATCTTGGGAACGGTGTGGGGATATCTATATCCAGTACTTCCTTGAATACTCTTTTGATATAGCCCTCTCCGATCTGAAGTATATCCTCCATATCCACGAAGGACATTTCCAGATCTATCTGGGTAAATTCGGGCTGTCTGTCTGCTCTCAGATCCTCATCACGGAAGCATCTTGCTATCTGCATATATCTGTCAAAGCCTGCAACCATGCAGAGCTGCTTATACATCTGGGGAGACTGGGGCAGCGCATAGAAGGAGCCCTTATGTATCCTTGAAGGAACGAGAAAATCTCTTGCACCCTCCGGGGTGGATTTTATAAGCATAGGAGTTTCCAGCTCGATAAAACCATTCTCATCGAAATAATCCCTTGTGACCTTTGCCACCTTATGGCGGAGCAAAAGATTTTTCTGGAGCTGGGGTCTCCTGAGATCCAGATATCTGTATTTAAGCCTTGTAAGCTCGGCGGTCTTACTGTCGTCTACGATCTCAAAGGGAGGGGTTTCAGACTCAGCCAGTATTCTCAGTTCTGTCACTTCCACCTCGATATCTCCTGTGGGAATATCCTTGTTTTTACTGCTGCGTTCTCTTACCTTTCCTACAGCTGCAAGGACAAACTCTGCCCTTGCTGAAGCGGCCTTTTCAAAGACGCTTCTGTCTGTATTATCGTCAAAAGCAAGCTGAATTATGCCTGTTCTGTCTCTCAGGTCGATAAAAACCAGCTGTCCCAGGTCGCGGCATCTCTGCACCCAGCCGCATACAGTAACTTCTCTGCCGATATCGCTGTTTCTCAGGTCGCCGCAATAATCACTGCGGCAAAGCCCTGTCATAAATTCTGCCATGATCAATCCTCACCCTCTATTCCTAATTTCTGAAGATAAATATCATTTTCTCCGTTTACATATATATTGAAGAAAGCGTCATAGAAGCCTTCATCCAGAGGCACTTCTCTTGTTGTACCAGATGCCATATTCTTGATCTTTGCCTTATTTGCCTGAAGATCGTCATCTCCGAGAACCATACTGAATTTAGCATCTATCTTATCTGCATATTTCATCTGGGGTTTCAGCTTTCTGCCTACAATATCACACTCCGCAATAAGAGAGGAATTTCTCACACCTTCAGTAAGTTCAAAGGCCTTTACCCTTGCAGCTTCGCTGATACCTGCAATATAAAGGTCGCAGACCGGAGGTCTTTCCAGCTCGATACCCTGCTTTTCAAGGAGGATCAGCAGTCTCTCCATTCCCATTCCGAAGCCCAGGGATGGTGTATGCTGACCGCCCAGTTCTTCGATAAGACCGTCATATCTTCCTCCGCCGCATACTGTTCCCAGCTCCGGAGCAACAAATTCAAAAACAGTCCTTGTATAATAATCAAGTCCTCTGACTATTGTAGGATTGACCTTATAGCTGATACCAACTGCATCAAGACATTTCTTTACATCGTCAAAATGCTTGCTGCATTCCTCGCATATATAATCCAGTACCTTCGGTGCATCCTTTGCTATCTCAGCGCATCCCTGCTCCTTACAGTCGAGTATCCTCATCGGATTACGCTCAAGTCTTGAATGACAGGTTTCGCAAAGCTCATCCTTCCTGTTGCTGAAATATTCTCTCAGAGCCTCATAGTATTTAGCGCGGCATTCAGGACAGCCGATTGAATTTATCTCCAGGCTTATATCACGTACTCCCAGTCTGTCAAATATTGAATTTGCAGCGCATATCACTTCTGCATCTGCATATGCGGAAGCGGCACCGTAGACCTCCATTCCAAACTGATGGAATTCTCTCTGTCTGCCGAAGTTTTTCTTTTCATATCTGTAGCATCCGGTGAGATAATACACCTTGACAGGATAGCCCTCGTTATAGATACCGTGCTCCAGCATCGCCCTTGCTGCTCCGGCAGTACCCTCCGGTTTGAGTGAAATCGTATCTCCGCCCTTTGTTGTAAAGGTATACATTTCCTTCTGTACTATATCTGTGGTATCTCCAACGCTTCTGTCAAAAAGCACAGTATGCTCAAACACCGGAGTTCTTATTTCCCTGAATCCGTAGGACTGTGCCTGTCCGCGCATTATATCCTCCACAAACTGCCATTTATAGCTGTCCGCAGGAAGAATATCCTCTGCACCGTATACTTTATTAGTTATCAGTTTCATTTTCTTTTCCCCCCATTTTGGTCTCGTAACATCTATTATACAATATTCCCCAAAAAAATCAACCCCAGAAGCGGAAGCGTCGACGCTGCACCCGTGTTCGCGTTATCGCTCGTTTGCACTCGCTCGGTCGTGCGTACCTATACTCTCGTGCAACGGTCGTCAGCTCGGTATAGGGTGGATACTGTCCCTGTTCCTGCTGCGGGGCAAAAGTATCCATTCGCATAACAGAACGAATGGAATGAGCGAACCCCGCGAATCGGGTGCAGCGTCACGCTGCCCGCCGCAGCCCTCACAGGCTGCTTCTTGCGGCTGGTTTATTCTGACTTCCGGTATTCCACTCTCTCGGCACTGAGCGCCTGCCTTTGTAGTTAACAGTGGGTACATACAAGCTTACTATAAGTGGAGCGCAGCGACAACAGGAATTATTATTTATTATTTTTTTATTCTATATTATTTATTTCCGCCTTCAGAGACTACTGTCTTAAATACAAAGACCGCCCCATAGGAGCGGTCTGAAAATCATCTTATAAAGTCATCCAAAGTGATGCTTGCTGATGTCTGGAAATTCGTTTCGTAGTCGTCAAAATAGTCGTAATCATTGTATCTGCTGCTGGTGCTGCTCTTTTTGCTTGTGGGCTCTGTATTTGCAACGATAACTATTCCGACAATAAGAAATAGCGTTGAGATCGAGCTCCATACTATGCCGATGACCGAGCAGATAAATCCGGCCTTTGAATTTGAGGAAGGAACGCCGTTTATCATCGCTGTACGTTTTTTAGCATTTGATGACATCACCGCGCCTACTATTCCCAGGATAAGACCGATAATGGAACCAAGAAAAATGGATATGATACCGCAGACAAGACCGCCGATATCTCCGCCGTTCTGGGTCGGGTAAACATTAGGATTTGCATATGGTGTATAGGAGCCTCCGGGATATTTCTGGTACCCTCCCTGGGCTCCGTAAGGAGAATTCATACTGTTATAACCGCTCTGCTGACCATAGTATCCGGGATCAGAGGAACCATAGGAATTATAGCTTGTATAGTTTGTATTGGGATTATACGTGCCTGAGCCGTACTGATTTGAGCTGCCGGGATTATTTCCGAAGCTGCTGTTATAAGGATCTGCATAACTGTTTTTGCTGGTAAAATCTTCCGCAGAAGAAAAACCGTTTTTGTTGTCAAAGCCTGAAGGATCGTTGTTATTTAAATCGAAATTATTATCGTCCATTATTATTACCTCCTTGTCTTTTATACATAGATAATAACACAATCTGAGCATTCTGTCAATCCAACACTGAGACGTGACGTGACACCCGTGGCAGCGTGACGCTGCACCCATGTTCGCGGCAGCGTGACGCTGCACCCTTGTTCGCGTAATCGCTCGTTTACACTCGCTCGGTCGTGCGTGCCTATACTCTCGCGGCGCGGCGGCAGGTAATGTTGAATGTTGTCGGGGTAGTCTGTGCGTGTCTGGTTTGTTTATTTCGTCCGACAGCTTCTGCAGTGCGTGCCTCCGGCACGGAGCCAAAGAGGTGAACCAGGGTTCCCCCCTTTGGAAATCCCTCCTCCTTTTCTTTGAGCCGAAAGTGCTGACGGCTGACGAAGGAGCGTATGAACCTCTGCTTCGGTAAATAGACACGGAAGTTCATATAGAGCCACGGATTTTTATACAGACCGACAGCTTACACATCCGTTCTGCCCGGTTCATACACAACCGAAACAGCCGTACAAACTTACCGACCAACACAGCAGGGGGTTTAAGGAGGTGGATTTTCAAAGGGGGCAAACTCAAAGGGGGGCGCAGCACTCCTTTGTGGGTCCCACTTTGACCCCGTGCCGAAGGCACGCACCGCAGAGACTGTCGGATAAAATAAACAAACCAGGCACGCAAATTCTTACTATAAAAGGAGTGACAGCGACCATTCATTTTCAATTTTATTTTCCCTTTCCACTATTTACTATTCCCTCTTCTGCATACCTTAAAGACCGGCGCAGCTTTTACACTGTGCCGGTCTTGTAATTCTGTTATTCTACTACCGTCACCCGGCAGTTTGATTTTCTTCCGTTGTAGGCGGTGACTATTACCCAGGCTATTCCGGGCTTTATAGCTGTGAAAGAGCCTGTCCAGTTTGTCTTTGTCATATTCAGGATATTCCTTTTATTGGTGCGGAAAGTCCTTGTGGCGCAGCCGGTATTCTTGGGTATGTCAGCGCTGAGGGTAGCGCTCTGACCCACTTTGAGGGTGAGGGTATTTTTGCTTATCATAATTCTCCTGGGAGCTTCCTTGACATTGACTCTGCAGGAATGCTCTTTTCCGTTGTAGGTGCGGACGGTAACATAGGCGACCCCCGGCTTTACTCCTACAAATTCCCCCGTCCAGTCAGTCCTTGTCATTTTAACGACAGAGGAATCGCTTGTGCGGTAGGTTCTATTCGCAGAAGCTGCGCCGTCATTCACATATGAAGAAAGGCTGAATTTCTCCCCTACTCCGATAGTCAGCACTCCCTTTGTGAGAGTGATCTTTTCAGGCGGGCTTTTGACTGTTATCTTGCAGGATCTTTCTCTTGCGTTTGTAGTTCTTGCTGTGATCCAGGCTGTGCCGGTGCCTACAGCTTTTACATTTCCGGACTGGTCAACTGTCAGTATCTTCGGCGCAGAGGTACGCCAGGTGACCTGCTTATTCACTGCATTATCAGGATTTAGAGTGGCGGTGAGCCTTGTAGTCTCTCCCTTGCCCAGACTCATCTGGGTCTTATTCAGGTCTACTGTTCTGGCAACCGGTCCTACTGAAACAGAACACTTCTTCATTATTTCCTGGCCGACCTTTATCGTGATCTCCGACACACCTTTATTCTTAGCGATAAGTGTGTCTCCATTGACCTCAACAATACCCGGATCGGCGCTGGTTATGGTAACATCACCTTCCCTAAGACCTGACTTTGTGACGGACAAACCTTTTCCCAAAGTATTTCTTAACATTCCCAAAGTATTTCTTAACAGCTGAGCCCTTTCCTTGTCCTCACTGGTCCAGAAAAATTTCGTTCTGTATCTGGCGTTTTTTTCTGCAGGCGCAGAATAACATAATAATCTCAATTTCGTCCACGGTTCAAGATGAATGTGATCCGTGAAATCGACCTTGACCGGCTTGACTGTCATTTCAAGACGGCAGTATTCTTTTTTGTTGGTTTTATTGCGGAGGACGACCTGAGCCTTTCCCGGGCTGACTGCAGCAAGGGTATCTCCCTCCACTCTGATGATACCTGTATTTTCCGAGATCACCTCAAGGCTTTCCAAAGCAAGACGTCTTGAAGGATTAACGATATACAGATCGAGATAAGCGCTTTTAAGTCCGTATTTTTCACGGGTATTGATCCAGTCCCGATAGGGAGAAAGCTTATACGCTCCCTTATAATCAGACAGCTGTTTTATTGAAAGACGTCCTCCCACAACAAGCTTGTCTGTATAATGGGACATCAGGAAAAGCTGCTCGCTGGTCACCGGCTTTACTGTAATGGTTATCTGATCCGATGCTCCGCTTACATCCACAGCTCTGACAGTAGCAGTTCCCACTCCCACTGCATTGAGCTTTCCTTCTTTAACGTCTACCACGCTGCTGTTACTGGAGCTCCAGGTCAGCTGAGGATCATAATCCTTTGTTCCGATGGTATAAAACAAAGTAGAAGCCAAAGCGTCCTTATAGTCTGCCTTATAGTCTGCCTGCTGGGTCTTATATTCCTCATCATCCTCGCCGTTGGGAGGAGTATCCGCTCCCGGCTCTGTCGGTTTGTCCGACTCAGCGAAATATTTAAGATAATTCAGAACAGGCATACTGTCAAAAAGGTACATACTGTACTCGTGCTTATCAAATACAAGCGTAAGCCCTTCAGTTGCTGCGCAGACCCTTTCAGCGCCTTCCACAGCCTGCAGCGGAAGCATTGCTCCGGATATCATCAGCAGGGAAAGCACCACGGCCATAAGCTTTTTTAATCTACAGTTTTTCATAATATTAAACCTCCTGTCCAACAATATTTGTGATAATTATATTATACAACTATAAAAAGGAATTTTCAAGTGATAAAACAGCGGCAGCGTCGACGCTGCACCCATATTCGCGTAGTCGCTCGTTTACACTCGCTCGGTCGTGCGTGCATATACTTTCGCGGCGCGGCGGCAGGTAATGTTGAATGTTGTCGGGGTAGTCTTTTCGCGTCTGGTTTGTTTATTTCGTCCGACAGCTTCTGCAGTGCGTGCCTCCGGCACGGAGCCAAAGAGGTGAACC
>CAMVQZ010000086.1 GCA_947169745.1 uncultured Clostridia bacterium
AGCGATAACGCGAATCGCTCAGTGCGAGCACGCACCGCGAACACGGGTGCAGCGTTGACGCTGCTAAAATAATTCCGGGAGAAACAGGCGCTCGCTGCCGAGAGAGTGAAATGCGAGAAGTTAGAAAAAAACAGCCGCAAGAAGCAGCCCGTAAGGGGTGCGGCGGCGGAGGGTGGGAGTATTGTCTGAGATGATGAGCGCCGGATACCGCGCGACGGTAGTTTATGCACGCACGACAGAGCGAATGGAATGAGCGATAACGCGAATTGCTCAGTGCGAGCACGCACCGCGCTGGAGCTGGGAAAAAAGTGTTGACATAGAGTGCAAAAAATAGTATTATTGACTATAGTGGAATCATTCAAATGCTGAGAAGAGAAGGAGTAATACCGGGAGCCTGTGCAAAGAGAGCTGATGGCGGTGGGAAAGCAGCGGCAGGTCGGTATGAAGGTAGTCTCAGAGCAGTCCTGCAGAACGCCGACCGGGTCACTAAGCAGGAACGTGTGCCCTGCGTTAAGGCGGCTGGTATTCGACGATATGTCCGATATGAATTTTATGCCATAAAAGAGTGGTACAGCGAGTCATCCTCGTCTCTTGTCATGAGAGATGAGGTTTTTATTTTAAGAGAAAAACAGGAGGAAAAAATATGAAACTTAATGGTTCAGAGATAATTGCAGAGTGTCTGCTGGAGCAAGGGGTAGATACCGTTTTCGGTTACCCGGGCGGAGCGGTGCTTAATATTTACGACGCCCTTTATAAATACAGCGACAGGATCACTCATATTCTGTCCGCCCATGAGCAGGGTGCTGCTCACGCCGCAGACGGATATGCAAGAACAACAGGAAAATGCGGAGTTGTTATCGCGACCTCAGGTCCCGGCGCAACTAACCTTATCACAGGCATTGCAACAGCATTCATGGATTCCATCCCCATGGTAGCCATCACCGGAAATGTCACCAATGACCTTCTGGCAAGGGACAGCTTCCAGGAGGTAGACATCTGCGGAATATCCATGCCGGTAACAAAGCATAATTTTATTGTCAAGGATGTAAAGGATCTTGCCAATGTCATCCGCAAGGCATTCAGGATCGCCATGAGCGGCAGAAAAGGTCCTGTACTCATTGATATTCCCAAGGATGTCACCGGAGCCGTATATGATTATGAACCGGCTGCGCCTGCCGGGATAACAAATCCCATGCTTTCCGGCGAAAAGGATTTCAGGGAGGCAGCCGATATCATAAAGGCTTCTTCCTGCCCGATGATATATATGGGCGGCGGTGTTGTCAGCGCAGACGCAGAGAAGGAGCTTCTTGCATTTGCAGAGAAGCTGGACTGCCCTGTTGCGACCTCTGTAATGGGACTGGGAGGCTTCCCGTCATCCCACAGGCTCTTTATCGGCACCATCGGTATGCACGGCGGATATGAAACAGGAAAAGCAACAGACAACTGTGACCTGATAATAACAGTTGGCGCAAGATTCTCGGACCGTGTTGCCGGAGACAGAAAGAAATTCGGCGAAAAGGCAAAAATAATCCAGCTGGATATTGATAAGGCTGAGATAAATAAAAACGTAAAGATCGACTGCTGCCTTATGGGAGATCTCAAGGACACCCTGGCGGCTCTCACCGACAGCATTGAGGAAACCAGACACGAGGACTGGATAAATCAGCTTGCCGAATGGAGCAAAAAAGGAGAAGTCTCCGAGACACCTGAGTCAGACGACTATGCTCATCCATACAATATCATAAACATCGTCAGATCCCTCACCGACGACGAGGATATAATTGTCACCGACGTTGGTCAGCATCAGATGTGGGTTTCCCAGAAATACCGCTTTGAATGTGCAAGAACATGGTGCACATCCGGCGGACTGGGTACAATGGGATACGGAATGGGCGCCGCTGTAGGCTCAGCTGTCGCTCACCCGGAAAGAAGAGTCGTTCTCTTCACCGGAGACGGAAGCTTCCATATGAACCTCAATGAGCTGGCAACCGTAAGATCCTATAATCTTCCGATAAAGATCGTGGTTCTCAATAACACCGTTCTGGGAATGGTAAGACAGTGGCAGAAGCTTTTCTACGGCAGGCGCTTTTCTCAGACAGATCCTCACAGACAGACAGATTTTGTCCGTCTTGCAGAAGCCTTCGGCGTCAAAGGAATGAGAGTTCACAATGATAAGGACGCTCAGGAAGTACTCAGCGCCGCTTTTGCGACAAACGAGCCTGTAGTAATCGACTGCAGGATCTCTCCCGATGAAAATGTTCTTCCCATGATTCCTCCCGGAAAGACCGTGGATGAGATGATCACAGAAATGGCATGATATCACTGAAAAGGAGCGACAAAAAATGGAAAATAAACAGATAATCGGACTGTTTGTCCACGACCATCCCGGCGTACTTCTCAGGGTGACAAGTCTTATTTCCCGGAGAGGCTTCAATATAGACAGCCTTACCGTCAGTCCTGCTGCGGCAGAGGGCTATTCCCGGATGACCATCCGTATCGAAGGCGACGACGATCAGGTTGAACAGTTCATAAACCAGATGATGAAAATAGTAGATGTAAAAAGGGCAGAAATTATGCCGGAGGACAGTTCTGTTGCAAGTGAGCTGATACTTATAAAGATCAGTACCGACGGAAACGACAGCAACGAGATTCTTTCCGTGACCTCGAAATACCATGCTTCACTCCTCAATCTGGGAGAAAGCTCAATGACCTTCCGTGCAAGCGGCACTCCTGATGAGATAGACAGTCTTATCAGCGAAGTCGGAGCCTTCGGTATCCTGGAGATGGCGAGAACAGGCATTGCCGCTCTTGAAAACGGCGACAAATGCATAAACGACTGACAGCACAATTGTCACACAAGCCTCAGAGCTGTTGCAACAGGAAAAATCCAGTAACTCAAACAAAAGCCGATGAATCGTTAGATTCACCGGCTTTCTCTATATTCCGTTTTCAGGCATTTTCTCGCTTCGCATTGAAAATGACTGCTTTCTACAGGTGGAGGAAATTTTATTATTTTCTGCCTGCGGCAATTTTCGGGGGGACGCACTCTGCCCCCCGCAGCCTTTAAAAAGGCCGGCGAAACTTTTCTTTTTGCTGCACAAAAAAGCAGCCACCCAAACATTCAGGTGACTGCGGATTTTTTGTTTTTATCAATACTGTCTGCCCCAGAATACCATATGCTTTGCAGGCTTGCCGCAGCATACGCATTTATCGGAGAGCTGCTCTTCCACAAAGGGTATGCAGCGGGATTTGACTCCGCCTGTTTCATCCTTCAGCTGATCCTCGCAGGCGCTGTCTCCACACCACATAGCCTTGATAAAGCCCGGCTTATTTGCGGCAATATCAAGAAATTCCTCATGGGTATGTGCCTCAAAGGTCTTATCGTGAAGATTCTGCAGAGCAGCATTATACATACTGTCGTGAATATTTTCGAGAAGGCTCTCAACTGTCTTTTCAAGCTGGTCAAGAGAAACAAAAAGCTTTTCTCTTGTATCCCTGCGAACAAGAACACACTGTCCCTTTTCGATATCCTTGGGTCCGATCTCAACTCTGACGGGAACGCCCAGCATCTCATACTGGCTGAATTTCCAGCCGGGAGCCTTATCGCTGTCATCCAGCTTGACCCTGAATCCGGCATCAAGAAGTCTGTCTCTCAGCTTCTGAGCATTTTCCAGTACTCCCTCTTTCTTCTGTGCCACAGGAATAACAGCAACCTGGATCGGCGCTACCTTCGGGGGAAGTACAAGACCGTCGTCGTCGCTGTGTACCATTATGAGTGCGCCGATCATTCTTGTGGATACTCCCCAGGAAGTCTGATACGGATACTGCAGTGTATTGTCCCTTCCTGTAAAGGTTATATCAAAGCTTCTTGCAAAGCCGTCTCCGAAATAATGTGAGGTACCTCCCTGGAGTGCAACTCCGTTATGCATCATAGGCTCGATAGTATATGTTTCCTCAGCTCCGGCGAATTTCTCCTTTTCAGTCTTGATACCTGTTACTGCCGGGATAGCGAGTGTCTCCTTGTAGAAATCTATATATACCTGAAGCATACGGAGGGTCTCTTCCTTTGCTTCCTCAGGAGTTTCGTGAAGTGTATGTCCCTCCTGCCAGAGAAATTCCGATGTACGCAGGAAGGGTCTTGTGGTCTTTTCCCAGCGGACTACTGAGCACCACTGATTATAAAGCTTAGGAAGATCACGGTAGGAGTTTACCACCTTTGCGAAATGCTCACAGAAAAGCGTCTCTGAAGTAGGACGGACGCAAAGTCTCTCTGAAAGCTTTTCGCTTCCTCCTACAGTCACCCACGCACATTCCGGCGCAAAGCCTTCTACGTGATCCTTTTCCTTCTGGAGAAGTCCTTCAGGAATAAACATCGGCATATATACATTTTCATGTCCTGTTTTTTTGAATCTCATATCCAGATCCTTCTGGATATTCTCCCAGATAGCATAGCCGTGGGGACGGATGACCATACACCCCTTGATACCGGAATAATCCGCAAGCTCTGCCTTTTTAACGATATCTGTATACCATTTTGCGAAATCCTCATCTCTCGATGTGATAGCTTCTACAAGCTTTTTCTGTTGTGCCATTTTCTTTTTTCATCCTTTCATAATGATCGTCACTGTTTCATATTATATATTCATTTCCCTCATTTTTCAACCCCCAGGAGCGTGTTCGCGGTGCGTGCTCGCACTGAGGCAGCGTGACGCTGCACCCGATTCGCGTAGTCGCTCATTACATTCGCTCGGTCGTGCGTAAACATACTTTCGCGGCGCGGCATCCGGCGCGCACTGCCCCGGATAATACCCGACCCTCCGCCGCCGCAGCCCTCACAGGCTGCTACCTGCGGCTGGTTTACTTTGACTTCTACCGTTTCACTCCCTTGACACTGAGCGCCTGCACAGTGCCTGTGCTCTCTATTTCGCGTAGTCGCTCATTCCATTCGCTCGGTCGTGCGTACATAAACTACCGTGGCGCGGCGATAGATAATGAAGTATTGTTATGTGGGCAGTTCGTGCGTGTCTGGTTTGTTCTGACGTACCAATAGCTTTGTACAGTGCGCGCCTTCGGCACGGAGCCAAAGGGGTGAACCAAGGTTCCCCTTGTGGAAATCTCTCTTCCTTTTCTTTGTACCAAAAGTACAGACGATTAACGATAGGCCGTATGAACATCTGCTTTTGTAAACAGAAACGGAAGTTCATATGGAAACACTGTTTTCGTATAAACTTGCAAGTCCACATATACGCTCTGCCTGGTTCATACCAAAACCGCCCTCAGCATAAAGACTACCTGACAAACACAGCAGGGGTTTAAGGAGGGGGATTTCAAGGGGGCAAACTCAAAAGGGGGTGCAGCCCCCTTTGACCTCGTGCCGGAAGCACGCACTGCAGAGACTGTCGTCTTGAAAAGAACAAACCGGACACGCATAAACACTGCATAAAACTATCGGTTCATAAGAACAAACCAGACCCGAACAGGCTGCCCCGACAACAGTTCAGATCTCCTCCATAATATGTCCGCACACAGTCAGCGGCGAATCATCGGCATTTACTACAATATCTGCAGCGCTGCGGTACAGAGGGAGGCGCTTGTCATAAAGCTCCCTCATTGCCTTCTCCTTATCCGGGCGGTTCAGAAGAGGACGTTTGGTATCATCCTTTAGTCTCTCTGAAACAGTCTCTACCGGAAGATCAAGGAGTATTATCCTTCCCGTTTTCCGGAAAACATCCACATTTTCCTGAAAGGTCAGAGTACCTCCTCCGGCAGCGATCACCATTCCGTTTTTCTCAGAAAGCTCTTTAACAGCCTGCCTTTCCAGTTCCCGGAAATATTCCTCGCCCTTATCTGCAAATATTCTGGAGATAGTCATTTTTTCTTTCTTCTCAATATAAGCATCCAGATCTATAAAGGACATACCTGTTTTCTTTGCGAGCAAAGCGCCCACTGTACTTTTTCCGCAGCCCATAAAGCCGCACAGAATAATATTCCTCTTCCTCATCTCTATATCCTCCCGGATCTCAGAAATTCTTTTTAAGCTCCTCTGCGCTTTCATTAATCAGCTTATTTATATCCTCGATATCATATCTGCTTCCGTCCCATATCTCGTGGGCAACAACAGCCTGCCACACCAGCATAGACATTCCTCCCAGCGCATTGGCACCGTTTGCCTTTGCCTCACATATCAGCCTTGTTTCCAGAGGATTATAGACGGCGTCAAACACATACTCATATTTTTTTATAACGCTGACCGGAACAGGGGTCTTTTCCACATCCGGGAACATCCCGACCGGTGTCCCGTTTACAAAAAGTCCTCCCCCGTTCTCATCACCAAGCTCACCAAGCAGGCATCCTCTGATGTTTTCCGCACCTGTTTTGTCCCGTACCTCTTCTATAAGCCTGTCACGTTTAGCTGTACTTTCCGGACGCACTGCAATGGTAATATTGCAGCCTGCAAGAGCAGCTTCATATATAAATGTTCTTGCTGCTCCTCCGCATCCGGCAATGCATACATTTCCCGAGAACGGTATACCAGCGCTTTCCAGAGCCTTCAGGAAGCCGTCCGGATCTGTTGTATACCCCACTCTGCTGCCGCAGTTGCTTACAGTATTGACGGAGCCGTACAGTCTGGCTTTTTTATCAAGATTGTCAAGAAATGGTATTATTTTCTGCTTATTCGGAATAGTAATATTATAACCGGAAAGCTTATCCAGTTCTTCCATTTTATTCTCCAGATCTTCCGGAGAAATGTCCATTGTAATGTATTCACCGTCCTTATCCGCCAGTTCAAAAAGCCGCTTATGTATAAACGGGGACATTGTATGTCCTATCGGATGTCCTATAACAGCAAATTTTCTTTCCGGCATATTTTTACCTCCTACTTTTATACAAACCTGTCAGATATAGTGGCTCAATTTTTGAAAGAATCTATAATAATTAGAAATTTATAAAAAAAAAACAAATTTCGTATTGACAAAGAAGCAAATAACCTATAAGATTTGAATATAGGAAAATTCCGCCCGGACTTGTCAGATCTATTGTATCACATATAGTATGAGCTTGTCCACAATGCAGTAAAGGATAAGCGGGATTTTTTATGGATATTTATTTTTATTAGGAGGACTTTTGTTATGGTACTTGAAAAGGTAAAGACAATTCTCAGTGAGCAGTTTGACGTTGAGGAGGATACCATCACTCCCGAGACTTCCATTATAAACGATCTCGGTGCAGATTCACTTGACGTTGTAGATCTTCTCATGACTATCGATGATGAATTCGGCGTTGAGGTTCCTGATGAGGATGTTGAAAAGGTAAAGACTGTTGAGGATCTCGTTAGCTACATCGAGGCTCGCCAGTAATATATGTTACCTGCCGTCCCGGCCTGATGCAGGGACGGATTTTTTATACCCATCCGGCAAAAGGATCAGGCGCTGCTTTGCCGGCAGGACAAAAAAAGCGGAGTACGGCTCAATCAGGAAGCTGTACTCCGCAGTTATTTTATTACCAGTTATCTTTTGTAAATATCATATCATTTATATACATCTTATCTCCCTCTAAATACCAGCAAGTATCCTTATTGGTAGTTTTTGCTGATTCATCAAATCTGAGGGTCTTTGTAGTATCCTTATATGTAAGGGTAAGATTACTGTCACCGTCTATGCTGTATTTCACATCCACGCCCATTGTTGCCGAAACTCCGTAGGCAAACCAGGCAGTGCCGTCATCATCGACCGTAAGGCTGTAAGCGTAGGTATTCTTTGAGGTCTTCCATATACCCACGGCCTGCTGCTTCAGGGGTTTTCTCCCTCAGCCGAGCAGGCCGAAAAAGCCACGGCGATCAGTACCGCAAAGAGCACTCCCAGTATCCCGGCGATCCTTCCGGTTCTTTTTACAGTTGCTGCTGTCTGATTTTTATTCATTTCAAGCCTCCACACAATATGATCATTCTATAACGTCCCAGAAGCCCTCCAGGGTTGCAAAATAATCCTCCACGGTCTCAGCTCTTCTTATCTCTGCAACAGAGCCGTCCTCTCTCAGGAGAAGCTCTGCGCTTTTCAGCTTGCCGTTATAATTATATCCCATAGCAAAGCCGTGAGCGCCGGTATCGTGAATGACCAGTATATCCCCCTTATCTATCTTCGGAAGCTTTCTGTCTATAGCAAATTTATCGTTGTTCTCACAAAGAGAGCCTGTGATATCATATGTATGATCGCAGGGAGCGTCCTCCTTGCCCAGGACTGTGATATGGTGATACGCTCCGTACATTGCCGGACGCATAAGATTTACCGCGCAGGCGTCTACGCCGATATATTCCTTATGGGTATGCTTTTCGTGAATAGCCGTTGTAACAAGATGGCCGTAGGGCGCAAGCATAAATCTTCCCAGCTCTGTGAAAATGCTTACATCCCCCAGACCTGCCGGAACAAGTATCTCCTCAAAGGCTTTTCTCACGCCCTCGCCGATAACGAAGATATCATTGGGTTCCTTATCGGGAGTATAGGGAACGCCTATGCCGCCGGACAGGTTGATAAAGCTTATATCCACTCCGGAGGCTTCCTTTATTTCCACAGCAAGCCTGAAAAGAATGCCGGCGAGGGTGGGATAATATTCATTTGATACAGTATTGCTGGCAAGGAATGCGTGAAGTCCGAATTTCTTTGCGCCCTTGTCCCTGAGCTGCTTATACGCCTCGATTATCTGGGGCTTTGTCATTCCGTATTTTGCATCTCCGGGATTATCCATTATGGTAGTAGAAATTGAAAACTTCCCGCCCGGGTTATATCTGCAGGAAATCACCTCCGGGATACCGCAGGCTTTTTCCAGTGCTTCGATATGAGTTATATCATCCAGGTTGATGATCGCGCCAATCTCGTTTGCATATATGAATTCCGAAAGAGGCGTATCATTTGAAGAGAACATTATTTTCGGAAATCCGAAGCCGCATTTCTTACTCATCAGAAGCTCCGCATATGATGAACAGTCTGTTCCGCAGCCCTCTTCCTTCAGGATCTTGAGTATTGAGGGATTCGGGGTAGCCTTGACTGCAAAGTATTCGCAGAAGCCCTTGTTCCAGGAAAATGCCTTATAAAGATCTCTCGCATTTTTCCTTATGGCTTTCTCGTCATATATATGGAATGGCGTCGGGTATGTGGCGATTATTTCTTCTGCCTGTGCTTTTGTGATAAAGGGTTTTTTTACCATATTTTTTCAACCTCCGTGTTTCTAAAAACATACTAAAATAATACTACATCCACACCTCTTTTGTCAATGGAAACTCACCGGTGCGTGCACAGTGCCTGTGCTCTCTATTTCGCGTTATCGCTCGTTTGCACTTGCTC
>CAMVQZ010000087.1 GCA_947169745.1 uncultured Clostridia bacterium
AGTATAAGCGCAAACCGACCTACGACCTTGACGAATTTGAAAACTATAATTTTCTGTTGGATTATCCGGAATGATAGCCTCCCTGCACTCTCAATCTATTCACTGCGGCAGGGGATATATTCGTCTGTCCTGTATAGTCCGGGCAAAAAAATAAAGCACACACGAAAAACGTGTGTGCCGGACAGATCATAGCACTGCAAGGGGCATAAACCCCAGATGATCGCAGGCAACCAGCCTGTAGCTGATGCCGTCCTTTTCCCCGATAAACGCTCTTCTGGCAGCATTTCCGCCGTGGATATGACCATAGAAGCATTTTCTGACACCGAACTGATGTAAAACATCTGTTATCTCTTTGCATTCGGTATCGTTGTATATGGGGGGATAATGAAGAAATACCAGCGGCTCAAAGCCGGCTTTCACAGCAGGCTCCAGAGACATACCAAGCCTTCCGGCTTCTCTTTTCAGCACCTTCATATCAGCGTCTGTTTCTGCGTCATAGAACCAGCCCCTGGAACCGCAGAGAGCAAGCCCGTCAGCAATATAAAAATTATTATGAAGTATGGAAAGTGTGGTAAAGCCCTCTTCTTCGATGTATTTATCCATTTTTGCCTTGGTAGTCCACCAGTAGTCATGGTTTCCCTTAACCAGGAGCTTTTTGCCGGGAAGCTTATCAAGAAAGGTAAAATCCTTCTTTGTTTCGGTCAGGCTCATTGCCCAGGAAATATCCCCGGCAATTACCACCGTGTCCTCTTCTTCCACAAGCTTCTGCCAGTTCGCTTCGAGGCGTTCTGTATAGTTTTCCCAGCCCCGGAAAACATCCATAGGCTTATCCGTACCAAAGGAAAGATGAAGGTCAGCTATTGTATAAACTGCCATTGATTCAGTTTATTCCAAGACCGGAAAGGACGGTCTGAGCCATTTCGTCAACAGCGCACTCAAAGCTGAAACGCTCCTGCGCATTTTTAAGTCCTGCAAGAGGCGCAGGAATCTCTGTACCTGTCTTTGCAGAAAGCTCGTCTACCATTGCAAATTCATCAGAGGGAAGCTCGCCGTCAGTAACAGCAGAAAGAACTGCCTTTGCAAACTTGTAGGGGCTTGCAGTAGAAGCAATCACAACAGGAGTATTGTCGCCTGTTTCGGAAACATACTGCTCATAGACATTCACTGCAACGGCTGTATGGGTATCGGCAAGATAGTTTTCATTCCTGTAGAGGTCGCCGATAGTTTTCTGAGTATCAGCGTCATTGCAGTAGCCGCCCCAGAAATATTTTTCAAGGCTTGCCTTTATCTCTTCATCAACTGTATATGCTCCCTCGCTGCTGAGAGAAGCCATAAAGGATGCTACCTTTTTATCATCCTCTCCGCTGAGGTGATAGAGAAGCCTCTCCAGATTGCTGGAAACAAGAATATCCATTGAAGGAGATATCGTGGTATAGAAATGTCTCTTTTTATCATATGTGCCTGTTTTTATAAAATCAGTGAGAACATTATTTGAATTTGATGCGCATATGAATTTATTCACCGGGAGACCCATATTCATAGCATAGAAGGATGCCAGGATATTTCCGAAGTTTCCTGTGGGTACGCAGACATTGATCTTGTCTCCGAGAGCAATCCTGCCCTCGTTTACCATTTCGCAGTATGCGGAAAAATAATACACGATCTGAGGAAGAAGTCTGCCCCAGTTGATGGAATTTGCGCTGGAGAAAAGCATATCGTTTTCAGCAAGCTTCTCCTTTATTGCATTGTCTGTGAATATTTTCTTTACCCCTGTCTGGGCATCGTCGAAATTGCCCTTTATGGCAACTACACTTACGTTTTCCCCCTTCTGGGTAGCCATCTGTCTTTTCTGCATAGGAGATACTCCGTCCACAGGATAGAATACCATTATCTTTGTACCGTCAACATCCCTGAAGCCCTCAAGAGCTGCCTTTCCTGTATCTCCGCTGGTAGCAACAAGAATAACTGCCTCTTTGTCGCTGCAGGTCTTTTTTACAGACTTTGTGAGAAGATGAGGAAGGATCTGGAGAGCCATATCCTTAAAGGCACAGGTGGGACCGTGCCAGAGCTCAAGCAGAGCCATTTTCCTGTCTCCGGATTCTATATATGAAATAGGCGCAGGATCGCTTCCTCCGAATTTTTCGGCTGTATATGCTGCGTCTACGCTTTCACTTATTTCCTCAGCTGAAAAATCAGGCAGAAAATCTCCCATGATCTTTTTTGCCCTTCCTCTGTAATCAGCGGAAAGAAGCTCCCTGATGTCATCAACAGAATACCTGGGAAGCTCCTGGGGTACGAAAAGACCGCCTTCCTCTGAGATACCCTGAGCGATAGCCTGTGAGGCTGAGACCACTCTGTTCTTGTTTCTCGTGCTGTTGTAATTCATATTATTTCCTTCTTTCTTCCGGCGGGCTTCCTCTGGAAACCACCGGCTGATTATTTCTTCACCGGAGCCGGCAGACAGCCTCCGGTCTCAGCCCATATATCTGCTGAAAAATCCCAGAGCGTTGTCAAAAAACAGCTTACTGCAAAGCTCGCTGCCAAAATGCTCCTCGAACATATGCCAGATCTCTCCCATAGACTCTATGCCCCGGATATCCTCCGGTATCTCAGCGCCGTCAAGATCAGCCCCGAAAGCGATATTTTCCGCGCCTCCCAGGGAGATCATATGCTCGGTGTGTTTTATTATATCATACATTTCTGCTTTTGTCTTGCATTTATTCAAAAATTCCGCACAAAAATTAAGTCCCGAAAGACCTCCAACCCCGACGAGCCTTCTGAACTGGTCGTCTGTCAGGTTTCTTTTGTGGGGTGCAACACTGCGTACATTTGAATGGGACGCGGCAAAGGGCTTCGTTGCAATACTGAAAACATCATCGAAAAGCTTTTCCCCGGCATGGGAGACATCAACGATAATGCCCACCCTCTCCATTTCTCTGACAGCCTCTTTTCCAAAGGCTGTGAGACCGCTGTCCGAAGCTGCGCCGATACCGTCACCCAGAGCATTGGAGCCGTTCCAGGTAAGAGTCATCATCCGGACGCCCATATCGTGGAGAAGCTGTATCTTCCCAAGATCATTTCCGATAACCGCTCCGCTCTCCACAGTGAGTATTATACCCTGTCTGCCGCTTTCTGCCGCAGCGGAGATATCCTCTGCTGTTTTACACCAGACAATATCCTTTCCCTCCAGCTGGCTTTTCAGAAGCTCCCTGCAGGAAGCAAAAAGCTCCCACGCCTTCTCATCCCTGTATTCATCAGGTATCCAGACCGCAAGACACTGTATATAGGGATGGATACAGCCGGCTTTTCCGAATGAGATATGAAAGCTGTCGTCATACAGAGTGCTGTTTTCAGTAAACGCCCTGTACAGGGTATCACAGTGCATATCAAAAAGCTTCATACATTCCTCCCTCAGAAAACGGCATAATCCCCGGACTGGGAAAAAGCGTTCTCAATGTGTCTGATATAAACAATATGATCTGTGCCTTTTTCAAGAACGATCTCTATAACATCGAAACGGGGCTGGAGGGCGCAGTCCTTTTCCTGCAGGAACTGAAAGGCGGTATTCATTATTCTTTTCTGCTTGGCAGGATCCACCCAGGCTGAGGGTCGTCCCACGGAAAGAGAATTCCTGGTCTTGACCTCCGCAAAAACGATAAACTCCTTATCCCCGGCGATAATATCTATCTCTCCGCCGGGAGCGCGGTAATTTCTGGCTATGATCTGATAGCCCTTTCTGACCAGAAGCCTTTCAGCGGCGTCCTCGCCCATATCCCCCGTCCTTTTTGAAGCTGTCTTTTCCTTCATAATTATTTGCCTGAATACAGCTTTTTCAGGAAAGACATCCTGTGTATACTGCAGGGACCCTTTTCCAGAATAGCCTCACGATGAGCCTTGGTACCGTAGCCCTTGTGCTTTTCAAAGCCGTAGCCCGGATATTTCTCCGCCAGCTCCAGCATCAGCCTGTCCCTGCTCACCTTTGCAAGTATGGAGGCAGCGGCGATGGATTCGCTTTTCTGATCTCCCTTTACTATTGCTGCAGCCGGGATATCCAGCGCCGGAGTCTTGTTTCCGTCTACTATAGCAATATCCGCCGGGATCTCCAGTCCATCCACTGCTCTTTTCATTGCCAGCATATCGGCATTGAGGATATTCATTTCTTCTATCTCCTCCACCGAAGCGCTGGCGATACAGTAAGCCAGTGCCTTTTCCTTAATGACATCAAAAAGCTTTTCTCTCTTTTTTTCCGTCAGCTTTTTTGAATCAGTCACTCCCTCGATAACAAGTCCCCTGGGGAGTATGACGGCAGCGGCAAAAACAGGTCCTGCAAGAGGCCCCCTGCCTGCCTCGTCTATTCCGCATACAGCCTTGAAGCCCTGGCTGTAATAAAGCTCCTCAAATTCTAACATCCGGGTGATCCTCCGCCTTGTCTATAGTCAGTTTTCCGAGAGTTGCATTTCTGAATTCATCGAGAACGGTAGCCGCAGCCCTCTCTGTATCCACCTCTCCTCCGGAGATGAGCATCCCTCTTTTTCTTCCTACTGCACTGAGTATCTCATATCCCTGCAGCTCCGTTATATCCTCAGGAGCCAGCTTATATCTGCTGCACAGAGGGATCGGGTGATTATCCCGGAGATATTCCAGCAGCCTTCCTGCAAGCTGCTCCGTATCCAGTATATCATCCTTTACAGACCCGATAAACGCCAGCTTTTCGCCGACCCCCGGATCATCAAATTTAGGCCACAGCACTCCCGGCGTATCAAGAAATTCAAACCCCTTTCCCACAGAAAACCACTGGTTTCCTCTGGTAACGCCGGGTCTGTCCTCCACCTTTGCGCTGCTGCGCTTTGCCATACGGTTAATGAATGAGGATTTGCCCACATTCGGTATGCCTACTATCATTACCTTGACTGTCTTTCCCGTCATTCCCTTTGCCTGCCATGCCTTTATCCTGTCGGAAAGGACTGTCCTCACTGTTGGTATAAAAGCATTCAAGCCCTTGCCTGATCTACAGTCAAGAGCTATTGCGGCAATATTCTTTTGTCGGAAAAGAGCGAGCCATCTTTTTGTTTCCGCAGGGTCAGCCATATCGCATTTATTAAGTACGACTATTCTCGGCTTGTTATTTATGACGCTGCGCAGATCCGGGTTGCAGCTTGAATAGGGCATTCTTGCATCAAGAATAACCGCCACCGCATCCACCAGCTTTAGCTGGGATTCGATCCTGCGCTTTGTTTTCGTCATATGCCCCGGAAACCATTGAATAGACTTCAATTCTTCCATAAAGCACCTCTTTTAATTATACACGCTTCCGATTTTATTTACAGGGAATACCCTGAATTCAGCCTTTCCCACAATGTTTTCCACAGGGATAAGTCCGATTTCCTTGCTGCGGCTGTCCAGAGAGCCTTCTCTGTTATCACCCATTACAAACACATATCCCTCCGGCACCTTCATCGGTATCTGAGTGGCATTTCTGAGCCTGATGGTAGTGCCCTTGATATAGGACTCATCCAGGATAACGCCGTCTACAGAGACCTCGCCTGTCTTGTAATTGATATTTATGTACTGTCCTTCAGTTGCAATTACCCTCTTGATGATAGGCTCGTCATAATATTCACCGTGACTGGCAACGATTATATCACCGTCCCTGGGAGTATACATAAAGCTGGAGATAATGAGCCTGTCGCCGTCCTGGAGGGTATCCGTCATTGATGTTCCGCTTACTGTCACCTGTCTGAAAACAAAGGTAAGGAGAATAACAACGCTTATGAGTGCGATCGTGAATGCATTGACCCACTCAAAGGCAAATATGGAAAGGCTGCCTTCCTCCTCTTCTTCCTCTTCGGAGAAATTCTCTTCATCAAGGAGTTCTTCCTCTGTTTCCTCTTCCCTTATGCGTTTTTTCTCATCTGACATCTGAAACACCTCTCATTTCATATAATACAGCAGCTGCGGCACACCGGCCTGCAGTTTTATTATTCAGCTGTAATAAGACTTATGGGATCCTCTCCCATTCTTTCCAGGGGAAATAATATCAGCCGGATCTCCCCCTCTGCATCCGGAAAACTGTAATGCCGCTCCTTCGGACCCTCCGGCCCCTCTGACACGGCAGTAAAGCCATAATCATCACCGGGATCATTACACACACCTGTCACATAAGCGCAGCCGGCTCCCCGGAGCTTCACGAAATCCCCTTTTGAGACAGAAAATCCGCGGTATCTTACAACAACGCTGACTTCCTCCTGTTCTCCGGCGTCTCTTACGGGGATCACCTTGTAAAAGCAATTGAATACACACGAAAAAACCAGCACGGCAATTATCAGCACATACAACAGCCCGTAGGCGCTTCTTGCAGCAGCCAGACGGTCGCTTATATCGATGTAATACTGGGTCTTCGATCTATGCTTTACGACTTTTTTCATAACGCTTTCCCTAAAACTTCAGATAGCAAAAAAGGGACATATTTGTCCCTTTTAATGGTGATTATTTGATTTGCTCTTTGACCTTTGCAGCCTTGCCGACTCTGCCGCGGAGATAGTAAAGCTTGCTTCTGCGTACCTTACCGCTTCTTACCACCTTGACGTCAACAACATTGGGGGAGTTGACAGGGAATACTCTCTCAACACCTACACCATATGAAAGACGACGAACTGTAAAGGTTTCTGCTACACCGCTGCCTCTGCGAGCGATTACAGTACCCTCGAACATCTGAATTCTTTCTCTCTCGCCCTCGCGGATGTTAACGCTGACACGAACTGTATCACCGATCTCGAACCGGGGCTTCTCTTCCTTTACTGAAGAAGCTGCGATCATCTTTAATGCGTCCATTTTTATTCCTCCTGTTTATTATAGACATTCTTGTGCAAGCACAGAGGACTGCCCGTTTCAAAGTACGGCTTTCGCCATGCAATGAATCCCATCACAAGTGACGGTTTCAAAGACTTAAATATTATATCATAATCATCAGGGACTTTCAAGAGTTTTTTTGACTTTATTTCATTTTTTATTCCTGGTACAGAAATCCGGAGCAAATCACACAAATAAAGTATACTTATTCTATTGAAGTTTCCGGACAATGATTATATAATAAAAACTGACCTGCTCATAAATATATCAAATTGGAGGGATACTGTATCATCAGTGATATTTTAACATATATCAAGGATTATTTCAAGAAAACAGACAAGCTTCTGTGGCTGTTGTCAATGATAGCTTCTGTTTACGGCTGCTTTCTTATCGCAAGCCAGCAACGGGCCGGAGATGTCAATTTCCTCAAAACCCAGATACTGGCTATCGTAATCGGATATATCGCAGCTATCGTCATATCCTGCATAGATTACAAATTCATTGCCCGGTGCTGGTGGCTCATTGCCGGAGTCGGGCTTGCCCTGACTATGTCCGTGTTCTTTATCGGCATCCAGGTCGCCGGAACAGATGACGTGGGATGGATAAAGCTTCCGGGAGGAATGACCTTCCAGCCCTCGGAGCTGACAAAAATATTCTTTATCGTCACCTTTTCAAAGCATCTTTCCTTCCTTGTGGAAAAGGAAAGAATGACCAGCTTTTTCGGCGTTGTGACCCTTGCTATACACGCAGCGATACCCATAGGTCTTATACACCTTCAGGGTGACGACGGCGCCGCGCTGGTCTTTGCCTGTATGTTCCTGATAATGAGCTTTGCCGCCGGGATGCAGCTGAGGTATTTTATCGCACTGTTTATTGCTCTGGGCGCCGCCGTACCCTTTGTATGGTCAAAGATGATGAATTCTGACCAGCAGAACAGACTTGCAGTGCTTTTCAGCAGTGACGATGAAATGATGCGTACCTACGGCTGGCAGCAATATCAGGGAAAGGTATCCATCGCTTCGGGAGGATTATTCGGAAAGGGCTATATGTCCGGCCCCAGAGTAGAAAAAGAGGTCGTCCCGTATCAGGAAAACGATTTCATCTTTACCGTTGCCGGCGAGGAACTGGGATATATCGGCTGCGTTGCCATAATCCTGCTTTTTATCCTTATAATGCTCAGGATAATCAGGATATCAGCCGCTGCCTCCGGCCCCCTGGGAAAAAGTATATGCATCGGATATTTCGCCCTGCTTTCCACTCAGATGACCATCAATTTAGGAATGGTGCTGGGGCTTCTCCCGGTCATCGGAATAACCCTCCCCTTTTTCAGCTCCGGCGGTTCATCCGCTGCCTGTCTCTATCTGGGAGTAGGCCTTGTACAAAGCGTTTATATGCACCGGGAGGATGAAAAGGAAAAGGGCGTCCGGGTGGAAATATCAAGCCCCGGCCGCAGAAAAAAACCTGCGCCGAGATTTTCGGCAGGAAAATAAAATGAGGATCGGAGTCAGATGGCTTCCGATCCTTTTTTTATTCAGCGATTCCTTTATTCATATGATTATTCCGTTGCAGTGGTCTATCTCGTGCTGTATTATCTGGGCGGCAAAGCCGGAAAATGAGCCTCTCTTTTTATTGAAGCCTGCATCCATATATTCCACCTCAATGCTCCGGTAGCGTCTTGCCCTTCTTGTTCCCTTCAGGGAAAGGCACCCCTCCTCCGCCTCATAGCTTTCAGCAGAATGGGAAACTATCCGGGGATTGAACATCACTATGGGTGCAAGGCCTGTATCGGCGATTATGATGTTTTTCCTGACGCCTATCATATTTGCCGCAAGCCCCACACATCTGCCGCTGTTTGCCCGGAGAGTATCCGTCAGGTCAGCAGCTGTCTGCATATCCGCCCTTGACGCCGGAGCTGACTTTTTGCTGAGAAATATAATATCCTTCACTATCTGCTTTTCCATATCATTTCTCTTTTCTGTGTATTATTTTTATTCTTCCGGAAATAATATTACCGGTGATTAATATGACCCTTATTCCCTGCAGCGAAAGCTGTATCCATCAGTCCGAGGGCTACTGCCGTCTTGAGGGAGCCGCTCCGGTGACAAATTCAGACAGCAACGGCTGTATCCACAGACAAAGCCCCACCGGTACCAGCGTCGACGCCGGTGCGTGCTCGC
>CAMVQZ010000088.1 GCA_947169745.1 uncultured Clostridia bacterium
CCGGAATCCCCTGTATTCGACTTTACAGAAGAAGAACCGGCAAAGCCGGAACCAGCACCGGAACCCAAGCCGGAATCCCCTGTATTCGACTTTACAGAAGAAGAACCGGCAAAGCCGGAACCAGTGCCGGAGCCCAAACCGGAATCCCCTGTATTCGACTTCACAGAAGAAGAACCGGCAAAACCGGAGCCCAAGCCGGAATCCCCGGTATTCGATTTCTCACAGGAAGAAAAGCAGCCTGAGCCGGAGCCTGCCGCTCCCGCGCCGGCTGAAGAACATAAAGAAAATATCCAGCAGCCCGAACAGCCAAATCCCTGGGGATACAACCCCTGGATGCAGCAGGGTCAGCCTGGACAGCCCGGTCAGCCCGGCCCGTGGGGATACAACCCCTGGATGCAGCAGGGTCAGCCCGGACAGCCTGAACAGCCCGGTCAGCCCGGCCCCTGGGGATACAATCCTTGGATGCAGCAGGGTCAACCCGGACAGCCTGGACAGCCCGGCCCCTGGGGATACAATCCCTGGATGCAGCAGGGTCAGCCCGGTCAACCCGGACAGCCGGATCAGTCCAATCCCTGGGGATACAACCCCTGGATGCAGCAGGGTCAGCCCGGACAGCCCGGACAGCCTGGACAGCCCGGACAGCCTGGACAACCCGGACAGCATGAGCCGGCACCAGCACCTGCACCGGAGCCTGCTCCTCAGCCGGAACCCCAGCCTGCTCCCCAGCCGGAGCCTCAGCCTGAACCGGCACCTGTACCGGAGGTACCCTCCAATGAGCCTGTTCCGGATGAGCCTGTGACAGTTCCCACAAATGAGCCTATCCCGGACGAGCCTGCCAGCGCAGTGCCTTCAAACGCACCTATACCGGATGCACCGGCAGCTGCACAGACTTCGGCTTCTCAGAGCTCCTTCGAGGTAGTTATCCCGGAAAATGCTCAGGTATTTACAAGCAACGACGCTGCACAGCAGACCGGAGCCCGTGTTGTGGTACCGGAAGGATATCAGGTGATCGAGGATTGCGCATTCTCAGGCAATACAGTTATGGAATCTGTAGAGCTTCCGAATTCGCTTATCAAGATCGGCGAAAGGGCTTTTGAAAACTGCGAGAAGCTTATAAGCATAAATCTCCACGAGGGTATACTTGATATCGGAAGAGGCGCATTCTCGGGATGCAAGAGACTTCCGAAGGTAACTCTCCCCGCATCTATCAAGAGAATCAGACAGAGTACATTCAGCGGATGCGAAAAGCTGAAGGATTTCCAGATACCGCCTACAGTTCAGGGTCTTGGAAAACACGCTTTCCTCAACTGCGAGTCTCTCACAGAGATGGTTGTTCCAGATGGTATACCGGAGCTTCCGGAGAATGTATTCAGCGGATGCCGCGGACTTGTCAAGGTTGTTGTTCCTGAGTCTGTATGCGATATCAGAAAGAACGCATTCAGCTGGTGCGAATCTCTGACAACAGTCAATATCCCCGAAGCAGTAAAGGTTATCGGAGCCGGAGCTTTCACCGGATGTGATTCACTTACCACTGTTAATATCCCTCAGAACCTTGAGGTGATCGAATATGGTGCTTTCAGCAAATGCTCAAAGCTCAAAAGTCTCATACTTCCCGATTCTATTACATCTATCGAGGAAAATGCCTTCAATGGCTCGAACAGAACTCTTGTCGTTCGCTGTGCAAAGGATAACTCCTATATCAGGCACTATTGCAGAATGAACAGAGTTAAGTGCAAGGATATCGAAGCTTGATAATGATTCACAGGCGGCAGGTTTTACCTGTCGCTTTGTGTTTTTTTACAAAGAGGTGAAAAGAATGAGGTATTTTACAGACGCCCGGATCTCCGAAATGAAGGAGAGTGTAAAAAATGATCTCAGCGACAGAGACAGAAGCCTGTATCTTGCATATCTCAGCGAGATCCAACAGCTCGATGAAAGGAATGACAAATACGGTGACTGCAGGGAACAGCTCCTGCAGGCGATAGCAGGTCTCGAAAAACTCACGGAGAGCTATGTCCACAGAGGAAAAACCGATCCGAATGATGAGGATGCGGACGCTTATGAATATGAGAATTACGATTTCCGCCGCGAGGGAGAATGACCCGCTGTAAGTCTGCAGCAACGGAGGTGTGTATTATGGGATTATTTTCAAAGCTCTTCAAAAATGCTGACGAAGCAGCTTCAAAGATATTTAAGGATGCGATAGACGGCACTTTCGGAACAGATTCAGCTGTCAGCCAGAAATTCGGAGAAAAGAAAAGACCGGATTATGAAAAGCTGTGGGAAAATGAAATTCCGGAGGAGGAAAATCAGTTTAACTTTGAGGGAACCTACTATGAATATTTCGATCACATCTTCAAGGAGGAATTTCCTGAATTTGTTATCAGCAACGGGTGCGGAGATGTAAAGGATTCCTGGGTTTTTACCTTCTGGAGGGAATATAACAGAGCGCTTGTTGTGGAGATACTTCCGGAGAATTCGTCCTCGGCCGTTCTGCGCAGACAGTGCGAATATGAGGGGATGGCGTATCTGAGGTTTTACCATAATCACAAGGGCTGGTGGAATACAAGAAATTATGTTATCACTCGTACCCGCAGGGCTCTCGGCGAGCCCGGACAATAATACAGAAAAACAGAAAGAGAATGCTTTGCGCCTGCGGCGGATCAGGCACAGACCTAAGAAATGCTTCGCAGGCAGCGGTCTTGTGTACGGTCTGGTATATACCGGAATTTCCGGTATTTAATTTCTTCTCTTTCTGTTTTTTATTTTTGTCTGCTGGGATAGTATAAGGAGGTCGCTTTCTGTGCTTGAAAAATTATCCCGTGAGGATGTCTGGAACAGCTTCTTTGATTACAGGGCAGGTCTTGCAGGGGGCAGCGCCGGACTGGAGGAGCTGAGAAGCTTTATTGATTCCGCAGGATATCTGAGGGTATATCAGGAGATAACTGAGGGCAGGGATTTTCCACTGCCTTCTAAGTCGGTGATATCAAAATCCTCCTCCGAAAAAAAGCGGACTGTATATTCATATCCCCCGGAGGAAAATATGGTGATGAAGCTTCTGACCTATCTGGTGCTGAGAAGATATGACGGTCTGTTTTCTCCTGCCCTTTATTCCTTCCGGCCGGGAAGATGCGCCAAGGATGCCGTCAGAAGGCTTATCTCTGACCCTGCTGTGAAAAATATGTATTCCTATAAAGCTGATATCAGCAACTATTTCAATTCGGTGGACATTTCCCTTTTACAGCCTGAGCTTGAGGCTGCTCTGGAGGACGACAGGGAACTGTATGAATTTCTGTCCCGGCTTCTGAGAGAGCCCTGTGTTATGGACAGGGGAAAAAGAATATACGAGAAAAAGGGGATAATGGCAGGGACTCCCATTTCCTCATTTTATGCCAATCTTTTTCTGAGAGGTCTTGACGAATACTTCTGCGAAAAAGGGATAAAATATATCAGATATTCGGACGATATCATAGTTTTCGGAAACAGTGAGGAGGATACGGAGGAGTATGCCGGATATATCCGGGAATACCTATCCGGAAGAGGACTTTCCGTTAATCCGCAGAAAGAGGTGTTTTCGTCTCCGGAGGAGGGCTGGAGCTTTCTGGGCTTCAGCTATAGACGGGGGACGGTGGATATTTCTTCTGTGACGGTAAAAAAGATAAAAGCAAAAATGAGAAGAAAATCCAGGGCACTGCTCCGCTGGAGGGAAAGAAATAATATAAGCGGAGAAAAGGCTGCCGCAGCATTTATCCGTATTTTCAGGAGAAAGCTTCTTGAAAGCCCGAAGGACAATGAACTGAGCTGGAGCTTCTGGTTTTTCTCTGTAATAAATACAGCCGATAGCCTCAGAGAAATCGACAGATATGCCGTGGACTGCATCCGGTACATCATCACCGGAACAAGAAGAAAATCCCGTTTCAGAGTGGGATATGAGGACATTAAAAAGCTGGGGTTTGTCAGCCTGGTGAACAGTTATTACGGAGATAAGCTGAATAGAGAATAATTTCTTGAATCAATACTGAAAACCCCAAAATTAATAATATTAGTTGTCGCTTTCACTCTCATTATAGTAAGCTTATGCGTGACGATATTACTTAAGGCTTTCAATTATCATAAACACAAAATCAGGCGCTCAGTACCGGGGGAGCGGAATACCGGAAGTCGGATAAAACCAGCCGCAAATAGCAGCCCGTGAGGGGTGCGGCGGCGAGGGTAGGTAGCATTGTCCGAGGCAGTGTGCGCCGGATGCCGCGCAACGAAAGTGAAAATATGCACGACAGAGCGAGAGTAGCGAGCGATAACGCGAATATGGGTGCAGCGTCGACGCTGCCGACGCTGGAAAAAATCGGGATTTTATGGTTGCCTGGAGAGTGAATGTGTGGTATAATTGATATGTTAATATTATTATCCGAGGAAGTGTACGATATGTTAAACGGCTCCAGTTTTAGAAATGCGCTCATATCGGGCGCAAATAATATCACAGCACATAAATCCGAAATCAATGCATTGAATATTTTCCCTGTTCCGGACGGTGATACAGGAACAAATATGTCAATGACTATAGAATCAGCATCAGCAGCTCTCAGCGAGACAGAATCCCAGAGCATAGCAGAAAATGCAGGAATTGCTGCTTCTGCGATGCTTAAGGGGGCAAGAGGAAATTCGGGTGTTATCCTTTCCCTTCTTTTCAGGGGAATAGCAAACGGCCTCAAGGATAAAACAGAGGTGGACGGAAAAGCTTTTATTTCAGCCTTCCATGTTGGTGTTGAGACTGCATATAAAGCTGTTATGAACCCCACAGAGGGAACGATCCTCACCGTTGCGAGGATGGCATTTGACGCCGGAAGATCAGCTGCAGAGGTGGATCCGGACCCGGTGGTGGTATTCGGAGTTATCTGCTCCGCTGCACATGACGCACTTGAAAAAACTCCGGAAATGCTTCCGGTACTCAAAAAAGCAGGAGTCGTTGACGCAGGAGGAAAGGGTCTTTGTATGATCCTGGACGGAATGCTTTCTGTTATTCGTGACGGAGAAATGATAAGCCCTGAGCCTGTGGAGGAGGAAGAGCCGGCTCCCGGTATAGAGGCACAGATAGCAGCCAGCGGTGAGTTTTTCAGGAATGCTGCTGCAGAATTTGACAGCGAGATCAATTTCACATATTGTACCGAGTTTATTATCGGCAAGGAAAAGGACGGAGAAAAGCCAGCCGAAGAGCTGAGAGCTTTCCTTGAAACGCTGGGAGACTGCGTTGTCGTTGCTGAGGATGAGGATATAATAAAGGTCCATGTCCATACGGAAAACCCCGGAAAGGCTCTGGAAGAAGCTCTGACCTACGGCCAGCTCCTGACTGTAAAAATAGAAAATATGAAGGAGCAGCACAGAAAAGCTGCTGAAAAATATGCAAAGGAACAGGCTGCTGCAGAGGCGGCTAAGAAGAAAAAAGAAGAGCTCAGACCTGTTTCTCCGGAAAAAGAGACCGGATTTGTGGCTGTTGCCAGCGGGGAAGGTCTGGTTAGCCTCTTCGGAGAGCTGGGCTGCGACCATGTTGTAAGCGGCGGTCAGAGTATGAACCCCAGCACAGAGGATATCTATGAGGCAGTTATGGCAACTCCTGCCAGAACGGTGTTTGTACTGCCTAATAACAAGAATATAATCCTTGCCGCAGAGCAGGTCATACCCCTTGTGGAGGATCGTGAGGTAATTATTATCCCGTCAAGGACAATACCTCAGGGTCTGGTGGCTATGCTTTCATATGCTCCGGATTCAACAAATGAACTTAACAGGGAATATATGATATCATCTCTTGCAAACGTTTCCACAGGTCAGGTAACATATGCTGCGAGAAATTCGGAATTCGGACTTACAAAGATAAAAGAGGGAGATATAATCGCCCTTAATAACGGAAAGCTTACCGGAAAGGAAAAGGATCCGGTAAAGGCAGTTGTAAAGCTTGCAAAGGAAATGATAAGCAGGGATACCACATATGTGAGCCTTATCTACGGCGAGGGTATCACAGAGGATCAGGCAAATGCGGCAATGGAAGCCATTGAAGCAAAGACCGGCGGAAATGTGGAAATATCCCTTGTGGACGGCGGTCAGCCGATCTATTATTTCATACTTTCTGTAGAGTGATAAAAACCAGGGCAATACTCCCGGAAGGTATTGCCCCGGCTTAAACTTAATAAGCGATGATAAGCACTTCAACCGAAGTGCTTTATTCTTATACTGATACTAATATTCGATAGAACACTTTAATATCTTTGGCGTTAAATTCCGCATAACTTCGTTATCGTCCTGCAAAATTTACCGCTCAAATCTGATTAAAGCATCTTATCAAATATTAGTATGATACCGGAAATAACACAGGGAAGGAGGGATAAGATGGGGTCGCTGTTCAATATGCCCCTGGAGAGCCTGAAGGGAGTCGGCGCAGCCAGAGTAAGACTTTTCGCAAAGCTGGGAGTGAAAAGCGTAGGGGAGCTTATTCGCTTTTATCCCCGGACATATGAGGACTGGAGCAGTCCCTGCAGTATTTCTGAGGCGCAGGACAGAGATGTGTGCTGCATCAGAGCCAGGATAGAAAGAGCGCTGCCTCCGGCAAGGATCAGGGGCGGAATGACCTTGTACAAAATAATAGCCTATGACGACAGCGGAACTATAACTATCACATTTTTTAATCAGAAATATGTATATGAGAAGCTCAGAGGCGGCGGAGAATATCTGTTTTACGGAACAGTAAGGGCAGCGGGATTTTTTTATGAGATGACTTCTCCGATGGTTTCTACTGTGGATAAGGCACAGATACGCCCTGTTTATCCCCAGACAGCAGGTCTGTCCTCCAGGCAGACAGAGGATGCTGTGAGACAGGCGCTGCGATTGCTGCCGGAAAAAATGAAGGATCCTATACCGGAGTATATCCGGGAGAAATATGGTCTTTGCAGCCTTGAAAGGGCTATCCGGGAGATACATTTCCCCGGTGATGTGCAGGCGCTGGAGAAGGCCAGGGAAAGACTTTCCTTTGAGGAGCTTCTTGTGCTGCAGCTGGGTCTTGCAAGACTGAAGGGGGGCAGACAGGAATATACTGCCCACAGGATAAGAAATGACTGCAGCAGGGAGTTCGTTTCAAGACTTCCCTATAAGCTGACAGACGCCCAGAGCAGGGCGATAGATGAATGTATCCGGGATATGATGACCTCCGGCAGCCCGATGAACAGGCTGATACAGGGAGATGTAGGCTCAGGCAAGACTGCAGTGGCAGCGGCTGTGTGCTATACTGCAGTAAAAAACGGTCTGCAGTGTGCATTTATGGTTCCTACAGAGATACTCGCCCGGCAGCATTTCGAGGCACTTTCGGCTCTGCTGGAGGATACAGGCATAAGAATGCAGTTGTTGACCGGGTCTGTGAGCGCTTCAAAGAAAAAAAGCATAAAGGAGCAGCTTAGTTCGGGTGAGGCGGATCTGGTTATCGGCACTCATGCCCTGATATCTGATAATGTGAGCTTTTCCCGGCTGGGACTTGTGATTACTGATGAACAGCACAGATTCGGAGTGTCACAACGATCTGCCCTGATATCCAAGGGTGAAAGCCCCCACATAATGGTAATGTCCGCTACACCTATTCCCAGAACTCTTGCACTGATGGTATTCGGCGATCTGGATCTTTCGGTGCTGGATGAGCTTCCGCCGGGCAGGCAGAAGGTGGATACCTACCTCATAGATAGTGCAAAACGGGTCAGGGCATTCGGGTTCCTGAAAAAGCAGATACTAAAGGGGAATCAGTGCTATATCGTCTGCCCCCTCGTTGAGCAAAACGAACAGTCGGAGCTGCAGTCGGCAGAGGAATATATAGAAAAACTGAGGAACACTCCTCTCGGAGACTGCCGGACAGGTCTTTTGCACGGAAGAATGAAGGCGGATCAGAAGGAAGAGGTTATGAGAAGCTTCTCCGAGGGAGAAATTGATCTTCTGGTTTCGACAACAGTTATCGAGGTTGGTGTTAATGTTCCCAACGCTACGGTTATGATGATCGAAAATGCCGAAAGATTCGGACTTTCTCAGCTGCATCAGCTCAGAGGACGGGTCGGCAGAGGAAGCGACAAGGCATATTGCATACTTGTATCCGATAATCAGGGGGATACCACAAAACAGAGACTGTCTGTTATGTGCAGGACAAATGACGGCTTCCTTATTGCGGATGAGGATCTCCGGCTGAGAGGTCCCGGAGACTTTTTCGGCTCCCGTCAGAGCGGACTGCCGGAAATGAAGATAGTGGGTATGTCCAGTATGGAAATGCTGGAGGATACTCAGGAGGCGGCAAGAGATATTCTGGAAAAGGATCCTCTGCTGAGTGACCCGGAGCACCGGAGTCTGAGAGGAGAGGTGGGGAGGCTGTTTGCCAGAACAGGCGGAGCACAGCTTCAATAAATCATAAAGGAGAAAATACAATGAGCGGATTTGATGAGGTAAAGAAAAAGCTTATCGAGGAAAATGACAAGAATTACGGCGCTGAGATAAGAGAGGAATATGGAGATGAGGTCTATGAGACTACAAATCAGATCATTTCCGGACTTACTGAGGAAAAATGGAAGAGGTCAGAGGAGCTGAGAAACAAGGCGGAGGCTATGCTCTCCCGTCTTGCGCCATCCGGAGACAGCGGAAGCCCTGAGGCGATGGAAATGGCAAGGCTTCACGGCGAATGGGCAAGCACCTTCTGGGAAAACGGAGAGTATTCCCCGGAGGCTCATCTGGCACTGGTGCAGATGTATACTGAGGATGACAGATTTGTGGCTTATTACGAAAACTACGCAAAGGGCGGAGCAGCCTTTCTCAGAGAAGCAGTAGAGAAGTACTGCAAAGCACTGATGAATTGAGGCGTGCGGCGTGACTCTGGTGCCTAAGTGTAAAATTATAATTGGCAAAACAATTATACTATCAGTTTGTGACAAT
>CAMVQZ010000089.1 GCA_947169745.1 uncultured Clostridia bacterium
GCCAGCCGCATATAGCAGCCTGTGAGGGCTGCGGCGGCGAGGGGTAGGAGCATTGCCTGAGGCAGTGCTCGCCGGATGCCACGCCACGAAAGTATATGTACACACGACCGAGCGAATGGAATGAGCGACTACGCGAACACGGGTCCAGCGTCGACGCTGGCGCTGCCTGGGTTGAAATCTTGCGGAATGTGTGGTATCATTGGTATAATACGAGATACTCAGTAAGGAGATAAGTAAATGGGCATAAAAGCAGTCAGAATTGCTGCCGCTGCTGTGTGTGCGGCATTAACGGTTGGATCTGCATTTTCTCTGAGAGCAAACGCCAGTGATATTATAGATAACGGTGATTTCAAGTATATAATTTCAGAGGACGGAAAGTCAGCGGAGATAATAAGCTACGTTGGCCAGAGTCTGTATGTTACTATCCCCGGAGAAGTAGATAATCACAAGATCGTTTCTATCGGAGCTGCGGCATTCAAGGACAACAAAAACATCAAAGAGGTCGAGTTTTCTCCTAATATCAAAAATATAGAGGTCGCAGCATTTGAGGGCTGCACTCATCTGGAAAAGATCCAGATTCCAGGAAATATCAGGGTGATTGAGGATAGCGCTTTCAGCGGATGTAAATCTCTTTCCAACGTGAAGATGGACGATGGAATAGAGAATATCGGGGCCTATGCTTTTTCGGAGTGTTCTTCTCTGAAGAAGCTTCGTCTGCCCAATAGCCTTAATTACATCGGGGACTATGCATTTGTGAACTGCACAGGACTGGAAGATCCGGGCATTCCGAAAGCTCTTAAATACTTCGGAGGATATGCTCTGGAAAATACGAAATGGATGAATTCCCAGAAAGGTGAGTTTGTCACTGTGGGAGACGGCATACTTGTAAAATATCAGGGTGATTCCACAGTCAAAAGTATTCCCGGCAGTATCAAGACCATCGGCAGCCATTCCTTTGCCGGAAACAACAGGATAAAAAACATAATGCTTTCCAGCAGCGTCAATCTGATTGAAAGCTCAGCCTTTGAAAACTGTGCTTCCCTGAGCGATATCTATATACCCTCATCCGTATCACAGATCGGCTCCAGAGCGTTTTTCGGGTGTAAGGCACTGCGTGTTATAGATATACCCAAAAACCTGAATATGATTGATGACTATGTTTTTTCCGGATCGAGTATAGAATCAGTGAGCATCCCACAGTCTGTCTCAACGATAGGTATCTCTGCTTTTTCCGATTGTAAGGGACTGCGGCAGGTAGAGTTGTGTGACGGACTGAATACAATTAAAGAAAATGCCTTCAGCGGGTGCGTTAAGCTCAGAAGGATGATATTTCCTCTGAGCCTGAAGGAAATAGAAAAAAACGCCTTTGACGGATGTCAGAGTCTATCCAGGGTGGAATTCAACGGCAATACAAAGCTTGAGGATAATGCATTCAATGACTGCCCTAATCTTACAGAAGCGGTATTCTATAAAAACCCTGATTCTATCGGGGACACAGCATTCAATCAGGCAAACGGACTAATAATTTACAGCGACAATAATATGTACCTGAGCGAATATGCGTCCAGGAACGGCAAGGGCTGTGATACCATAAAAAATCTTCAGCTCTTCAATGAAAACCAGAAGCTGGAACTAAATGAAGAAAAAGGTGAAGGAGGGTTTTCCTCCGGTTATACCTTTGTGACGATACTTATAATCCTGATAGATCTGGCACTTGTCAGTCTGTTTTCTGTGTATATTCTTTTCATCGAGCCTAAAAGCAGGCGCTCCAGAAATGCGAGACTTGCAAGACAGGCAGCTGAAAAAAGAGAAAGAGAAAGGGATATTCAGCATCATAGAAAACCGGCAAGGAGACCGCCGGAGGATAAGGCGGTTACAAAAAAACCTGTTCAGCCAAGACACAGAGAAGAACCACGTCACAGAGCAGATCAGCAGTTCAGAACAGAGCCGCAGCAGAGGCCGGAAAACCGGACATCAGCTCCGAAGCCGCGCCCGGTCAGACAACCTGTCTCAAAGCATGTTCCTCAGACTGATCCAAGGAATGATCCCGATCACTATATTGAGAGACCTCCTGTAACGAAGCGGCCAGTGAAAGGGAATGCTTTTGTTACGGAGAATGAAAGTGTAACGGTGGCTGGCTCTGAGCAGAAAAAGAAAAACCCCCGGTCTGAGGTAAAGCATCCGATATCCGGAAGTGATGTGGTATTTGCTTCCCACAGGCCGAAGAAGAGAAGATCCGATTACAATGAAACAGAAAATGATTTCGAGGATGTCACATATGTGGGATTTTCGGGAACGGATACACCGAAAAGGTCTCCTTCAAGGAAGATGTATAAGAGTACAGACGAATCCTTCCAAAGAGGTGACACGATGATATTCGATAAACCTGACAGGAAATAATAATAATCCAGACCTGACCGGTCTTCATGTTTTAAGATTTATCTTGAACTGATGACCGGTCGTTATTTTAGAAGGAAGAGAAGGTACAAAATATGTTCAGGATAAAAAAATCAGACAGGAATGACACCGATCTGCTGATAGAGCTGCGCCTTAGAGCTCTGAAAGAAGTCAATAAGCTTGGAGATGACTATATCTTTCCGGAGAGCTTTATTTCGGGAACACGGGAGTTTTTTCAGAGGGAGGCTCAGAATACAGTGATTGCATATGATGGGGAAGCAGTAGGATGTGCGACAATGTGCTGTCTTGATCTGATGCCCACATTTGATCATCCCGGCGGAAAGAGAGCCCATATAATGAATGTATATGTCGTCCCGTCTCACAGGAGGCAGGGAATAGCAAGCGTTATGCTTGGGCTGCTTGTGGATGAAGCAAAAAACAAAGGGATCACTGAGATTACCCTTGATTCAACTGTGGCCGGAAGGGAGCTGTATCTTAAAAACGGCTTCAGACCTATGGAAAAAAGAATGTCATTGGATATAAATGATCTTTTCAGAGATAGTATCGAACATACCGGAATATATTCTTCCGGCTGTAAGGGATGCAGCGGCTGCAGTAAATAAGGAGTGATATCAGTGGAGCTTCCTTCTTATGTAAGGACTGTGACAGAGGAGTTGTCTTTGGGGTACAGCATTTCCGAACTAAGAAAAACATCAGCAGAATTAACTGACAAATACAGGAGCAATATAAAGGATGGCAGACGGCTTGCAGTGTCTGACAGGGATGCGCTGGTCTATGCTCTTGTCAGGATGCCTGCAACCTTCGGCGCTGTATACAGCGCACTTTCCTGTGCATCAGAGGGCATGGAGGAAGATATCAGAAGTGTTTTTGATGCCGGTGCAGGAACAGGAGCCGCAGGTATTGCGTCAGCTGAGTTGTTCCCGGTGGAGGAGCTTGTCTGTGTTGAAAGAGAGGCATCCATGCAGAAACTTGGTCAGACCTTCTACAAAAGCAGCGGACATCAGTGCCTCCGGAAAGCGGATTGGGTTTCCTCTGATCTTCAGAGCTTTGAAACAGATAAAAAAAGAGATCTTGTGACTGCATCCTATATGCTGAATGAGATGAGTGAAAGCGACAGAAAAGCGTCTGTTTTGAAGCTTTGGAAAATGACAGATAAAATGCTGGTACTTATTGAACCGGGAACGCCGGAGGGGTATAGCCAGCTGATTGGTGCGAGGGAAACGCTTATTTCAGCCGGAGCCAATGTTTCGGCTCCGTGTATGCACAGCAGCAAGTGTCCGCTGGAAACTGATGACTGGTGTCATTTTTCCGTCAGGGTACAGCGCAGCCGTATACACAAGCAGATAAAGAATGCAGATGTTCCGTATGAGGACGAAAAGTTTTTCTATATGGCATTTACAAGGGTACCGGTAAATAATTACGGAGAAAGGATCCTCAGACATCCTGTTACAGAAAAGGGGAGGATCACCTTTAAGCTATGTGGGAAAAACGGGATAAGAAATATAACAATCACAAAAAAACAAAAGGAAGCATACAAAGCCCTCAGACACGCAAAATGGGGAGAAAATGCCGGAGTCTTTGACTGACTCCGGTTTTTTATTTTCTTCCGTACTAAAGGCAGCAAAAATCGTGAATCCTGATAGAAAGCAGACTTTGATATGGGAGAATGGTTTCTCGGTAGCGGCAATTAAGTATTACAGTCAACGACCGCAAGCTTGACGCTTTGATAAATGCTGTCGATAATGATATGAGCCGGGCTGAATACGCTGTCCTCAGACGTGCAGACGACCAGTACAGGCAGACAATATTCAACGCTCAGGTATACGCAAATACAGGTGCAGGAACGTACAAAAAGGCTGTTGATATGGCGACCCATGACTTCCTCCGGGCAGGTCTGGACTGTGTCGAATACAAGAACGGCAGCCGTCATACGCTGGAGGATTATGCTGATATGGCGATCAGAACCGCCAACAAAAGGGCATATCTTCAAGGCGAGGGCAGTATGCGGGGCGAATTGGGCATACCTACGGTAATTATGAACAAGAGAAACTGTCCCTGTCCCAGGTGTGCGCCGTTTGTGGGGAAGGTTTTCATTGATGATGTGTGGTCTGGGGGCGACAAAAGCGGTATTTCTCCGGTGACGGGGCTCAGATATCCGCTGTTGTCTGATGCGATAGCTCAGGGGCTTTACCATCCACGATGCAAGGATGTCCACAGTACATACTTTGAGGGTATTTCAACACCGCCTGAGAGCAGTCAGTACACTGCTGATGAATTGGACGAAATGGCGCAGCAGTACAGCGCAGAACAGAAGCAGGGCTATTGTGAGAGGCAGGAAAAGCGGTATGAGCGTATGAGCGAGTACAGTCTTGACCCCGATAATCAGCGGATGTACGGAGCAAGGGCAAAGCAGTGGAGCGAGAAGGCGGAGGCATTTGGAAATGTCATAAATTCCTTTGAAAAGCCTGATAAAAATGTTGCAGAAACGATTGAAAAATCGGGCGGAAGTGGTATAATAGAGGCAGAGAAAATTGATTTATCGAAATATATAGGAAAAGATATTGTTGAAACAGATAATCAACATGTTCGTGAATGGTATTATGCTAATGTGTCTGATATTCCTAACCAAATCGACAAGTCTCTTCCATTTATAGATCAAGTTAAACAAGCTTTTAATTTGAGAAATAAGTATAAATATAAGGCGCGTGTTGCAATGTCTGATGTTGAAACAGCTTCTGAATTAGAGAGACTTAGACCTGCCCCTGAATTTGAGGAACTAATAGAAAATAAAATGAAGCGAAAAAACCTGACTTATCAAGAAGCACTTGAAGATATACTTCAAACTGCTTCAAAAACAAACCCTGATGTTAATAAAGAATTTGGATTGTGAGGTGACATTATGAGTAGCTATGATTTTGATTATACAATTTTACCCCAAAATGATGCGAAAGTATTTAAGGACACTTGTAACAAAATCCAAGATGCATTTGAAGGTATTACACGAAAAAAAATGCTTGTTGATGTTGATGGAACTACTATACAAGAGTTTTTGTTAAAACAAAAATTAATAGTTGTTTATGATGATTATGACGTGGGTGCTGTTTATGTCAAATCACAGATTGAATTAGATAAATTATTTAAATAAACCGCCTTCCGGGGCGGTTTTGTTATACCCAAAAATGAAAGGAAGTAAAGAATATGAATTTTAGTGAAGCACTTGAAAAGGTAAAAAGCGGAGCTAAAGTGGCTCGGAATGGCTGGAATGGTAAAGAACAGTACATTGAGCTTGCAAAGTGTATAAGCTATGTTAATTCTGAGGGTAAAGTAATTAATCCTCATCATAAATCAATGGGCAACAATGCTATTGCCTTTGTCGGAACATCAGGAATACAGCTTGGGTGGCTTGCAAGTCAGGCTGATATGCTTGCTGAGGATTGGAAAACAGTTGAATAATGAACCGTCTTGAAATCGCACAGTGCTGAATCAAGGCGGTATTTTTATGCCCGGAAAGGAGTAAACGCATGAACAAACAAGAAGCCAAAGCCGACACAGGCAAGCCCAGGCTCACCCTTGTACCGAGAAAAATCCTGACAGCCATTGCAAGGGTCAGGGAATACGGCTGTAAAAAATACGGCGACCCAGAAAACTGGCGTCAGGTTGACAAATAGCGGTACAGGGATGCAGCCTTCCTTAAAGAAGATTTTGTGGTTGATACATAAATATACAAAAATATGCAAAATTATTAAAAAATATAACAGAAAACTTGTATTTTATTAAAAGATATTGTAGAATACTATTAGTAAAAATGAATAGTATTGTTAATTGTGACGATATGCGGATATTGTTATGCTATAAGAGTGAGATATATGTAGCTTTCAGAAAAATATGAGAAATATCTGCGAAAAAACATAATAATATACTGTGCTATATACTGTAAAGGAGCGAAAGCTATGTTTGAAACAGAATTCAGATTTACTTTGCCAAAGGGTTATATTGATATAAGCGGAAATCTCCACCGCGAGGGAGTGATGCGTCTGGCAAATGCCGGAGATGAGATTATTCCTCTGAAAGATCCCCGTGTACAGCAGAATCCCGGTTATCTTTCAATAATAATTCTTTCAAGGGTAATAAAAAGCCTTGGCACCCTTCCGGCTGTGGATACAAGAGTGATTGAAGGTCTGTTTACAATCGATCTGGCATATCTTCAGGATCTTTATTCAAGGATAAATACAATGGATATGCCTGTTTACAAATCCCAGTGTCCCCATTGCGGTCAGAAAATCGAGATACCTGTAAATTTTCTGGAAGCCGGAATATAGCAGTATATCCGGCGGACAGGATCTATGAAGAGATAGCCTTTATCGGCTATTATATGCACTGGCCACATGATGAGATAGCTTCACTGAGTCATCGGGAGCGACAGCGCTGGTGCAAGGAAATATCTAAGATCAACAGCAAGCTGAATGATGAACCGGAAAACATTTTTAAGATATAGCAAATTATGCGGCTTATCTTTTTTCGGAAAAGGAATCCCTGTGGTTGCCTGCTTTCTGTGATCTGTTCATAATACTGATGATAAGGATTGTGATAAACTATGGCTTCGGTTAATGATCTTATTCCGTCTTACTCCTTTGAAGTAAACTTTGACGGTTTTTCCTTCAGCTTTTCAAAGGTGGTCAATTTGTCAGGCTCTGTAGAGATAGAGACGATCATTGACGGAGGCTCCAATAATTCCCCTGTCATACTTCGCAAGCCAAAGAGAAGTCCGGATATGCTGATACTTGAAAAGGGTGTCTATACTTCTGTAAAAGATATGGCGTTTGCAATATTCAGTGAGGGAACTAAGATCACTTCGATACACATCAGCGTTAAAAGGGACGGAAAAACTGTCAGAATGTTTTTTATTACTAATGGTGTTATTGTAAAGCGTGAGTATTCCCCTCTCGATGCCCTGGAAAGCTCGGTTCTGATTGAGAAGCTGAGTATCGCCCACACAGGCATTACTGAGCTGCCCATGCCATTCGGATTTTAGACCGACCGTATCCTGTTAACAGAGTATCTGCCCCTGAGTTTATAAACTGCTGAATACTTCATTGATTAAATTAAACTGTAATTATTGTTAATACAACCATCGGAAAACAAAAGTAATAACGTTTTTGCAATGAACAGGTGATCGTTATGAGGCTGACAACAGATAAAAGTATAGCTGTTTCTCCGCCAATGAAGAGGGTATCTTCATTGGTGCGTTTTGCTGCCCTCAACAAGGCCTGTTCCTTTGCGGAGAGTATTATTGAAAAGTATAGCAGCTTCAGTGAAGAATATAAGTCTTTTGACGCATTTGTATTTCTAAGAAATTTTAATGAATCGCTGGAGCAGGAAGAAAAACAGCAGGATGAAATGATGCTTGCAGTCAGGCTGATAATAAGCCGCCAGCTTGTGATAACCGGCAGAATTTCCCTGCCGGGAGCCGGAAAAACATACCCGTCAGCGATAGAGCGACGTATTTCTGAAATAATAACAAAACTCAGAGTTACAGATTATTATAACTGGAAGCTGCTGAAAGAACTGCAGAAGACCATAGAAAACGAAGAAGTATTTTCCAGATTCATTTCAAGAAATGATATTTCATTTGAAACACATAAGGAGACTGCATCATCTGTTGATCTCGGAGGTCTGTTCAGTCTTATATACCTTACGTTGTCTGAAGAAAAAACCACAGAATACAGCAAGAGTTTTTCTTTACCGGAAAGAAGTCTTGTTTTCCGCAGGGATAAGCTGGATATTATCGTCCCTGAAATAACAACTCGACCGGACAATATTGATATTGCAGAAAACGCATCCCGCGCAGATATGTCTGGTGCAGAATACCCTGTTTCCGATGACCTTGTATTAAGAACAAAAAGCACCGATACCCCAACTGATGCATTAACACAAAAGGAAACCGCAGGGGACAGACCAACATTTCAGAGCACAGAAACAAGGACTATCACAGAAATACATCCAGCCCTGAACACTCCTGCAGACAGTACGATAGATTATAAAAACAATGCTGCCATAACGACAGAGGGTATAACAAATGTATCCCGGCCCGGAGCAAATAACACAGTACCTCCGGCATCAATTCCCGGAGATAATGTTTCCGCAATAACACCGGACAGACAAACAGATACAAACATCCTGAATGTAATCCCGGTATCGGGAGAATATCCTGTTTCCGGTGATTTTATACTCAGAGCAGAAAACAAGGATACCCCAACCGCCGCAGACAAACAGAAGGAAGAAGCAAGGGACATTTCATCATTTCAGAGCACCGAAATAAGGACAATTACAGAAATACATCCAGCCCTGAACACTCCTGCAGACAGTACGATAGATTATAAAAACAATACTGCCATAACGACAGAGGGTTCGACAAATGTATCCCGGCCCGGAGCAAATAACACAGTACCCCCGGCATCAATTCCCGGAGATAATGTTTCCGCAATAACACCGGACAGACAAACAG
>CAMVQZ010000090.1 GCA_947169745.1 uncultured Clostridia bacterium
ACCCCGCGAATCGGGTCCAGCGTCACGCTGGCCGCCGCAGCCCTCACAGGCTGCTTCTTGCGGCTGGTTTATTCTGACTTACGGTATTTCACTTCCTCGGCACAGAGCGCCTGCATAGACTATTGCCTCGAAAAAAAACAAGCGAGCCACGTAATTCAACGCATAAAACTCTCGTCTGAAACAACAAACACTCCTCAGATCAAAGGCTTGCTATAAAAGGGGCGCGCCTTCATTTTTCTTTATAAGTGACCTATAATTTTCCCATTTTCATCTTTCAATTTTCCATTTATTCAAAACGGCTTCTATTTTTTTCCTGTTATAAATATAATGAAAAAAAGGGAGGTCTGTTTATGTTCAGAAATTGCTTTGCGGTATTTCTTGCTGTACTGACAATGTTTTTTTCATTTTCCTTTTCCATTCCGTGTAAGGCTCTTTCGGAGAAGGATATCTCTGCTCCGGCAGCTGTTCTGATGGATGCCGGAAGCGGACAGGTGCTTTATTCAAAGGCTCCTCACGATGTACGCCCGTGTGCTTCTGTTACAAAGGTAATGACCCTGATACTTGTCTTTGAAGCTCTTGATAACGGTTCACTGAAGTACGGCGATAAAATAACCTCCTCCGAACATGCGTCATCAATGGGTGGCTCCGATATCTGGCTGGAGCCGGGGGAGGTAATGACTGCGGATGAAATGATAAAGGCAGTTGTTGTCGCCAGCGCAAACGATGCTGCAGTAGCTCTGGCGGAGTATATCAGCGGTTCAGAGGATGAATTTGTAAGGCGTATGAATGAAAAGGCTGCTGCTCTGGGGATGAAGGATACTGTTTTCAAAAACTGTAACGGACTTGATGAGGACGGTCATGTGACCAGCGCATATGACGTTTCTCTGATGTCCAGAGAGCTTATCCGTCACCGGGATGTTTTCAGGTATACAGGGATAAGGATCGACAGCCTCAGGGGAGGGAAGACCCAGCTTGTAAATACAAACAAGCTCCTGAGAAGCTACAAGGGTATCACAGGCCTCAAAACAGGCACTACTTCCAAGGCAGGGAGCTGTATTTCAGCAACTGCAGAAAGAGACGGACTAAGCCTGATAGCTGTCGTTCTCGGATGCTCCTCCGGTAAGGAAAGATTCAAGGATGCCGCAAAGCTTCTTGATTACGGCTTTGCCGGATATACAATAAGCAAGCTGGAAATTCCGTCAGAGCTGAATACCAGAAAGGTAAAGGTCACCGGAGGTATGACAGATGAGACCGGGGTTTCTGTAACTCCCGGAAAGGGCGCGCTTGTGGAGAAGAGCAGGCAAAAGGAGATACAAAGCAGCATCCGGCTTCCGGAAAGCGTCAGTGCTCCGGTAAAGAAGGGGGATGTTCTGGGAGAGATCGAGTATAAAATAAGCGGCTCTCCGATAGCGAAATATCAGATAAAAGCCGCTGATGACGTGGAGGAGATAAGCTTTCTGCGTGTATTCCTGCCGGGACTGAGAGCCCTCTGTTCAGGATAATCACTCCACATATTCATTTTTAAAAGTATAATTAAGATTATAAGTTTTGAAGCCTGTCTGGAAGAGAAGATTTGAATGGCGGTATTTATTGTAATTGCTTTCGGATTTCATCACAACAGCAATCATAGTGTGGCCGTTCATTGTTGCGGAGGAGACGAGGCAGGTACCGGCTTCATCGGTAAAGCCTGTTTTCATTCCGTCTGCATATTTTGAATACTGACCTGATTCAGGATTGATAAGCTTATTGGAGTTAAACCATTCTATATGATTTGAATATTCCACATCATCAAAGGGAGTATCCTCCTCGCTGTCGTCATCGGAGGCCTTGCTGTTCTTTTTGTCGTTTTCGTGTCCGTTTGCAATAAGCTCCCATTCAACATGGCTTTTTTTGCAGGAATTCATTACAATCGGAACAGTTCTTGCATAAGCTGCTATTCTCGCAAGATCTTCAGCCGTGGTATAATGGTTATCGTCATGGATACCGTCAGGGCACACGAAATGGGAGCCCTTGCAGCCGATTTCCTTTGCTGCTTTATTCATAAGCTCCGCAAAGACCTTGACGGCCTTTTCGTTGGAGAGCTTGGGATCGTTCTTATATACTCTTGCGGTGGTGACTGCGAGGGTGTAGGCAGCGTCATTTCCTGAGGGCAGAAGAAGCGCATCCAGCATCATTTCGTATGTCAGTTTCATTCCGACTTCAAGACCTGCTGTGCTGGAATCCCAGTCAATGAGTTTTATTTCATCCCCAACTGTGATAACGTAGTCTTTTTTAAGTATCTTGCTGGATACAATAGCCGTCAGTATTTTTGTAGTGCTGGCAGGATAGCACTTGCTGCTGCCGTCAAAGGAATAGATTAACTTATCCGCTGTTGCGTCGTAAAGCACCGCATATCCGGAGCCGATCTCCTTATCCAGGACCTTTCTTTTTTTCTCCGGGATCCTGGAAAGATCCTTATTGAATTTCGCATCCAGAACAAAGCTAAGCTCATCCTTTTTTTCAGAAGTCTCGCTTGTTTCCTTGCTGACAGCCGGAGCTGCTGTCGAGACTACCGGATTATCCGAGGGCTCATTTTCCGCCGCTATGGGCTTTCTTGAGAACATTCCGGATACAGCCGAAACCGCCACCGCACCGCAGATAAGAGCTACAGCGCAGGTAACTGCTATAATCGGGAGGCGTGACTTTTTCTTTTTCTTTACAGGAGTTCTGCGCCTTTTTTCAAGGAGCTTTCTGTCGTTTATATCGATATAAGAGCTGTCTGAAAAGATATCGTCATATTCGTATCTCTTTTTATTATCGCTCATTTTTTTCCCTCTTTTTCATTTTTTTGATTAAACACTAAATATTATGCCATCACAGGGCGAGAATGTCAACGGTCAAACTGTAAGAAAAAACGCTGTGTTTTCGGGATTTTTAGGGAAACACTGATATCCTTTCCGGATCCGGTGTGTGCTCGCACTGAGTGATTCTCATGATCGCTCGTTTACACTTGCTCGGTCGTGCGTACATATACTTTCGTCGCGCGGCATCCGGCGCTCACCGCCTCAGACAATACTCTATTCCCCCGACGCGGCAGTCCGTAAATTTAATTTAATAAAAATGCTCTATTTCCTTGCAAAAACCTTCGGAATATTGTAGAATAAGTGAAAAGGGCTTCGTTAGCATTCTGAACAATGACCCGGAGATACATATTAAGGAGGTTAATTTATGTCTGTTACATTAAGTGATAAGCATGTCAAACAATTTATTAGTGATGAGGAGTATACTGCGATAGCTCCCCAGATCGCCGCAGCACACGATCTTCTTCATGACAAGACCGGTCTCGGAAATGATTTTACAGGTTGGGTGGATCTCCCTGTAAACTACGATAAGGAAGAGTTTGCCAGAATAAAGGCAGCAGCTGAAAAGATCAAGGGCAACAGTGATGTCTTTGTTGTGATCGGTATCGGCGGTTCATATCTGGGCGCAAGAGCAGCTATCGAGTTCCTCAGATCACCGAATTATAACGCACTGAAGAAGGATACACCGGATATATATTTCACAGGTAATTCCATCAGCTCCACAGCACTTTCTGAGCTTCTTCAGATCTGTGAGGGCAGGGATGTTTCTATTAATATGATTTCAAAATCAGGCACAACCACAGAGCCTGCAATAGCTTTCAGAGTATTCAGAGAGCTTCTTGAAAAGAAATACGGCAAGGAAGGCGCAAAAGAAAGGATCTTCTGCACCACAGATAAGGAAAAGGGTACTCTCAAGCAGCTTGCCGACAAGGAAGGCTATGAGACCTTTGTTGTTCCGGATGATGTAGGTGGACGTTTCAGCGTTCTGACAGCAGTAGGACTTCTTCCCATAGCTGTTTCCGGCGCAGATATAGACGCTCTCATGGGCGGCGCTGCAAAGGCAAGGGAAGAGCTGATGAGCAAGGATATCGCTGCAAACGACTGCTATAAGTATGCAGCAATCAGGAATATCCTTTATCGTAAGGGTAAATCTGTGGAGCTTCTTGTAAGCTATGAACCGTCCTTCACTATGATGAATGAATGGTGGAAGCAGCTCTTCGGCGAGAGCGAGGGCAAGGATCAGAAGGGTATTTTCCCGGCAAGCGTGGTATTCTCTACCGATCTTCACTCAATGGGTCAGTTTATCCAGGACGGTACCAGAATAATGTTCGAGACAGTTGTCCAGATCAAAAAGCCGAAGTATGAGATCACTATCGGAACAGATCCGGAAAATGTTGACGGCCTTAATTTCCTTTCCGGCAAGACAGTTGATTTTGTCAACAAAAAAGCCTTTGAGGGAACAGTTCTTGCTCATACAGACGGCAAGGTTCCCAATGTTGTCCTTGACATAGAGGAGACAAGCGAGGCGGAGCTGGGCTATCTCATCTACTTCTTTGAAAAGGCTTGCGCTGTCAGCGGCTATACACTGGGCATCAACCCCTTCAACCAGCCCGGAGTTGAGAGCTACAAGAAGAATATGTTCGCTCTTCTTGGCAAGCCCGGATATGAGGATCAGAAAGAGGCACTTGAGGCAAGACTTAAATGATTTCAACCTTGTAGCCTTTACTTTTGATAAATAGGTTGACAGTTTGTTAAATATAATATAAAATGTTATTAGTAGCCGTTGGTTTTAAACAATATGCCATAAAGTGGCATATTGTGACACGGTGATGCGAATTTATTCTCAAATTATGGATAGAGGGACGTCTCTGTCCTTGTTAAGGAGGCAAAAAATTATGGTTAAATTAATTATCGGCAAAAAGGGCACAGGTAAGACAAAGAAGCTCATCACTCTTGCTAATCAGGCTGTTGAAGATTCAAACGGCAATGTTGTAGTTATTGAGAAGGGTTCAAAGCTTACATATGATGTCACACATAAGGCTCGTCTTATCGACACAGATCAGTATACGATCTCCGGATATGACGCATTCTTTGGTTTCCTCAGTGGTCTTTGTGCCGGCAATTATGATGTAACAGATGTTCTTGTTGATTCAACCTTCAAGATCGGCGGACAGAATGTAGAGGAGTTTGCCGAGTTTATCGAAAAGATCAACACACTTGCAGCCAAGACTGAAACTCAGTTTACATTCCTCGTTTCAGCAGATGAGAGCGAGCTTCCCCAGAGCCTTTCAGCTGTTTCTGAAAAAGTTTGATGTTATTATATTGAACAACCGGGTGAGGAGACCAGATCAGTTTCCTCACCTCTTTTTTATTGCGCTTTAGCAGAAAGAGGGACAGTATCCGCCGTAAACAGAGCTGACGACCGCGGCACGAGAGTATATGTACGCACGACCGAGCGAGAGTAAGCGAGTGACTACGCGAACACGCGAGCACGCACCCGGCAGAAATTTATACCGGCAGAAATTTTTAAAAAATATATTGACAAAGTGCTCCGATACAATTATAATAAACTATGGCGTTTTAAGGCAACACCGCACAGAGATTGTGCGTCAGATTTCGAGCATAATTTTTTGTCAGATTGACAAAATCGACGCAGGAATACTGACGTATTTCAAGGAGATTTTGGCGAAAATGACGGAAAATTTGCCGGAAGATGGCGTGCAAAGCCGACAGGCGGTCTTTGTGCGGTGTTGCCTTAAATATATGGTCGGTTATTGTCCTGTGGGATGACGGTCATATACTTTGTACAGGTTGAGGTGAGAGTATGATTCTCGATCTAAAAAAAGTATTTCTCAGTGAAAATGAAAAGCTTTCCGTGGAGACCGGGTTTGAGATACCTGGGGATGCCGGAAAGAGCGGGGGAGAGTTCTCCTCGGAGATCAGAGCGAAGATAAATGTGGAGAACCACGCAGGTCTTGTAGAGTTCAGGGCCGATGTGAGCTTTGATTATCATTTCAACTGTGACAGATGCTATGAGCCTGTAGACAGAGGGTTCGCCTACGGATTTAGTCATATTCTCGTCGTATCCCGTCCGGAAGGCGAGGACGACGATTATATTGAAGCACCGGACTATATGCTCGATACTGATGCTCTTCTCAGAGATGATATTCTTCTGGAGCTGCCGTCAAAGCTCCTTTGCAAGGATTCCTGTAAGGGCTTGTGTCCAAAGTGCGGAAAAAATCTTAACGAGGGTGACTGCGGCTGTCCTGTAAGAGAGCCTGACCCGAGATTTGCAGCACTGTCAGCGCTGCTTAAAGAATGATTTTTGTACTTTTATTTTCAAGGAGGTAATTTAAAATGGCAGTACCTAAGAGAAAAACTTCTAAAGCAAGAAGAGACAAGAGACGTTCATCAGTATGGAAGCTTGATGCTCCTGCACTCACAAAGTGTCCTAACTGCGGCGAATTCAAGCTTGCTCACAGAGCATGCACAAGCTGCGGTATGTATAACGGAAGAACTGTGATCAACACAGAGGCTTGATTGTCCTGATGTGTTATAGAGAAGGAGCAATCCTTCTCTATTTTTTTAGAAAGGGGGCAAAAGGAATGTCAGAACCGGTTGTAGCTATTGTTGGAAGGCCAAACGTGGGGAAATCTACCCTGTTCAATAAGCTCGTGGGCGACAGAATAGCTATTGTAAACGATACTCCCGGCGTTACCAGGGACAGAATCTTCGGAAAGACCGAGTGGAGGGGCAGAAAAATAACTCTTGTGGATACAGGAGGTATCGAGCCCTATTCTGACGATATTATCCTGAGACAGATGAGGAGACAGGCAGAGCTGGCTATCGACGCCGCAGACGCTATTATTCTTGTTACTGATCTGAAAAGCGGAGTTGTTGCCACAGATGAGGAGGTAGCTCTGATGCTGCAGAAAAGCGGCAGACCTGTGGTGCTGTGCGTAAATAAATGCGACAGGGTGGGAGATCCCGACCCGGCTTTTTATGAATTCTATAATCTTGGTCTGGGAGACCCGATACAGGTGTCCTCAGTCCACGGCCATGGTACCGGTGATCTTCTGGATGCAGTTTTTGAATATCTTCCGGAGGAGACCGGGGACGGGGATGAAGAGGATGTCATAAGCGTCGCAGTTATCGGCAGACCAAATGCAGGAAAATCTTCTCTCGTGAACAGAATTACAGGGGAAAACCGCTGCATAGTTTCTGATATTGCAGGAACAACAAGGGACAGTATAGATACTGTTGTAGAAAATAAACACGGCTGCTTCCGTCTGACGGATACCGCCGGAATCAGACGTGCAAGCAAGGTGGATGACGCTGTTGAAAAATATAGTATCATCCGGGCAAAAATGGCAATCGAGCGCAGTGATGTCTGCGTCATAATGATAGACGCAACTGCCGGTATAACCGAACAGGATACCAGGATCGCAGGTCTTGCCCACGATTCGGGAAAGGCTTGTATCATTGCCGTGAATAAATGGGACGCTGTGGAAAAAGACGGGAAAACAATGGATGAATACCGCAAAAAACTGGAAAACGATTTTTCCTTTATGTCCTATGCGCCTTTTATATTTATTTCAGCAAAAACAGGACAGAGACTGGACAGGCTGTTTGAGCTTATAGTCACAGTTGTCAATTCTGCCGCTATGAGGATCACAACTGGTATGCTGAATGACCTTCTGGCAGAGGCTGTGGCAAGAGTTCAGCCTCCTACAGACAAGGGCAGACGGCTGAAGATCATGTATGTGACCCAGGCTTCTGTCAAGCCGCCTACATTTGTATTTTTTGTAAATAATGCAGAGCTGTTTCACTTTTCATATCAGCGGTATCTTGAAAACAGGATCAGGGAGACCTTCGGAATGCAGGGCACTCCTATCAGACTGGTCATACGTGAGCGCAGCGACGAGAAATAAGGAGGGCTATTTTGGAATTATTATACAACTTTATTACCAATTACTGGCTCTATGCAATAATATCGGCGGCAGCTGCATATTTTATAAGCAGCGTTAATACCTCGATCATAGTCACAGGGATAGTCAAGCATCAGGATATACGAAAAATGGGCAGCGGAAATGCAGGCTTTACAAATGTTCTCCGCTGTGTGGGAAAGGTGCCGGCGATAATAACCTTTGTAGGAGATTTTCTCAAGGGTGTTGTTTCGGTGCTTATACCATATTTTATGACCATAAATATGACATCCCCGGAGGATCAGTTCTATCGGGGGCTTCTGATGTATTTAGCAGGACTTTTTGCTGTTCTGGGTCATATGTTCCCCGTATACTATAAATTCAAGGGAGGCAAGGGGGTAGTGACCACAGCCTCTGTCATCCTTATGACAGACTGGCGTGTGCTGGTGCTGGAGCTTCTTCTCTTTGCCGTGTTATTTGTTGTGACAAAGACCATTTCAAAGTGTTCCCTTGCAAATGCAGCCTTTTATCCGTTTTTCACAGCCGCAATGAGGCTCATCGACAGCACCGGTTTTATGTCTGCTATCGCACCTACTCAGTCTCCTACGCCGATGTTCATAATATGTCTGTTTGTTATAACCTTTATAAACGGTCTTGCAATAATAATCAGGCACAAGGACAACATAAAGCGGATACTAAGCGGAACAGAAAAGAAGATAACCTCATCCAAATAATAATACATCCGGGAGAGCAGCCGCTCTCCCGCTTTTTTTGATGTGGAACGGACTTTCGTATCCGGCTTGTCCAGATAAAACGATAGCTTTACGTGATTTGCTGCGTGTCTGGTTTGTATATTATAAACCGAAAGTCTGTGCAGGCGTGCCTTCGGCAGGATGCCGCGCCACGAGAGTATGGGTACGCACGACAGAGCGAGTGCAAACGAGCGATAACGCGAACACGGGTGCAGCGTCGACGCTGCAAAATAATTCTGGGATAAACAGGCGCTCTGTGCCGAGAGAGTGAAAAAACGGAAGACAAAGTAAACCAGCCGCGAAAAGCAGCCCGTAAGGGGTGCGGCGGCGGAGGGTGTGAGCATTGTCTGAGGCGGTGAGCGCCGGATGCCGCGC
>CAMVQZ010000091.1 GCA_947169745.1 uncultured Clostridia bacterium
GCCGGATGCCGCGCGACGAGAGTATATGTACGCACGACCGAGCGAATGTAATGAGAGATTACGCGACCACAGGTGCAGCGTCGACGCTGCCTTATGAAAAAAGCGCTGCCGATCTGAATATCTGCAGCGCAAAAATATAAAAAAGTAAAACTTCCCACCATTCCATCGGATACGGGGATGGCAGGTTACCTGATCTCGACTATGAGCTTTATTGCCGTTCTCTCAACCCCGTCGATTTCAATGCTTGTAAACGCGGGAACACACACCAGGTCAATGCCCATCGGTGCAAGATATCCCCTCGCTACCGCTACAGATTTCAGTGCCTGATTCGTCGCACCGGCTCCTACTGCCTGCACTTCAACGCAGCCATAATCTCTTATGACCCCGGCTATGGCGCCAGCAACAGAATTTGGTGAGGATTTTGAAGACACCTTTAAAATCTCCATTTTTAATCTTTCCTCCTTAAAAATTCATTTTATTCTGTAACCCCGTTTGTTCATTTAGAATAATTTATACATACATTATACACATAATCCCATCAGCTTGCAAGAGTTTTTGTCATAAATTCCTATTGTGCACAAATTTTCATAATAATTCCATACGTTTTAGAGAAATTGCGTCACCTGTTTTCTCATTTATTTCATACAAAATGCAATCCATTTTACATTTACCATCCGCAAGATCAAATCTCACAGGAAGCTTTTCGCGGAATTTTTTTATTGCAAGCTCAGGCTTCACACCCAGAACAGACCTCACGGGGCCGGTCATACCAACGTCAGTTATATAGCCTGTGCCATTTTCGAGTATCATCTCATCAGCTGTCTGCACATGGGTATGGGTTCCGAAAATCGCCGAGACCCTGCCGTCCAGATAGTATGCGAGAGCCAGCTTTTCGGCAGTAGCTTCCGCATGAAAATCCACCACGATAATCTTTGTATCCAGTTCCTTTATCAGTCTGTCGGCGACAGAAAAGGGATCCTCCAGGCTTTCAATGAACATACATCCCATCAGATTTATGACCCCCACCTGGTATCTGCCCATATCATAGACCACAGCCCCTTTGCCCGGCGTCGTTCCGGAGGGAAAATTTGCCGGTCTGAGTACAAAGGGGTGCTCATCGTAATAGGGATACATTTCTTTTCTTCTGAAGCTATGGTTTCCCCCTGTTATCACGTCAACACCGCTGGAAAAAATGTACTCCGCCGATGACGGTGTGATGCCGTTTCCGTCAGCCGAGTTTTCGCCATTCGCTATGACCAGGTCTATTCCTTCCCTCTTTTTCAGTCCGGGAAGCTTTTCCCTTAGAAATCTGCATCCCGCTGTACCCGTTATGTCTCCTATAGCAAGTATTTTCACACCTCATCACTCCATACAATCTCTTTTAACAACCATTTTAATTACTCTCCCCCAAAAAGTCAATCCCCCAGGGCAGCGTGACGCTGCACTCATGTTCGCGCAGTCGCTCATTCCATTCGCTCGATTGTGTGTACATATACCTTCGTGCCGCGGCATCCGGCGCGCACTGCCCCGGACAATACCCGACCCACCGCCGCCGCAGCCCTTACAGGCTGCTATTCGCGGCTGGTTTTATCCTGACCTTCCGGTTTTTTTCTCCACCGACAGTGAGCGCCTGACTTTATTTATTGTACGCCTCTGGCACGGAGCCCACAGATTTTCATACAGACCGTCAGCTTACATATACGTTCTGCCCGATTCATATAAGGCTGCTCTCGGCAAATAGACTACCCGGTAAACACAGCAGGGGTTCAAGGAGATGGTGCACAGAACCGGCGGCTCGTCAGGACAAACCAGACAAGAAAAAGCTTATTATAAAGGGAGCGCAGCGACAACCACTATTATTCATTTTTCATTCTTCAATATTCATTATTCATTTCTTCCTGATCCTCTTCCGCAACCGCATGGTCTGCTTCCCTCCGAAGGACAATCGCTGGGGAAAAATTCATTTTTAGGAAAATCTATGCTGCTGAAAAGCTCACAGGGATCCTCAGAGCTTGCAACACATTCCTTCCTCGGCATACAAAAATCATACGCCGGTATCATCATCTGGACATTTCTTTCAAGCTGGACGATTGTAAATACTCCCACAGATACAAGCACCTGCTTGTCCGATTCGCTCTGTACAAATTCTCCGCCGTATCTTCTGATAATGCTTTCCGGTATCCGGCAGGGAGGCATCGGGCAGGGGCCGCTCTTCTGGGCAAGGTGTGCGAAGAGTGCTACCGGCTCTGCGACCTGTACAACCGCCTTTGGACAATTCCGGGAAGCTGTGCTGAGGTTTTCCTGGATATCCGGACAATCCGAGGTATAGACCTTGACGCTTCCCTCGCTTCCAAAGAGCACAGCTCTCTTTGAGAATACTGCCAAGCCCTTGACCGGCATCGGGAGGGAATTGGGAGACATAAAAGCATCCAGGGATATATCAAAATAAAAAGTCATATCCACTGCATAGAAGCCGCTGTGGAAGGGTACCGGCTGAAGGCTGACAGCCACATTGCACACACTCACATCATTGAATCTGACACTTGTAGCCTTATCTATGATACACTGTCCCGGCTTGGTAAGCAGGACAGGAAGATCCTCCAGACAATCCTTATCCGAGCACGAATCATAGATTCTGGGAGCATTTATGCAGACCTTTTCCTTCAATGCTCCGGAATTGGCGCTCTGATCGTTATCAGGGCATATTATATTTTCTGGCATTAGCTATTCCTCCTTTATATCACCATAATATGCACTCTTTTTTGCTGTGTGATAGCGCAGATAATAAAACAAAGGCACTGTGCCACCTTCCCGGCTCCCGAACCAACAGCATGCATCCACAAATAACAAACAGCTCGTTACTCTGATTTCCTACAAGAAGCTTTATATAAATATGTGAGGAATACAGTACTGTTATCACCCGGCTCAAAGGCTTTGCCCCTGACATTCATTGATTATTGCGACAGTTGTTTATATTATGTTTTAGAATAGTATAATGTCCTCAGACCAAAAAAAGCGGCGTGAACAAGCCACGCCGCATGGGATATTCTTTTTGATTACTTTGCATAATCTATTGCTCTGCTTTCCCGGATTATATTGACTTTTATCTGTCCGGGATATTCTACTTCTTCTTCTATCTTTTTGCAGATATTTCTTGCGAGAAGTACCATCTCGTCATCCTTGATAACCTCAGGCTTGACAGCTATCCTGACCTCACGGCCAGCCTGTATTGCAAAGCTTCTTTCAACGCCCTCAAAGGAAGAAGCTACCTCCTCCAGCTTTTCAAGACGCTTGATATAGTTTTCGATATTCTCTCTTCTTGCTCCCGGCCTTGCGGCTGAAATCGCGTCCGCTGCCTGAACAAGACAGGCGATTATGGTCTTTGCCTCCACATCGCCGTGATGAGCGTGTATTGCATGAACAATGATCTCGTTTTCCTTGTATTTTCTTGCAACATCAACGCCGATCTCGATATGTGAGCCCTCGATCTCGTGATCCAGTGCTTTACCGATATCATGGAGCAGTCCGGCTCTTCTTGCCATTGTAGGCTCCAGTCCCAGCTCTGAGGCCATCATACCGCAGAGGTAAGCCACCTCAAGGGAATGGTCAAGCACATTTTGACCGTAGCTTGTGCGGAAATGAAGTCTTCCCAGAAGCTTTACCAGTTCCGGATGTATGTTGTTCACACCGGCTTCGATTATTGCTCTTTCGCCCTCGGAACGGATCATTGCCTCCACCTCGCGGCGGGCTTTCTCGTACATTTCCTCTATCCTTGCAGGATGTATCCTGCCGTCTGAGATAAGCTTTTCCAGCATTACTCTTGCGATCTCTCTCTTTACCGGCTCGAAGCAGGAAAGGGTTATCGCCTCCGGTGTATCATCTATTATAAGATCTACTCCGGTGATAGTTTCGATCGCACGGATGTTTCTTCCCTCTCTTCCGATTATACGTCCCTTCATTTCATCACTGGGAAGGGGTACCACCGATACAGTGGACTCGCTTACATGATCTGCAGCGACCCTCTGTATTGCAAGGGAGATGATCTCTCTTGCGACCTTTTCAGATTCATCTCTTGTTTTCTGTTCAAATTCCATTATCTTGACAGCCTTCTCGTGAGTAAGCTCGTTGTCAAGATTGTTGATGATATACGCCTTAGCCTGTTCGGCAGTAAGTCCGGATATCTTTTCGAGCATTTCAAACTCACTCTGCTTGATCTTCTCAGCTTCGGCAAGCTTCTGCTCTGCGGCTTTGTTTTTCTGGGCAACAGCCTCTTCCTTTTTTTCAAGGCTGTCCAGCTTTCTTTCGACTGTTTCTTCCTTCTGCTGAATCCTTCTTTCCTGACGCTGCATATCCTTGCGCCTGTCGGATATCTCCTTCTCTGCATTGGAAAGAAGTCTGTGAGCTTCATCCTTTCCTGCGATAAGGGCTTCCTTCTTTGACGCTTCGGCTGATCTCTGCGCCTCCTCAAGGATTTTTTCAGCCTCCTTCTCAGCCGAGCCTATCTTTTCTTCACCGATCTTCTTTCTGTATTGTATTCCGGCAAAAAACGTAGCTATCCCGACAACAAGGGAGACTGCGATTATCAGCACTATAGCCAAAATCGTATCCATTCAGATCTGACACCTCCTGATTTGAATTATTATGGAGATCCCCGGCATTCCTCTGTCTTTCATCAAGATAAGCGCACTGCCGGTTTCCCCTGATCTTTTCTGACGTCTGCATAGTCTGTTGACTGCAATCATCTCAAGGGTGCCGTCAAATATTACATTTTAGTTTTCAAAAGACCACACAGCCACTGCGGGCTGCAAAGCATTACCTTACAGTAATGTTTATAAGCAACCGGGTGCAAAAAGCCCCCGACAAGTAAAAAAATATCATATCAGTCCCCCGGAACACTCCGGCAGACACAATAATATCTCAATGCCGCATCGCGGCTGATAAAAAAACATAATATTTCCAGACGGCATAAACCTGAGCTGAAAATCCAGTAATAAGGTCTGTTCCTTATAAAGACGTATTTCCGTCTGTTCTATATTGTATAACGATTATATACTTTTTGTCAAGATTTTTATATAATTATCTCAAATAAAAATGGCGCCGGCGCTGCGCCAGGGATCCGGGAGGTATAATTTATCGGCGATATTTTATAATGACAGTCTATTACAATCAAGCCGGATGATACCGACTTCGTTAACAATTAACTTAAGACTTAAAAATGAATAATACAATTGAAGTCGGGAGAACATCCATTATTATTTTTTCAGTCTTATGTTTTTCAGTAACCCGTCAAGAGAGCCAGAGTGACGTTTTGTAAAATAATTCTGGGAGAAACAGGTGCTCTGTGCCGAGAGAGTGATATGATAGAAGTTAGTAAAAACCAGCCGCGTATAGCAGCCCGTAAGGACTGCGGCGGCGAGGGGTGGGAGCATTGTCTGAGGCGGTGAGCGCCGGATGCCGCGCCACGAAAGTATATGTACACACGACCGAGCGAATGAAATGAGCGACTACGCGAACACGGGTGCAGCGTCGACGCTGCCGAATCGCTCAGTGCGAGCACGCACCGGACACGCTGGTATTGAAATGTGTAAAATAATCTGTTATAATCGGTGTATATAATACAAAGAGGTGGAATATTATGTCAAAATATTGTATAAAATGCGGCAATCTGCTTGATGATAATGCTTCCTTTTGCGAAAACTGCGGCGCTCAGATGCAGAGTGCTCCTGAAAGACCCTATCAACAGCAGAACCTGCAGGAATATCAGCAATATGTCCAGCCTAACCTTCAGCAGCCGGAGGAATTTGCCGGTTCTGGTGATGTCCCTCCCCAGACACCGCCTCAGTCCCCTTTGACGCAGCAATACGGTTTTGTTCCGGATAATACCGGAAACAGCGGCACCACCGGATATCCCCAGTATCCGTATTCCCAGCCGCCGAAGAAAAAAAGTCCCCTGATACCAATACTGATAATATGCGGAATTGTCGTTCTCATAGCTCTGACGCTTATTCTTCTCTTTGTCTTCCCCGGATTCCTGAAGGACAACAAGGACACAGGCTCAGGAGGAGGCGGCGGAGGAGATACATCCACATCTGAATCCTCCGGCAAAAAAGACGAAGAGTCAAAGAAGGAATCCTCAGGAAAGGAAGAGGAAAGCAGTAAGGATGAGGAGAGCAGCAAAGAGGAAGAAAGCAGCAAGGAAGAAAAGCCTTCAACGCCTTCACTCCCAGGCTTCGGTTCATCAGATGAAGAAAGCGAGGAAAGCCAGGAGAGCAGCGGTATGCCCTCACTTCCTCCTTTTGAAAGCTCTGCCGAGCCGCCGGTACTGCCGCCTGTTACATCCATAGTTCAGTCTGACGAAGAAAGCGACGAATCCTCCGAAGAGGAGAGCACTGAGGACGAGTCCTCAGAAGAAGAGACCTCTGTAGAAGAAAGCAGCGAGGAAGAAAGCGTTGATGAGGATTCCGACGAGGACGAGAGCAGCGGGGATGACGCCAGCATCGACAAGTCCGATATTGAAGATCCCAAGGAAGAGGATTTTAAATGGACAAAGGATGTCCGCGCCGGAAAATATCCTACAGACTTCAAACCGATAATGAACAACAAGGCTATAAACGGCAAATGGAAAACAATGATCCCATACTATGATATTATAGGCAATAATTCCGAGACAAGACTTGCCGTCACCGAGATCCAGGCTGGAGACAGAGCCTGCACCACCACAATTAAATGGTACAAAAGAAAGACCAGCGGCGATTACAAGGACGACAGCAAAAGGGGAAAAAACACTTACGAAGGGGCCTGTGCTGGCGGATCTGTAACCGGATACACAAGCAGTGAGAGCCTGAATATCATTACCTTCTACAAAAGCAAGGGTAAGGAATACGGCGTAGGATACCTGATGAACAAGGACGGCACAGCAGCTTATGTTTTCCTTGTGCGTCCGTAAAAAATAAAATATCGCGTCTGCAGATCCCGGTCGGCAGGCGCGTTTTTTGTTTACAGGGAAGCCATGCCCTCTGACCGGTACTTCCGGGCCGATATGGTACTGTACAGGCGGATCTCAGACCGGGAGCCGGGGGATAAAAAAGCTGCCGCCCTGCGCTTTCATACGCCGGTGCGACAGCTTTTGTATTGTTCATTATTTTACAGAAATCTCTTTAAGCCAGGTATCTTTTTAAAAACATATGTCACTGCTGCTGAAAGAACAAATACTATCAGGCAAAATATCAGCTCAGAGGTAAGGGGCAGAGGTAGCAGCCGGGACATCTCACTTTCCAGGAGACGCATTACGATGTCGTCCAGGAATATTACATGAAACAGATATATGCCGAATGAGAGGCCTCCGAGAAAAGATATCACCTTATCAGCCAGAGGCTTTTTCCCCTGCCTGTACAGACGCTTTACAGTCGCAAATACGGTTACTGCATTGAACATGGAAAACATATAATGAAAATCCTCAGCCTGCTTTTCCGGTATAAAGACAGCGTCCTTGTTTTCGATACAGGAAAGAATAAATACTATAGCTATCAGCAGCAGATTTATTCCCCACATAACCGCCAGTCCCCTGACTGTCAGACGGCTCAGATCCGTATATCTGGAAGTAAAATATCCAAGTACCGGGAACACAAGCACCTCAAAGGTGGGTATCGTGAGATTCACTTCTATTGTTATTCCTCTGAAAATAAGCTTTTCCACCAGAGGAACCAGTATCATTGCTCCGGCAGCTATAGCAAAGTAATATATGAACTGCTTCATATTCATATTTTTTACAAGTATCCGGAGGAAGGGCAGTATCAGAAGGAATATGATATATGCATAAAGATACCAGAGATGCCGGGAGATCGTACATGAAAAGAAACGAAAAAAGAAATCGTATACAGATGCATCATCCAGACTGATATACAGATCAGTTATCTTTGCAAAATAATATATGACGGATATAACAGGGAGCAGTATCAGTATCTTACGAAGTCTTTTTTTGAAAATGGCCCACATAGGTTCTTCCTTCCCCAGCAGAAGAATTCCCGATATCATGAAAAAAACAGGCACGGAAAACTTGCAGAATACTGATATCGGAAAATACAAAATATACTGGAATGATCCAGGCGGAAAGGTCGTATAGAGAACATATCCGTTCTGATTTGTGTGATTGAAGATTACAAAAAATACGGAAATGATCCTCAGCAATTCAAGCCCCAGATCCTGCGAATTATTTTTTTCGGTCGTTTTCATATACAGCCCTCCGTTCCTTTATTGTCATCTGTAAAAAAATCTGCTGATCCTGCAGCAGCATTAAGATTTACTTTTGTATAAAAAGCACCCACCTCCAGCAAAGCCTGGAAGTGGGTATTTATATGGAGACTACTGGACTCGAACCAGCGACCTCTTGCATGTCAAGCAAACGCTCTAACCAGCTGAGCTAAGCCTCCATGTATGGTCGGAGTGAAGGGACTTGAACCCCCGACATCCTGCTCCCAAAGCAGGCGCGCTACCAACTGCGCTACACCCCGGCGCCTTTTCATTATATAACATCTCCCCCCAAATTGCAAGCATTATTTTACCCACCAGCGTGACGCTGGACCCATGTTCGCATTATCGCTCATTCCATTCGCTCTGTCGTGCGTATATAAACTACCGTGCCGCGGCATCCGGCGCTCACCGTCTCAGACAATACTCTCACCCTCCGCCGCCGCAGCCCTCACAGGCTGCTTCTTGCGGCTGGTTTATTCTGACTTCAGACTTTTCAATCCTCTGACAGTAAGCGCCTGCTTTCTCCCAGAATTATTTTACACTAACTTTACCCAGCCCAGGTGCGTGCTCGCACTGAGCGATTCGCGTTATCGCTCATTCCATTCGCTCGGT
>CAMVQZ010000092.1 GCA_947169745.1 uncultured Clostridia bacterium
CTGAATAATTAATAATGGTTGTATGGCTTGTTTACTTTATCCGTTAGTCTCTGCAGGCGTGCCTCAGGCACGTGGAAAAAGTGAACCAACAATTGGTGCCGCAGGCCCCCTTTGAGGTAGCGCCCCTTTTGAAATCCCCCTCCTTAAACCCCTGCTGTGAGGTTGGAGAAGTATTTATGCTGAGGGCGGCTTCGTATAAACCAGGCAGAAAAAGTAAATAGAGAATAGTTGTAGTCATCGCTCCATTTATAGTAAGCTTATGAGTGACGGATCCTGACTACAAAAGCAGGCGCTCAGTGCCGAGCGAATGAAATGAGCGATTACGCGAACTCGGGTGCAGCGGCTACGCTGCCGCTGTCACTTTTTATTTTCTCCGGAGCACAAAAATATTGACAAATCATACGTTTTAAGGGATAATATAAATGTATTTTAAAATCGGTCTACATTATTGTTGTATGCCGTTTAATAAGGAGGAAGGATCATGGGCTATACTATCGCTCAGAAAATTATCAAAGAGCATCTGCTCAGCGGCGAAATGACTGTGGGAAGTGAAGTCGGTCTTAAGATCGACCAGACTCTCACTCAGGACGCAACAGGAACAATGGCTTATCTTGAATTTGAGGCTATCGGAGTTCCCAGAGTTAAAACAGAAAAAAGCGTGGCATATATTGACCACAATACCCTTCAGACAGGCTTTGAAAATGCTGACGACCATCGTTTTATACAGTCTGTCTGCAAGAAGCACGGTATCTATTTCTCTAGACCCGGAAACGGCATCTGCCACCAGGTTCATCTCGAACGCTTCGGCAAGCCAGGAAAAACACTTATCGGTTCTGACAGCCATACCCCAACAGGAGGCGGTATCGCTATGCTGGCTATCGGTGCCGGCGGACTTGATGTTGCTGTTGCTATGGGCGGCGGCGCATATTACATCTCAATGCCTAAAATGGTCAGGATCAACCTTTCAGGCAAGCTCCAGCCCTGGGTATCCGCAAAGGATATTATCCTTGAGGTGCTGAGAATAATGTCCGTCAAGGGCGGCGTCGGAAAAATCATCGAATACGGCGGAGAAGGCGTCAAGACTCTCACAGTTCCGGAAAGAGCTACCATCACAAATATGGGCGCTGAGCTGGGCGCTACCACATCTGTCTTCCCCTCTGATGAGATAACCAGAGAATTTATGAAGGCTCAGGGACGTGAGGACGACTGGAGCGAGCTTTCTGCTGACGAGGATGCTGTTTATGATGAGGTCATCGACATAGATCTTTCAAAGCTTGTACCTGCCGCTGCTTGTCCCCACAGCCCGGATAATATCAAAACTATTGAGGAAATCGGTCCTCAGAAGATAGATCAGGTATGTATCGGATCCTGCACAAATTCATCTTATCTGGATCTTATGAGAGTTGCGGCTATACTCAAGGGTAAAACAGTTGCCGACGGAGTATCCCTCGCTATCGCTCCCGGTTCAAAGCAGGTATACAATATGCTGGCAAGAAACGGCGCTCTGGCTGATATCATAGAGGCCGGCGCAAGAATACTTGAATGTGCCTGCGGCCCCTGCATCGGTATGGGTCAGTCACCTAACAGCAAGGGTATCTCACTGCGTACCTTCAACCGTAACTTCGAGGGAAGAAGCGGAACAAGAGACGGTCAGATTTATCTCGTAAGCCCGGAAACAGCTGCTGCTTCCGCTCTTACAGGCGTTTTCACTGATCCCAGAACTCTCGGCGACGCTGTTGATATTCCGCTGCCTGAAAAGTTCGACTATAACGACAATATGGTTATCGCTCCTGCTCCCGTTGAAGAAATGGACAGTGTGGAAGTTCTCAGAGGCCCGAATATCAAGCCGTATCCTGAAACTGCTCCTCTTGCTGAAAGCATTTCTGTTCCCTGCTCCCTCAAGGTGGGCGATAACATCACAACAGACCATATAATGCCTGCAGGCGCAAAGATACTTCCTCTCAGATCCAATATCCCGGCAATCTCACAGCACTGCTTTACTGTATGTGACAAGGATTTCCCGGAAAGAGCTAAGAAGCTGGGCGCAAGCATTATTGTCGGCGGTGTAAACTATGGTCAGGGAAGCTCCCGTGAGCACGCAGCTCTCGCTCCCCTCTATCTCGGAGTAAAGGCCGTTGTCGTTAAATCCTTTGCACGTATTCACAGAGCTAATCTTATCAATGCCGGTATCCTTCCCCTTACCTTCGTTAATGAAGCAGATTATGACAGCATCAGCGAGGGAGACGAGCTTTCTCTGCCTGATGTAAGAAAGCTGATCTCAGAGGGCACAGAAGAACTTACACTGGTAAACAAAACAAACGGCAAGGAAATGAAAGTACTCTGCGAGCTTTCTGACAGAACAAGAGATATTATCCTCGCAGGCGGTCTCCTTGATTATACAAGAAACAACGGTTGATCCGGAAAGAAAGGACGTTTTACAATTGGCTAAGATTCAGATGAACACGCCTATCGTTGAGATGGACGGCGACGAAATGACCAGGATCATATGGAAAATGATAAAAGACAAGCTGATCCTTCCCTATGTTGACCTCAAGAGCGAATATTATGATCTCGGTCTTGAAAACAGAGAAAAAACAAAGGATCAGGTTACAATAGACAGTGCGGAAGCAACCAAAAAATACGGCGTGGCTGTAAAGTGTGCAACCATTACACCTAACGCAGAGCGTGTAAAGGAATATAGTCTTACACAGATGTGGAAGTCCCCCAACGGTACTATAAGAGCTATTCTGGACGGTACTGTATTCAGAACTCCCATCCTTGTAAAAGGCATTACTCCTTATATTTCCACCTGGAAAAAGCCTATAACCATTGCCCGTCACGCATACGGCGATGTTTACAAGAACACTGAAATGGTAGTTGCAGACGGCAGCAAGGCTGAGCTGGTAGTAACAGACAAGGACGGAAACGAAACAAGGCAGCTTATCCACGAGTTTTCCGGATCTGACGGTATTATTCAGGGGCTTCACAATATAGACAAGAGCATCGGAAGCTTTGCAAGAGCCTGCTTCAATTTTGCCCTCGACAAAAAACAGGATCTCTGGTTTGCAACCAAGGATACTATTTCAAAAAAATACGATCACCGCTTCAAGGATATATTCAATGAGATATTTGAAGCCGAATACAAGGATAAATTCGAGAAAGCCGGTATTACATATTTCTACACCCTTATCGACGATGCTGTGGCAAGGGTTGTACGTTCCGACGGCGGTTATATCTGGGCGTGCAAGAACTATGACGGTGATGTTATGTCAGATATGGTGGCAACAGCCTTCGGTTCTCTTGCAATGATGACCTCTGTCCTTGTTTCTCCTGATGGTATATACGAGTATGAGGCTGCTCACGGAACTGTTCAGCGCCACTATTACAAGTACCTCAAGGGTGAATCCACCTCTACAAATTCCGTTGCAACTCTTTTTGCATGGACCGGAGCACTCAGAAAGAGAGGTCAGCTGGATAATATCAGCGATCTTTGTGATTTTGCTGACAAGCTGGAAAAGGCAACTATTGACACTATCGAGGATGGTATTATGACAGGTGACCTGTATCTCCTTTCCACTCTTGAAAACAAGACAAAGGTAGACAGCGAGACCTTCCTTGACGAGATCAACAAGAGGCTTTCAGTACTTATGGGAGCCTGATCAGCACAAAAATAAATACTACCCTACTCGTAGAAAACAGTCATTTTCAATGCACAGCGAGAAAATGACGGATTGAAGCGCAAAATGGAGAAAGCCGGTGAATCCAACGATTCATCGGCTTTTATTTGAGTTATGAATTTTTCTATTGCAGCAGTCCCTTTTTATTCTGCAGGAGCTTTTATTCCCGGCGTAAAGTCAGTTGAGTGGCGACAGAACTATTTCTCCAGTCTGCCGGGTCTCCTTCATACAGATTATACGCTGATTCTCCGAACCTCTGAAATTAAGGCAGATATTTCGCTGCTCCAGGATAAATCTGCCGTCAACCAGAATGTCAATGCTGTCAAGTATTTCATCTGTACACTCAATATGTCTGCAGCCTCCGGGAACAAGATCCTTTTCATAGGTAAATCCGGTATACATCCAGATATTCTTTCCGGGAAGCTCCTTTCTGACACGCCTGATAAGCTTTACTACCTCTCTCTGATTAGACGGCTCAAAGGGTTCGCCGCCGAGAATGGTCAGTCCGTCATAATAGCTTTTTGAAAGCTCCTCAATGATATAATCCTCAGTCTCCTGAGTATATTCCTGACCGTAATCAAAATCCCAGGTTTCCGGCTGGAAACATCCCTTGCAATGATTGGTACATCCTGATACAAAGATGCTGACCCTTATTCCGACGCCGTTTGCACTGTCTGCTGTAAGTATTTCCCCTATATTCATAATAAACCCTCTTTTACAAAAACGCGCCCATAAGCCGCTAAAAGGGCTACAGGGCGCATATGCTTTATACTTTAGTTTTTGAAAGTCCTGAATTTGAAAGATGGAGCACTCTCTCCTTTATCTCCTGGGTCCTGCCCTGATTCCAGAACTGGGTGCCGATATATCCGCATGTACGTCTGGCAACATTCATTTTGTTTTCATCACGGTTTCCGCAGCTGGGACATTCCCAGACCAGCTTGCCGTCATCAGCCTTGACAATCTGTATCTCACCGTTATATCCGCAGACCTGGCAGAAATCGCTCTTTGTATTAAGCTCTGCATACATTATATTGTCATATATGAATCTTATGACCTGCATAACAGCAGGGATATTGTTCTGCATATTGGGAACCTCTACATATGAGATAGCTCCTCCGGGAGACAGAGCCTGGAATTCAGATTCCAGCTTGAGTTTGTCAAATGCATTGATCTTCTCGGTTACATGGACATGATAGCTGTTTGTGATGTAATTCTTATCTGTAATACCCTCGATGGTACCGAATCTCTTCTGGAGGCATTTTGCAAATTTGTATGTAGTGCTTTCCAGAGGGGTGCCATAGAGACTATAGTCTATCTTCTCCTCGGCCTTCCACTTAGCACAGGCTTCATTAAGCTTCTTCATTATCTGAAGCCCTAATTCCTTGCCCTCTTTTTCTGTAAGCTTCTTGCCGATAAGACTGTAAACACATTCCCAGAGACCAGCATAGCCCAGAGAAAGGGTGGAATATCCGCCGTAAAGCAGCTTGTCGATCGGCTCGCCTTTTTTGAGCCTGGATATTGCGCCGTACTGCCAGAGTATGGGAGCAGCATCGGACAAAGTGCCCTTCAGTCTTTCGTGACGGCAGCGGAGAGCCCTGTGACAAAGCTCCATCCTCTCCTCGAATATCCTCCAGAAGGCACTCATATCCTTGTTGGCGCTGAGACCGATATCAACCAGGTTTACTGTAACAACACCCTGATTGAAGCGGCCGTAATATTTGGGTTTTCCATCCTGATCTATATAAGGCGTCAGGAAGCTGCGGCAGCCCATACAGGTATAGCAGTGTCCTTCGCCGTTTTTGTCAATCTTGTTTTTGAGCATTACCTTTTCGGAAATATAATCCGGTACCATCCTCTTGGCTGTACATTTTGCTGCCAGCTCTGTCAGATAGTAATAAGGTGAATCCTCATAGATATTGTCCTCTTCAAGTACATAGATGAGCTTGGGGAATGCAGGTGTGATCCATACTCCGGCTTCGTTCTTGACGCCGGTAACACGCTGACGGAGAGTCTCCTCTATGATCATTGCCAGATCCTTCTTTTCCCTCTCATCCTTGGCTTCATTCAGGTACATGAATACCGTGACAAAAGGAGCCTGACCGTTGGTAGTCAGGAGAGTTACTACCTGGTACTGTATGGTCTGAACGCCCTTTGTGATCTCTTTCCTGAGACGCTCCTCTACAATATTGTCAAAGGTCTCCCTCGGTATCTCTGTACCCATTTCCTTAAGCTCCTGGCGGAACTCGTTTCTTATCTTTTCCCTTGATATCTGTACAAAGGGAGCCAGGTGAGTAAGACTTATGCTCTGTCCGCCGTACTGGTTGCTCGCAACCTGCGCTATGATCTGGGTGGCAATATTGCAGGCAGTGGAGAAGCTGTGGGGCTTCTCGATAAGGGTCTCGCTTATTACCGTTCCGTTCTGGAGCATATCCTCCAGATTTACCAGGTCGCAGTTATGCATATGCTGAGCAAAATAGTCTGCGTCATGGAAATGGATTATTCCCTTTTCGTGAGCTTCAACTATATCCATTGGAAGAAGTATGCGCTTTGTGAGATCTTTGCTTACCTCTCCTGCCATATAGTCACGCTGAACGCTGTTGACTGTGGGGTTTTTGTTTGAATTCTCCTGCTTTGCTTCCTCATTGTTACACTCTATAAGACTGAGGATCTTGTTGTCTGTAGTGTTTGAGGAACGGATAAGAGATCGTGTATAACGATATCTTACATAGTTTTTTGCAAGCTCAAAAGCACCCTTTGCCATTATCTGATCCTCGACCATGTCCTGTATCTCTTCAACTGAGATTGCACGATCCATTTTTGAACACTTGTATTCAACATATCCGGCAATGTCGCGGATCTGCTCTTCTGAAAGCCTGCTGCTCTCTGTGGCTTTATTTGCCTTTTTTATCGCTCCGATTATTTTATCAATATTGAATGGTTCTTCGGAGGAGTTTCGTTTGATTATTCGCATAAAAACATCTCCATACATTTTTCTATTACTTTTCCGGTCTTATTTATCGAATTAAACCTCATACAGAGGTTAGCAGGTACTATTCTATATCAAAAAATATGCAATTGCCTGTTGTAATTGCAACAAATTTGTGGTAACATACAATATATAGCGTTTTGCACAAAAAATCATACACAATATAGAGGTGGAAAAATGGACGAGTATTCTGTGTTCTATAAGCTCCCGGAGCTGGATAACATCGGCTTTTCTCAGTGCTTCTGCGGAGAGAAAAAGCTTATAAAGAAAAAAGAGATCATTCTCGGGGAGAATAATATAAGAGGTCTTGTAGGCATAATGCACAGCGGATTGGCTTTTCTGCAGAGCATTAGCACCTCAGGTGAGGCAAATATTCTGAATTATTACGAAAAAGGGGATCTTTTCGGAAACGTATTTGTGCCAGCCTACAATGTGAATTATTACAGTGTTGTCGCAAAAACAGACTGTGAAATAACTCTTATCGACCACGACAGGCTTATGAATACCTGCGAAAAAAGCTGCGAAAGTCACCGTCAGCTGATTAACAATATGGTCATCAATAACGCAGGTAAAAGCCTGGTGCATATTGATATCCTGTCCCAGAGAACTATCAGGGAAAAACTCATTACGTATTTCAAATATCTTTCTGTGAGCAGGAATACAAATGAATTTCAGCTGCCACTTTCTCTTTCTGACCTGTCAAATTATATCTCTGCTGACAGGAGTGCTATGATGAGAGAGCTCAGAAAACTGAACGACGAATCTATTATAAGTTCCCGCTCCAACAAAATAACTCTTTTAAAAGAATTATGATATCTTTGTACATCTTGCTGTACTCTTTATTGTACAAAGTTTTCCGGCAATACTACCATATTTATATGAAGGTATTTAGTGAAAAATACCACATCTTGCGTAAAGTTTTACCCTTTGCACCCTTTTTCGGAAACGATATGCACAAGATGAGCAATACCCGGAATTGATTCCCCCTGAGCGGATGAAACCGGGGACATAAGGGCACCGGTGGCAATAAACAGAATATTACTGAGCTTGCCTGTGTAAAGCATGTTTGCTATACATGACGAAAGCACACTGGCGCAGCATCCGCAGCCTGATCCACCGGAATGAACATCCTGTTCTGACTGGTCAAAAATAAGCTTACCGCAGTCATTATGCACGGAGGATATATCTGTACCCTCTCTCCTGAGAAGCTCCACAAGAAGCTCTGAGCCCACATTTCCCAGATCTCCGGTAAGGATCATATCGAAATCTGACGGAGCTGCATTCATATCCCTGAGATAGGTCAGGATGGTATCCGCAGCTGCCGGAGCCATAGCGGCACCCATATTTGCTGTATCTTTGACCTTCATATCAGTTATCACTCCCGGTACGGCATCCGCAATCCTGATATCCGAGCTGTTTTCCTCAAGTATGACTGCTCCGGCTCCTGTTACTGTCCACTGAGCTGTCAGTGTCCTCTGTCCTCCGTATTCAAGGGGCATACGAAACTGTCTTTCAGCAGAACAGAAGTGCGACGAAGTCACGGCTGCAACACGGGAAAAAGCCCCGCTCTCGCAAAGCAGGGAACCGATGATAAGCTCCTGTGCCATTGTCGAACAGGCGCCGTACTGACCAAAAAACGGGACGCCTGTTTCTCTTGCGGAAAAAACAGATGCTATACACTGAGCCAGAAGATCTCCGGCAAGTATCATATCCAGCTCACCGGCGGACAGTGAGGCCTTTGAAAGAGCTTTTTCCAAAGCTGTTTTCTGCAGGCGTATCTCTGCTTTTTCCCAGGTAGCCTCCCCCATCATATCATCCTCTGCAATATGGTCAAAATAAGCTGCAAGGGGTCCCTTTCCCTCTTTTACCCCGACCGCTGCCGCTGAAGAACGTATATTTATCCCTTTATCAAAAATTATGGTTCTGCCTTTTCTTATAGCCATATGATTACCTCCGATAATAATATCAACATTATTATTATCTCAGCATAAAAAAATATACTCAACACCAGCGTGACGCAGGCAGCGTCGACGCTGCACCCGTGTTC
>CAMVQZ010000093.1 GCA_947169745.1 uncultured Clostridia bacterium
AGAGTGATATGATAGAAGTTAGTAAAAACCAGCCGCGTATAGCAGCCCGTAAGGGGTGCGGCGGCGAGGGGCGGGAGTATTGTCTGAGGTACTGCGCGCCGGATGCCGCGCGACGAAAGTATATGTACGCACGACAGAGCGAGAGTAAGCGAGCGACTACGCGAAATAGAGAGCACAGGCACTGTGCAGGCGCTCTGTGCCGAGAGAGTGATATGATAGAAGTTAGTAAAAACCAGCCGCGTATAGCAGCCCGTAAGGGGTGCGGCGGCGGAGGGCGGGAGTATTGTCTGAGGTACTGCGCGCCGGATGCCGCGCGACGAGAGTGTTGGTACGCACGACAGAGCGAGTGTAAACGAGCGATAACGCGAATTGCTCAGTGCGAGCACGCACCGCGAATCGCTCAGTGCGAGCACGCACCGAACACGGGTCCAGCGTCGACGCTGGGTTGGGGAAGATGTTGTTTCAGTCTCCTTTCTGTGCTATACTATTGTCATATTATTTTATCGGGGAGTAGGATCGATATGAAGATAGTAATAATACACGGACAAAGCCATAAGGGATCGACGTATCATATTGCACACCTGTTGGGGGAAAAAATAGGAGGAGAAATTACCGAATTCTTTCTTCCGAAGGACTTCGGGGAGATGTGTCTCGGATGTACCACCTGCTTTATAAGGGATGAACATAAATGCCCGCACTATGAAAAGCTTGCTCCCCTTACCCGGGCAATGGACGAAGCCGATGTTATTATACTTGCGAGCCCTGTCTATGTATATCACTGTTCGGGTTCAATGAAAGCCTTTCTTGACCATTATGGCTACAGATGGATGGTTCACCGCCCGGAGTCTTCCATGTTCAGAAAACAGGGAGTATGCATCAGCACCGCTGCCGGCGCAGGAATGAAAAGTACAAATAAGGATATGGCAGACAGCCTGTTTTTCTGGGGCGTTGCTAAAACATATAAATTCGGGATGGCTGTTGCCGCTGTTAACTGGGACGGTGTTGATGATAAAAAGAAACAGATCATTGAAAAAAAGCTTACGGCTATAGCTAAAAAAATCCGCAGAAAAAACGGAAATATAAAGCCCTCGGTCAAAACCAGAGGAATGTTTTCCATAATGCGTGCGCTGCAGAAAAGGGGCTTTAATCAGGCGGATATGGAATACTGGAAGGAAAAGGGCTGGACAGAGAAGAAACGTCCGTGGAAATAAGGAGTAAGGATATGGAGCCGGAGGATAAAATATTCAGATACAAAAGCTTTAGCATTGACAAACTCAGCGCATACGGCTTTGTGAAGGACTGCGGAGGATACAGCTGCCGGACTGAAATTATGAACGGTGATTTCCTTGCTGTTATAACTGTCGGCGATGATATGACTGTATCCGGGAAACTCATCGACGTGATGAACGACGAGGAATATACCCGCTTTCGGTCTGAAAATGCCGGTACATATGTCGCTTCCGTCAGAGCAGCCTATGAGGAGCTTCTTCTTGAAATAGCTTCAGAATGCTGCACCGAAAAGCTTTTCGCCTCTCCCCAATCCAACCGTATTGCGGAAAATATTTTCAGAATATACGGCGTCAGACCCGATTTCCCCTGGGGTGACAGAACAGGGGGCGTATTCCGTCACAAGGACAGCAGAAAGTGGTTCGGACTGATTATGAATATAAAATACAGTCAGCTGATGAAGAACACCGACAACAGGAAACTGGATGTTATAAATCTGAAAGCCGGAGAAAATCATACTTCAGACAGCGGCATATATCCCGCTTATCATATGAACCATAAAAACTGGATATCTGTCCTTCTGGACGATACCGTTCCGGATGAAAAAATAATGGAGCTTATCGGGGAAAGCTATAAGCTGACAAATAAAAAAGGACGTGATAAAAAATGATAACGGAATCATATTACAGCGAAAAGGAATCAATGATTTCTCCCGGAGCATTTCTGGGAGAAAGAAAATACATCTGCGATACAGCCATCGCCACCTTCTCAAACGAGATATTTGAAGCAGTCCTTGAAAAATTTCCCCACAAGGAGGTAGGACATAATGCCAATGCAAACGGACACAGACCTATATATCTCATCGAGGCGGACGGAATGAAGCTGATTTTCTATATGACCTCTATCGGAGCGGCTCTTGCCGGGACCGATATCATAGAGATGCAGTGGCAGACAGGAGTGAAAAATATTATCATGACCGGCTCTGCCGGCGCACTGGACAGCGAAGCTACAACGGGAAAATTCATCATTCCCACTGAGGCTTACCGTGACGAAGGAATGTCCTATCACTATGCTCCTCCCTCAGACTATATCAGTATCAGAAACAGCGACAGGCTCGCAGAAGCATTCCGCAGGCTGGGCATACCCTTTGTAAAGGGACGGGTATGGACAACAGACGCCCCCTACCGGGAGACAAAAGAAGCCATTGAAAAAAGACGGCAGGAGGGCTGTATAGCCGTAGAGATGGAGCTTGCCGGCGTGCAGGCTGTCTGCAGCTTTTATGGGGCAGAGCTTTTCAGCTTTCTGGTCAGCGGCGATGTCCTGTATGAGAATGAATATACTCCTGAAGGGCTGAGTGATGCAAATCATTCTCTTGATAAATTCTTCATCTCGGTAAAATTAGCAAAGGAAATCGAGGAGGGCAGACTATGAAACAGCTATTCTCCATAGACCTGAAGGATTACAGTCCTGACAGCGCAGTATCAAAACGGCCATCTGCCCGCGGGATCATTTTCCGGGACGGTCTGATCGCTCTTGTATACAGCAAAAAAGAAAAATACTATAAATTTCCGGGCGGAGGCATACGGGACGGCGAGGATAAAAAGGAAGCCCTTATCAGAGAGGTTCTTGAAGAAACCGGACTGACTGTCATACCCGAAAGCATCCGGGAATTCGGAAGCGTCATCAGACGGCAGAACAGCAATTTATCTGCAGGAACCGTTTTTGAGCAGGAAAATTTTTATTATTTCTGTGATGTCAGACCCGGATTATCCCCTCAGAAGCTGGACGAATATGAAGATGAGGCAGGCTTTATCCTGAAATTCGTAAAAACAGAAGAAGCCATCGAAGCAAACAGAAAATATCACAGCAATGATCTTTTTGATGAGATAATGATAAAAAGAGAGATGAAGGTGCTGGAGCTCATCAGAGCTTGCGCCGGTGGATGTAATACTGAGGAGGCTTGAAAATGAAGGTATTGGTGATAAACTGCAGTCCGGTAAAAACCGGCGCTACAGCTGAAATAGTCAGAATGATTTCCGGTGAGCTTTCCGGAAGATATGAAGTAAAAAGTATATGCATAGATGATTACAGCTTCGGCTTCTGCCGGGGCTGCAGAAGCTGTCACAAAACAGCCGCCTGCTTTCAGAAGGACGACATTTCTCTGATAATGGACGAATTTGAAAAAGCGGATATCATTGTTTCTGTGTCACCCTCCTACTGGGCAGATATTCCCGGACAATTCAAGGCGTTTATCGACAGATGTACTCCCTGGTGCAATACCCACGACCCCCACAGCAAGCTCAGCCCCGGCAAAAAGGGATATGCCGTAGCTCTCAGAACCGGTCCCGGTATGCAGGAATGCGAAAGGATCATCGGGAGCATCGTACATTTTTACGGACATATGGAAATAGACTGCTGCGGCTCTCTGGGGCTTTGCGGCATCGGATACAAGGATGATCTTTCCCCGAGGACGGAGGAAATCAGGCAGTTCTGCAAAATGATATGATATCAGAAAAGAGGTTTTATAAATGCAAAAGATCAGAAGAGCAGAAAAAAGAGATATTCCGGCAATACTAAGACTCCTGGTTCAGGTGGATATGGTACACCACGAGGGACGTCCGGATATTTTCAAGGGACCCGCTACGAAATACAGTGACAAAGAGCTGGAGGAAATCTTCAGCTGCGACAGCACACCGGTTTTTGTCTGTGTTGATGAAAACGATACCCCTGTGGGTCATGCCTTCTGTATACACAAGCAGGTAAAGGGAGACTCTGTCCTCACCGATATAAGGACTCTTTATATTGACGACATCTGTGTTGATGAAGCCTCCAGAGGAAAACATATCGGCAAGGCGCTTTATGAATATGTGGTCGGATATGCAAGAGAGCAGGGCTTTTATAATATCACCCTGAATGTATGGTCATGCAACAAATCAGCGATGGCTTTCTATGAATCACTGGGGCTTATCCCCCAGAAAATATGTATGGAAAAGATACTCTGATATTATTCTCGCAACAACTACCCAAGCTCTGAATCCGCTGCCTGTATATAGCCCTTGTTGTAATATTCTACTGCCGGGTGTGCAGCGGACTTTCACCGCAAGGCTACTGCCCGTTCCGGGCAAACACCGAAAACCCCCGACAGAACGCCTGTCGGGGGAAACTATTTAGGAGACAAAATGGAAGTTAAACTTCTACTGAATAATCCGGCATTGGAATCAATCCTAACTAGTAAGATAGCCGTGAGTAAAAACTCAAAAACCGAATATTACATTGGATTCAGTCCTAACTATATCTAATTATATAATAAGCAAAACTGCGATAATCCTATTCATCCGGGAAAATGCATTTGTAGTGCGCATCCATTGCCGCATCAACTTCGCCGGCTATATCGGTTTAATGCTTTATTCACCTACCGGGCCTGTACCCGGATCAAATAGTGCAGCCAGATCAGCCACACAATAAGGAACTTTTCACGGACAAACGGTTCATTAAATCTGTTCAGCCTATGGCAGTTTCTGACCTCATAAGGTCAACGCATACCAGCGCAGACACCGTGAATATAAAGAAAAAAGTAAGTAGATCACGGCGGAAATATTCAATTGTAAGTTCTCAGATTGAAGCTGCCCTGTTGCCCACTCTTATGTAATACCGTTCCGGACAACGCGGCCGTCATCGCCGGGCACTTCTTGCAGATCAAAGACTTACAGGAATAATGGCAGTTATAACGCCGTATATGAAGCAGTAACCAGAAGTTGCCGTCCTTGCCCAACGGGCATCCGGAACTAAAGCTCAGAATCAAGATCCGTTAAATCGTCTTTTCTCCGCAGAAGACCTCGCACCAAGAGGCATCAAGGTCAAAAGATATTGGTTCACATTCGCCCATCGGAGCTAGCCTCCCTTCATAAATTAGATAAATCCGGAGCACACCCTGCAGTCAAGGGTCCTTTCATTCGCATCCTCGTTTATCTTGATATAATTATAGCACATCCTTGTAAAAAGTCAATAGTTTTTTTGAACTTTATTATATTTTTTTATTTTTTAATAATGTTGTAATTACACTTGACTTATAATAAAAATAAGTTTAAAATAGAGTTGTATGATGTCAATAAATCTAAAAAAAAGGAGCTGACAGCAATGAGCGAAAAAGATATCAACAACGAGGAAGAAATGATGGAAGCCGATATCATCACACTGCTTGATGATGACGAAAACGAGTATGAATTCGAGGTACTCGATGAGATCGACTACAAGGACGGCCACTATTATGCTCTTATGCCTACCTTTGATCTTCCCGATCAGGATATTGAATCAGGAAGCACCTATATGATATTTGAGGCTGTTGAGGACGAGAACGGTGAGCCCCAGCTTGCTGAGGTTGAGGACGACGATCTTCTTGATGAGATAGCTGAGGTATTCGAGGAAAGATTCGACCAGGAAATGGATGAAGAATAATTACAATTATTTATCATTTCTACTTGATTTTATCTATGCATTGGTGTATAATAAAAACACACAAGGACAAAGGTTTTTGTCTATATTGTCTGCCCGATTCGTACAATAGTCTATAATAACCCTACATCCTTTAAATCGGGAATCCGGCTTCTGCAGTGGACTTCAGACCTCCTGCTTTGCAGACGAAGGGAGTATGAAATTGTGGAGAGGATACCCACCTGCTTATCTCGTAGGCAGGTTATTTATCGACAAGCTACGGTTGGGCGGACATATTATTTCCGGTACTGGTGTGCCGGTTTTTTCTTTTTTCTGTGACGGTTTTTTCTTTTTCCGGGCATATAAAATTAAGGCAACACCGCACAGAGATTGCGCGTCAGATTTCGAGCATAATTTTTTGTCAGATTGACAAAATCGACGCAGGAATACTGACGTATTTCAAGGAGATTTTGGCGAAAATGACGGAAAATTTGCCGAAAGATGGCGTGCAAAGCCGTCAGGCGGTCTTTGTGCGGTGTTGCCTTAATAGTGGTGTGTGCAACTGCAGCAACATATACAGCCAGGCGCTTACTACGGAGGGAGTGAAACTCCGGAGGTCATAGCAAACCAGCCGCGAAAAGCAGCCGTAAGGGCTGCGGCGGCCAGCGTGACGCTGGTGCGAGCACGCACCGCTGGGTTGCAATATCGGGCGGAGTATTGTATAATTGATGATATAATGGGTGTCAGGTGATTTTCAGATATGATACAGGAAAGAGGTGTCGGGAATGGATGATAATAAGAAGAATAAGGATCGTCAGAGAAATTTCTTTGTTACGGTCATAATTATTACGCTGATAATGATAGTCGCTCTTACTCTCTCCCTGACAAGCCTGTATTATTTCACAAGACAGAACCGTCCCTCGAATACCAAGCTGGATACTGAATATATAGTCCGGACAGTATCTGAAAAAATGGGATATGATAATCTTTCCAAGATCTCCGGAAAGGATATATATAAATATTATGAGATAAACGAAAACGATATTGATGATTCCTGTATGTATATATCCACCAGAAACGATAACTTCACTGAGATCACCTGTTTCAGGCTTACTTCGCCGGAAAAAGAAGAGTCTCTCAGAAAAGCCATCGATTGTTATACAAAAGAAAAAATCAGTACGATCCGCAAGATAAATGATAAATCAGTGGATGTCTCCACATATACCGGCATCTCGGTACAATACCCCTATGTTTTTGTGGTCTTTGCGCCGGATACCTCAGCCGCTATAACCTCCTTTGAATCCGTTATAACCAAGAAGAAATAATTCTTCAAAGCTGTTCACGGATTCTGAGGAGGGCATTTTTTTCCAGTCTTGAAACCTGAGCCTGACTTATTCCTATCTCAGATGCCACCTCTGTCTGGGTTCTGCCAAGATAATATCTCATTGCAAGTATTTTCTTTTCTCTCTCCCCCAGCCTTTTGACCGCTTCCTTGAGACAAATATTTTCAAGCCATTTTCCGTCTGAGTGGTCATCTCCAAGAGTATCCATCAGAAAGACAGTATCAGCGCCGTCAGAATATACCGGCTCATATATTGACATCGGCTCAACAATGGATTCCAGCGCTGTAATAACATTTTCCTCGGCAACCCCTATTGCCTTTGCTATCTCACTGATAGTTGGTTCCCGTCCGGTTTCTGCGGTCATCTTCTCCTTTGCCTGCATAGCCCGGTATGCAGTATCCTTTATGGATCTGCTGACCCTGAGTGCACTGTTATCCCGCAGATAACGCCTGACCTCCCCTATTATCATCGGAACACCATAGGTAGAAAACCTTACATCCTGCTCCGGATCAAAATTATCAATAGCCTTGATAAGTCCGATCACCCCTATCTGAAAGAGATCATCCGGGTTTTCGCCTCTGCCGGAAAACTTTTGTATTACGCTGAGAACAAGCCGAAGATTGCCGTTTATCATTTCGTCTCGTGCCTTCTCACTTTCCTTTTCATCTCCTGTGCGTATTATGCGCAGGAGCTCTTTTTTTCTTTTTTCCGACAGGACGCAAAGCTTTGAGGTATTTACCCCACAGATCTCCACCTTAGAATACTGCATATCATTACCTCCATTTGTTTATGATATGAGTATTGACAGAACAGGGAAAAAATATAAGGTATAAGTCAGTTTTTTATTTGCCCCACCCGGATCCTATTGTCTGCTTCGATTTGTATCCGGTTTGTTTTCCGAACCGGCAGTCTATGCAGTGCGAGCACACACCGAACACGGGTGCAGCGTCACGCTGCAAAATAATTCTGGGAGAAAGCAGGCGCTCAGTGATAGGGGAGTGAAACTCCGGAAGTCAGAACAAACCAGCCGCAGGTAGCAGCCCGTGAGGGCTGCGGCGGCCAGCGTGACGCTGGACCCGATTCGCGGGGTTCGCTCATTCCATTCGCTCTGTCGTGCGTGTGGACACTTTTGTCCCGCGGCAAAAAGATGGTCGGTATCCTCTTTACACAGATCTGACAACCGCGCCATGAGAGTATATGTATGCACTACCGAGCGAGTGTAAACGAGCGATAACGCGAAATAGAGAGCACAGGCACTGTGCAGGCGTGGTGGTTAGTGTAAAATAATTCTGGGAGAAAGCAGGCGCTCAGTGTCAGGGGAGTGAAACGGTAGAAGTCAAAGTAAACCAGCCGCGAAAAGCAGCCCGTGAGGGCTGCGGCGGCGGACGGTGGGAGTGTTGTCCGGGACGGTGAGCGCCGGATGCCGCGTGACGAGAGTATATGTACGCACGACAGAGCGAGTGCAAACGAGCGATAACGCGAACA
>CAMVQZ010000094.1 GCA_947169745.1 uncultured Clostridia bacterium
GCCAAAGAGGTGAACCCAGGTTCCCCCCTTTGGAAATCCCTCCTCCTTTTCTTTGTGCCGGGAAGTGCTGACGGCTGACAAAAGTGCGTATGAACCTCTGCTTCGGTGAACGGATGCAAAGGGTCGTACAAAGCCACGGATTTTTATACAGACCGACAGCTTACAGCTATGTTCTGCCCGGTTCATACACAACCGAAACAGCCGTACAAACTTACCGACAAACACAGCAGGGAGTTTAAGGAGGGGGATTTTCAAAGGGGGCAAACTCAAAGGGGGGCGCAGCCCTCCTTTGTGGGTCCCCCTTTGACCCCGTGCCGAAGGCACGCCCTGCACAGACTACCGGCTCAGGAAAAACAAACCAGACCCGAACAGACTACCCTGACAACATTCAACATTATTTACCGCCGCGCCGCGAGAGTATATTCACGCACGACCGAGCGAATGTAATGAGCGATTACGCGAATCGGGTGCAGCGTCACGCTGCCTCAGTGCGAGCACGCACCAGCGTCGACGCTGCCGCACCCTGGGTTGACTTTTGGGGGGGATTTTTGTATAATTTAGGTCAATGAGACATCGTGAAATATCTGGTCAATTCAGAGATCGTGAAAAAGGAGGTCAATGTTGTGAAAAAAAGATCGGTATTAATTCTTCTTGCACTCAGCCTGGCGCTGCTTGCAGGATGTAAAGGTCCTTCGGAATATAGTGAAAGATCCGGAGGCGATATAAAAAGAGATACCTCCGGTTCGGAGAGCAGTGATCCCGGATGGCCGGGAGTTTCTGTTCCTGCTCCTCCAGGAGTTCCTGGCAAGACATCCGAACCGTCAGTTGTCAGCCAGACGTCCCCGGATGAAAGCTCAGCGGCTGAATCGTCCCAGGAAAGCTCAGACGACGTTGCATTCAATCTTGTTCCCCAGGAGCTGACTGTAAAGGTGGGGGAGGTTCGCACTATGGTGGTTCAGACCGAAAATGGCGAAGAGGATCCCGGAAAATATACCTGGTATTCCAGCGACAAGTCTGTTGCTATGGTAGATTCCTACGGCTCTGTGACCGGAATTGAAGCCGGAAATGCTGTGATAACCGCTGAAAAGCATGGGAAGAAGGTCAATGCCAGCGTTATAGTTGAAGAAGCAGAAGAAGCCTCGGAGGAGGAGTCGTCAAAGGAGGAATCCTCAGAGAGCGAAGCTTCTGCAGAAAGCTCAGCTGAGACAGAAGTATCTGAAAAGGAGTCATCAAAGGAAGAGCCGTCAAAGGAGGAGTCGTCAAAGGAGGAAGCTTCGCAGACGGAATCATCAGAGGGCGATTCTGAGACATCTGAAGTAAAGGCTCATTTCTCATATGACGATCCGGATGACGCATACCGCTCATATGTTCTGGTGAGCAGCTATCTTTCAGAGGAGGATCTGGACGGTTATGATTCTGATGATCTCCAGCTTATCGTAAATACTATATACGCAAAGAACGGATATATCTTCTCGACCAAAAGCATACAGAGATTCTATGAGACACAGTCCTGGTATAATTCTATATCAGATAAATCCAAGGATGAATCTGTGGTGTCAAAGCGGATAAAGAAAGACAATACGGAAAACCATAATCTGGAGCTTTGCGTAAAGCTGAGAAACGAAAGATAATAATAAAATATAAAGACCGGCAGGGCTGTATTTCAGTAACAGCTCTGCCGGTATGATTTTCAGATACGGAATTATTATTTGCCGAATTCGGGATATTTGGCAAGGGTCTCATTCATACCTCCGTCGAAGATGACCTTTCCTTTCTGGAGGAAGATACATCTCTTGCATATTTCGCGGATATCTCTTCCGTGGCTTACATATAAGACGGTGATACCCTTTTGTATCATCTCGTTGATCTTTGCTTTGCATTTTTTCTTGAAGGCTGCGTCACCCACGCTGAGAGCCTCGTCGATGACAAGGATATCCGGATTCATATTGATATTGATGGCGAAGCCGAGACGCATCTTCATACCGGAGGAATATGTTCTGACCGGCTGGTCGATATATTCTCCCAGATCGGCAAAGTCGATGACCTTCTGCTCTATCTCCCTGATTTCGCTTTCGCTCAGTCCCAGGACATAGCATTTGAAGCTGATATTTTCCCTTCCTGTCATATCCGCAACAAATCCTGCAGTAAGCTCCAGAAGAGCTGCAACCCTGCCCTTTACCCGTACCTCTCCGGTGGTGGGGAAGGCAACTCCTGTGATCATTTTAAGAACTGTGGATTTTCCGGCGCCGTTCTTTCCGATGATCGCAACAGATTCACCCTTGTATATCTTGAAATTAACGCCGTTGAGAGCTTTATGGCGCTTATATTTTCTGGACTTTATAAATAATGCCTTGAATTGTTCACGGCTGTTCCTGTAAAGGGTATAGATCTTTGTTACATCATTGAATTCAATGATGGGCGTTCCTACACCATACGGCGGTCTCAGACCGTTTTCTATCTCGATACTCTTAATGTCGGGCATTTCGCTCTTCCTTTCATTTCATATCTTCTCTATTTTAACCCTTTAATATTTTTTTGTCAATGACAAAGGAAAAGCAAAACAATGACACAACCCCGCAATTATTATATGTTTTGCATAAACCGGGCAGCGCCGGCGCCGGCGGAGTGCCTCCGCTGTCAATTTGCGTAATCGCCCGATCTGATTACTTGTCCGAAATTTTAGTTTTTTCTCATTTCAGATGCCTTTCCGGTGAGGAGAAGGGCTGCTCCGCAGGCAAGGATCGGATAGATCTCTCCGCTGCTGCGAATAATAAATTCCTGTGACCCGTCAACTTTTTCCCTTCCTTTGCTGCCCACTACCTCAAGGCTTCTGTTGAGGCTTATGCAGAAATCGTTTTCAATGCTTACCGAGGACAAGGTCACGGTGTCGCTTCCTGAGACAGAACATCCCACTGAGGGCAGCCCCAGCTCTTCGGCAAATCTTACAGCTCTGATATCCGAAGCGTCAATCACGCATACACTGTCCCTCAGCCAGACATCCTTTCCTGCCGGGTCGCTTCCCAGTATCACTACGCAGCTGCTGCAGCTGATTCCGGCGAGAGTGTCGGTGCATATTATGATGTATTCAGGCCGCCTGCAGGTCTCGTATATATTTCTTCCGCAGACCATAGCTCCGCCGTAACGGGAGCACAGGTCTACAAGCTTTCTTGTGATAGCCCTGTCCTTTCCGTCTCCGCAGATAATTATCTTTTTCATATCGCTTTGTTCCTCCCTGCCGCCGCATTCAGACTATGATTATTATTTCCGCAAAAAATGGAAATAATACCGGGAAGTAAGAGTTCTGAAAATAGTGGTTTGCTTTTTCTGGTAACAATTGTTATATTTTTCTGAAAAATAAATAAAAATCGTGATAGAAAGAATTAAATTTTGATTTTCTATTGAAAAATCCTGAGAAATAGTTTAGAATAAAGGATATAAGTGCTGCGGTCGGTCATAAAGAAACCGGACTGCAGACACAAGTGTCTGTCCGTAAAAAGACGGAAAGACAGTCTGACTTTGCAGGTCAGATGAATATCCTGTGTTTCAGTACACAGCAGAAAGGATGTTAGTATTATGAACTATCTTAACAAAAAAACTGTTGAGGATATCGACGTAGCAGGCAAGAAGGTTCTTGTTCGCTGCGACTTCAACGTACCCTTTGACGGTGAGGGCAATATCTCTGACCCGAAGAGAATTGACGAGGCTCTCAAGACCATCAAGTATCTTATCGACAATAAGGCAAAGGTTATCCTTTGCTCACACCTGGGTCGTCCCAAGGGCGAATTCAATATGAAGTATTCTCTCGCACCTGTTGCTGAGTATCTTTCAAAGGCTCTCGGCTTTGAAGTAAAGATGGCAAAGGATGTTGTAGGGGAAAGCGCTCAGGAGATTGCTGCTTCTCTCCAGGACGGCGAGGTAGAGCTTATCGAGAACGTCCGCTTCCACAAGGAGGAGGAAAAGAACGATCCTGAGTTTGCAAAGAAGCTGGCTTCTCTGGCAGAGATCTATGTAAACGACGCCTTCGGAACAGCTCACAGAGCTCACGCTTCCACAGCAGGCGTTGCTGATTATCTCCCGGCTGTATGCGGTTACCTTATCCAGAAGGAGATCACCGTTATGGGCGGCGCTCTTGAGGATCCCAAGAGGCCCTTTGTCGCTATTCTCGGCGGAGCAAAGGTATCAGACAAGATCGGCGTTATCACAAACCTCCTTGATAAGGTTGATACGCTTATCATCGGCGGCGGTATGGCATACACCTTCATGAAGGCTCTGGGCTACAGCACAGGTACTTCTATCTGCGAGCTTGACAAGGTAGAGCTTGCAAAGGATATAATGACAAAGGCAAAGGATAAGGGCGTTAACTTCCTTATTCCTGAGGATACAGTTGTGGGCACAGAATACAAGCCCGACACAGAATTCAAGACAGTTTCCTCCGACCAGATCGAGGACAACTGGATGGGACTTGATATCGGACCCAAGACAAGAGAAAAATTCGCTGCAGCTCTCAACGGCGCAGGCACAGTGGTATGGAACGGTCCGATGGGTGTTTCCGAGTGGGAGAATTTTGCAGCAGGTACCATCTCTGTAGCAAAGGCTGTTGCAGAGAGCGGAGCTATCTCCATCATCGGCGGCGGCGATTCAGCAGCTGCAGTTGAGAAGCTGGGATATGCTGACAGAATGACTCATATCTCAACAGGCGGCGGAGCTTCCCTTGAATTCCTTGAGGGCAAGGTGCTTCCGGGTATCGCCTGCCTCAATGACAAGGACTGAGCTTCAGTCATAAAGTAAGATGATAATATTCTGCTTTATTCGGATATTATGCTTTAAAGTAACGGGGTAGGGCGGTGTCCTCCCCGTTCTTTTTATTATTAAGTCAAAGGAGTAATCAATAATGAACAAGGAACTCAGAAAAGCAGTTATCGCCGGTAACTGGAAAATGAATAAGACACGCCCCGAGGCAAAGGCTCTCATCGAGGAGCTTATCCCCAGAGCAGCAGAGACCTCCTGCGAGGTAGTTATCTGCGTACCCTTTACAAACCTTGAAACAGCAGTTTCTCTCACCGAGGGAACAAACATCAAGGTAGGCGCAGAAAACGTACACTTTGAAAAGAGCGGCGCCTTCACCGGAGAGATCTCCGCAGATATGCTCACAGAGTTGGGCGTTGAATATGTTATCATCGGCCACAGCGAAAGAAGACAGTATTTCGGCGAGACAGACGAAACTGTAAACAAGAGAACAAAGGCAGCTCTTGCGGCAGGTCTCAAGCCTATCGTATGCGTAGGCGAGCTTCTTGACGAGCGTGAGGCAGGCATCACCGAGGAGGTCATCTCAACTCAGGTAAAGCTGGGCTTTGCAGGCATCAGCGCCGAGGATATGAAAAAGACCATCATCGCATATGAGCCGGTATGGGCTATCGGAACAGGCAAGACAGCAACATCAGCTCAGGCTGAGGAGGTTTGCCTCTTTATCCGTGAGACTCTTGCAAAGCTTTATGACAAGGCTACAGCAGACGCAGTAACAATTCAGTACGGCGGCTCAATGAACCCGAAAAATGCTGCTGAGCTTCTGGCGCAGCCCGATGTAGACGGCGGACTTATCGGCGGAGCTTCCCTGAAGGCAGCTGATTTCGGCGTACTTCTCGACGAAGCAAGCAAATAATATAATATTCCTATGAAAGTATCGGGCGATTTTTCACCCGGTACTTTTGCTGAAATAAGGGAGTGAATATGTTATGAAAAAAAGACTTGCAGCTCTCTCCCTCTGCGCAGCGCTTACGCTTTCCTTTGCGGCTGGGTACTCTCAGGGACAGGATAACGATCCCTCAGGAAAAGCGACATCCGACGGGAAAAAACGCCTGTATCTGTAGGATCACGCGAAAATGAAAAACAAAAGGAGATCACAAATATGAAAAAACCATTAGTATTAATGATACTTGACGGCTTTGGTATCGGAACAAATTACGGAAATGCTATCCGTACAGCAAATAAGCCGAATCTTGAGCATATCACCTCAACAAATCCCTGGACGCTTATCGCAGCCTCCGGAATGGACGTAGGTCTGCCTGACGGCCAGATGGGCAACAGCGAGGTGGGACATACAAATATCGGCGCAGGCCGTGTTGTATATCAGGAGCTTACAAGGATCACCAAGTCTATAAAGGATGGAAGCGTCCTCAAAAATGAGGCTCTTGTAAATGCTATGAAAAATGCCGCAGAGGAGGGAAAGGCTCTCCACTTTATGGGTCTGCTTTCACCCGGCGGAGTCCACAGCCACAATACCCATCTCTATGGTCTTGTGGAAATGGCAAAGACTATGGGCGTTAAGAATGTATATGTCCACGCTTTCCTTGACGGTCGTGACGTTCCCCCTTCAAGCGCAAAGGAATATATTGAACAGTGCGCAGCAAAGCTTGATGAGATCGGCCTCGGAAAGATCGCTACTATCTCCGGACGTTACTATGCAATGGACAGGGATAATAACTGGGATCGTGTGGAGAAGGCATACAGTGCTCTTGTTTACGGCGAGGGCAATAAGGCCTCCGACGCAGTGGAGGCTATCACAAAGTCCTATGAGGACGGCGTTACAGACGAATTTGTTATCCCCACCGTTTGTGTGGAGGGAGCTACCATCAAAAGCGGAGACAGCGTTGTATTCTATAACTTCCGTCCCGACAGGGCAAGAGAGATCACCCGTACCTTTGTTGATGAGGAATTTGCAGGCTTTGAGAGAAGAAACGGCTTCTTCCCCCTCACATATGTGTGTATGACCCAGTATGACGCCACAATGCCCAATGTGGAGGTAGCCTTCAAGCCCCAGAAGCTTACAAATATGTTCGGCGAATATATCTCACGCAAGGGTCTCACACAGCTTCGTATTGCCGAGACTGAAAAATATGCTCACGTTACCTTCTTCTTCAACGGCGGCGTAGAGGCTGTCAGCGAGGGCGAGGACAGATGTCTTATTCCTTCACCGAAGGTAGCCACCTATGACCTCCAGCCGGAAATGAGCGCGTATGAGGTAACAAAGAATGTAGTTGAAAGAATAGAGAGCGGAAAATATGACGTTATAATCCTCAATTTCGCCAACTGCGATATGGTAGGCCACACCGGTGTGTTTGAGGCAGCGGTAAAGGCTGTGGAGGCTGTGGATGACTGTGTGGGTCAGGTCATAAAGGCTGTCAGAAAAATGGACGGTATTGCTCTCATCACTGCCGATCACGGTAATGCAGACAGAATGCTGGACGAGGGCGGCGAGCCCTTTACCGCTCATACAACAAACCTTGTTCCCTTTGTTGTAGTCAATCATCCCTGCGAGCTCAGGGACGGCGGCAGGCTTGCAGATATCGCTCCCACAATGCTGGGTCTCCTGGGTCTCCCCAAGCCTGAGGAAATGGACGGCGAAAGCATAATAAAATAATGTCAGGGGATGCTTTATAATGGGATTATTTGAGAAGCTTTTCAAGACAGCGGATAACAAGGCTTAGGAGGACCCCCAAAAAAGCTGCGGAAGGCCTTTTGCGCCATCCGGTATCGAAGGTCAGGGTGGTTTTACTGTAGGCAATTATGTATTTGTACTTCCCGTGAATACATGGGAGGTACAGCATAACGGCGACGATGTGGAGCTGGAATTTGAAATAACAGCCGACGAAGATAACAAGGGAGAGCTGGAGACGGCAAAAGTCTATGTAAGCGGTGATATCTATGCGCCAAAAAGGGATGAATACAAGGACTATGAGCGCTATGTTATCGAAAACGGCGGTCAGCTCCGGGAAAAGATCCTTTATCGCAAGGAAAGCCGGCAGTATGAGGGAATGTCAGGTACTGTTCCAGGAGCCTCCTATACTGTTTTCCGTATCGCAGGTGATGACGGTACTGTAAAGAATCTGACACTTGTTATTTATGACGGCTGCCCCGAAAAGGAGCTTGCAGAGAAAACCTTCCTCTATCTGGCCTGCAACTTCCGTATCAAGGGATGATCCCGGAAAAACTGAAATAAAAAGAAAAAACGGTCGGTTCTGATACCGACCGTTAATTATTAGTGCCAGTTAATGATTACTCGCCTGAGGGAGCACCAACAGGACAAACCTCTGCGCAAGCACCGCAATCGAGACAAGCCTCAGGATCGATCTGATACTGAGAATCACCCTCTGAAATAGCGCCAGCAGGACATTCTGCTGCACAAGCACCACATGAAATGCATTCCTCTGAAATCTTGTAAGCCATAGATATAGCCTCCTTTTCATATATTTGTTTACATATTATAACACGTTTTCAGAAAAAATCAATAGATTTGCATTAATTTGGCTTTATTTGGTTTTATATTTCCGGAAATTGTTTTCGGGGCGATATGTGCGTGTCTGGATTCTATATTTCAAACCGATAGCCTTGTGCAGGGCGTGCCTTCGGCACAGAGCCAAAGAGGTGAACCAGGGTTCCCCCCTTTGGAAATCCCTCCTCCTTTTCTT
>CAMVQZ010000095.1 GCA_947169745.1 uncultured Clostridia bacterium
CGTCGACGCTGCACCCGTGTTCGCGTAGTCGCTCATTTCATTCGCTCGGTCGTGTTTAAACATTCTTATATTCACGCGGCATCCGGCGCACACTGCCTCAGACAAGACGCCCTCCTTCCGCCGCCGCGCCCCTTACGGGCTGCTATACGCGGCTATCTTACTCTGACTTCCGGTATATCATTCTCTCGGTACTGAGCGCCTGCTTTTGTATTTATGATAACCTAAAACCGTAAGAAATATTGTCACGCATAAGCTTACTATAATAAAAACGAAGCGACAACCATTATTATAATATTTCTTCATCAGTTATAATATATGCCCCTCACTGATGTGAGGGGCGACAGCCTGCCCGGGGGGATTCGAACCCTCGATCTTCAGAGTCGGAGTCTGATGCATTATCCAGCTGTGCTACGGGCAGTTATTTATTTTACTGAATGATTATAACACATTCTACATTGATATTCAAGAAAAACTTTCCAGCGCCGACGCTGGACCCATGTTCGCGTTATCGCTCAGTGCGAGCACGCACAAGGCTGACTTTTTCATTGACTTACGGCTCTGTTTATGCTATGTTTGAGATAAAGAGGCGAGAACAAGATGAACAAAGCCTACAAGTTCAGGATATACCCTGATGAAGAACAAAAAATACTGATAGCAAAGACATTTGGTTGTGTTAGATTTATCTATAATAAGATGTTGGGTGACAAGATAGAATACTATCATCAGACACAGAAAAAACTGAATAATACTCCTGCACAGTATAAAACTGAATTTGAGTGGCTGAAAGAAGTAGATAGCCTTGCCCTTGCCAATGCGCAGATGAATTTGCAGGATGCGTATAATAACTTTTTCCGAGATAAGAAAGTGGGTTTCCCTAAGTTCAAGTCAAAAAAAGGCAGTAAAAGAAGTTATACAACTAATTGGGTAAATGGTAATATCATTGTTCGGGATGGTATGATAAGACTTCCGAAATTAGGTTTTGTCAAAATGAAACAACACAGAAACATACCCGATGATTACAAGCTGAAATCTGTTACTGTAAGTCAGAACGCAGGCGGTAAATATTTCGCAAGTATTCTTTTTGAGTATGAAGAAGAAATCACAGAGAAAAAACTTGAAAGTTTTATCGGTCTGGATTTTTCTATGCACGAATTGTATGTTGACAGCAACGGTAATTGTCCACAGTTTCCGAGATATTACAGACTGTCCGAAAAGAAACTGCAAAGAGAACAAAGAAAACTGTCTAAAATGGTGAAAGGTTCAAGAAACAGAGAAAAACAGCGTATCAGAGTTGCTAAACTGCATGAAAAGGTAGCCAATCAAAGAAAGGATTTTCTGCACAAACAGTCAAGGCAGATAGCCAATGCCTATGACGGTGTGTGCATTGAAAATCTGAATATGCAGGCAATGGCACAGTCGCTGAATTTCGGCAAATCCGTTTCGGACAACGGTTGGGGAATGTTTACGGCATTTCTGAAATACAAGTTAGAGGAACTCGGAAAAAGATTTGTAAAAATAGATAAGTTTTTTGCAAGTTCACAGCTTTGCAGTGTATGCGGATATCAAAAACCCCATACAAAAGATTTGTCTGTCAGAGAATGGATTTGCCCGTGTTGTCAAACACACCATAACAGAGATGTAAACGCTGCTGTAAACATACGAAATGAAGGTATGAGAATAGCATTAGCATAAAAATCAAAACAAGAACCGTGGGACACACGGGGTTAGCTCGTTGATACTGTATGGGCTACCATACTTGAGCGAGAAGCCCCCACCTCTACAGGTGGGAGAGTATGTCACTAATTTCAGATATTTAAGTTTATGCATCCCCGGTTGTACAGAAACGCAAATTATGTGATAAATTCATTAATTTATATCATATTTACAATTAAGATGCATAATATACAATGGAATATGTGCATTTTTAGCAAATGTGATTATTGATTATTGTTGATTTTATTGGTATAATACAACATATACGTTATAAAGTGTGAAAATGTGTATATTTATTTAAATACTTAGTGCACTTGTGGTTCTGTCAGTTTAATAAGAAGCGGCTCTGCGGACTGACAGATTGTTTGGATTATTATGGCTTTTGTCCCATCAGGATCATATCAGGTGGGGTGCTGGCCTGGAACAGAAAGGAACAATAGATATATGGCAACAGATGAAAAATATCCACAGGCGTTGCTGCCGGGTTCCGTACTTGCCGGTCAATACATTATAGATAAGGTTTTGGGTCAGGGCGGCTTCGGTATCACATACCGGGCAACAGATCACAGGACAGGCGCAAAAGTGGCGGTGAAGGAGTTTTTCCCTGATACTCTTGCATTCAGAGAGATGACTACGGTCTGCTCCTATCCCGGAGAGCGGACTGAAAACTTCCAATACGGCAAGGAAAACTTCCTGCAGGAGGCGAAAACTCTTGCCCAGTTTATCGGAAACGACAATATAGTCCGTATACACAGCTATTTTGAGGAAAACGGAACAGCATATTTTGTAATGGATTATATTGAGGGCATCAGCTTCGATCAGTATCTGAAGCAAAAGGGCGGCAGGATAAGCGTACAGGAAGCTGAAAGGATACTCATTCCGATAATGGATGCTCTTGCGGCGGTTCACAGCAAGGGAATAGTCCACAGGGATGTTACTCCGGATAATATATATATATGTAACGACGGTACTGTCAAGCTTCTGGATTTCGGTGCAGCGAGATACAGTCTCGGCGATAAGAGCCGCAGTCTTGACGTCATCCTGAAGCACGGCTTTGCTCCGAAGGAGCAGTATACAAGAAGAGGCAAGCAGGGTCCATACACGGATATTTACAGCCTTGCCGCGACATTTTATTTTGCAATAACAGGAAAAAGACCCCCTGATTCTGTAGACAGACTTGATGAGGATGATCTCGTTCCCCCGTCATCTCTTGGCGTACAGATCACAGATTATCAGGAAAAGGCAATCTTCCAGGCAATGGAGGTTCAGCCTCATTCCCGTTTCCAGTCGATGGAGGTATTCAAGAGAGTACTTCTCAACGAGGCCGGCGGCGGTGCTCCGGCAGCAGCACAGGCTCCGGGTTATTCTGATTCCGGAAGAACCGTTGCGGCGCCTGTATCCGGCGGATTCCCGCCACAGCAGGTATCCCAGCCAGTGTATCCGGGTCAGCAGCCGGTACCCGGACAATTTCCGGGACAGCAGCCCCCCGCAGGTCAGATTCCGTATAATCCCGGCGCCCAGGCATATCCAGGTCAGCAGGGAGGAGGAAAGAACAAGGGGCTTATCATCGGAGTTATTGCAGCAGCTGCTGTACTTGTAATAGCTGTTGCGATCGCAATACCGGTCATTCTGAGCAGTAGAAACAATGATTCTATAGCTACCGGCGGCGGAGGCGGAGAAGATGCTTCCAGTAAAAGTGAAAGCTCTGCCCTCTGGGGCGGGGGAAGCGATCCTTCCGGCAGCAGCAGTGATCCCTCCGGCAGCAGTAGTGATCCGACTCCATCCTATCCGCTGACATCCGGGGATGAATCCTCAGTTGTGGAGTCGTCAGTTGTGGAGTCCTCTGTTGAGGAATCATCCTTTGTAGAATCCTCAGTCGATGAGTCCTCCGTGGACGAAGATCCTTCGACGGAGAATGTTCTCGGAGCTGATCCGAAAAATATTGCAAACGACGGTATAATCGGAGACGGTCTGGATTCCATAATATTTATCGATTCCGATTATCATAAGATGCTGCTGTTGGGAAATGAATCCAAAAAGCAGTATACAATCTATGATACACAGCCCGGAAAATTCTCGAATATAATTTATGATGACAGTCAGCTTTACTTCCTGTATGACGGTACGGCTCATCACGCGGATGTAACCTCCTCATATAATTCCGAGATCATCCCGGAGCTGAAGTCCTACAGCGGAAAGATAAAGAAAATGTATCTGACGGATTCCTATTATATAATTTACAGCGGCGGATATGTATACAGCATAGACAGGGAGTCCGGTAAAAAAGTCAGCTCGGTTTCTGTCCCTGATGAAAAATGCTTTACTGTTACTGACGGCTGGATTTATTTCAGCCAGAACACCAGCGGACGCTCAGAGCTGAAAAGGGCGTCTATTGACGATTTCTCCAAGGTGGCCAGTTTCTATATTTATAATACAACAGGACAGTTCAAGCGAGTTATCACAGACGGGGAAAATATATATACCCTGTTCAAGGTAACAGGAGGTTCATGGAGTATTTATATGTTCCCGATGTCCCTTTCGGTTGACACTCAGAAATACTGGGTGCTCAAAACCAGTGATTTCGCATCTTCCGGCTCCGAGTATGGCTTTACTGTGGAGGGAGATAATGCATTCCTCAGCTTTGGCAATTCTAAGAGTAAAACTCTTTATTGTCTGAAGCTCAGCGGAGGCAGCAAAGGAGGAAGCTACACAAAAACAGCTCTTTCAAGCTCCGGACAGAATGCAGTCAGCCCATGTATTTTCAAGAGCAGCGATGGCTCGTATCAGGTCAATTACATGGCGAAGAACACAAGCACCGGCGTTGTATCAAATTATCTGAATAGATTTGATTCAAGCGGAAAACTAATAAAAAATTCATAACAGGAGGACAAAATCATGGCTTTACAGGAATGTGGAAACGGTCATCTCTATGATACCGATCAGTATGCTACCTGCCCTTATTGTAATGGAGGTACTAACGTAATCAACTTCGGGGCAGACAGCGGAGTCGGCAAAACAGTTGCAGCCGGAGTAGGTCAGGAGGTAGAGGTAGGTGCGACTATCGCTCCCCAGAACTATAAAAAGCAGCTTGAGGAAGAGGACAACACAACCGGAAAGACGGTTGGTGTTTTCCAGAAAAAAATGAATTTCGAGCCGGTAGTCGGCTGGATCGTCTGCATCGAGGGTCCCGAAAAGGGCAAGGATTTCCGTGTTTACGGAAAGAATAATACTATCGGCAGAAGTGATAAGATGGATATCTGCATCAAGGGCGACCAGACAATATCCAGAGAGAATCACGCAAGGCTTGCATATGATGAAAAGCACAATACCTTCCATCTTGTGCCTGCAAACAGCACGAATACTATCTATCTCAATGATGAGCCTGTCTATATCCCTGCAAAGCTCAAGCCCAGGGATCTGATAGAATTCGGAGACTGCAAATTCATTTTCGTTCCGTTCTGTGACGAGAGCTTCTCTTGGAAGGAAGAAAAGGGAGAATAAAATGGCTTTTTTCAAGAAGAAAAAGAAGAAAAAGCAGGAGAAGCAGGTGACTCTTGTACCTCCTACGGAAGAAATACCGAGGATGAGATTCAATGTAGCGAATCTTCAGGGAATAGGTGCGAGAAAACGACAGGAGGATTCTTTCACTCTTGCAAATGCCCTTGATCCTGCTCTGTATGATGCAAACGGCCTGATGTTTTGTGTCTGTGATGGTATGGGAGGAATGCAGGACGGAAAGCTTGCCAGCGAAACAGCTATCAGCAGCATTCGTAATTCCTTTTCTCTCCTGAATAAAGCAGGTAATATCCCCCAACAGATGAAAAACAGTATCCAGACCGCTTCCGCGCTGGTGTACTCCGCTCTTGGGGGTGACGGTGGGAGCACTGCCGTGATGTGCGTCATTATCAGTGAAAGGCTCTATTACGCCGGTTCCGGGGACAGCTTTCTTTATATAAGACGTTCCGGAAAGCTTTTGAGAATAAACGGAGAACACAATGTCTGCAACAGCAGATACCTTGAGAATATCAGGGACGGAGAATTTGATCCCACAGAATGCAAAAATGATCCAGAGGCTCCTGCTCTTACCAGTTTTCTCGGTATGCCCGGCGAGATAGATATAGATTGTCTGATGCGTCCCCTACAGCTCAGGCGTGGAGATGTGATTATTGCCTGCTCTGACGGTGTGGGCGGAGTCCTCAGCGAAGCAGAATTGCTGACAGCTATGAATGATGCTTCGGTGGCACAGATGTGTCAGAATATCGAGCAGCTGATCGTTGCTCATGCCCGTCCTAACCAGGACAATTATACAGCGCTTGTAGTTGAGTGCGTTTAAAGAAATGAGGTTAGAAAATTATGAAAAAGAGAGCTATTAAGATTGCTTCAAAATTTGTAAGCCTGATGATAGCTGCTGTCCTGTTTGCGGTCAGCGCTGTGTGTCCGGCATTTACTGCCAAGGCTTTTGACAATAACGTTAAAAGCGGCGTAGTTCCTATCGTATTCTTCCTTAAAGGTGCTGCGGCTTACTCTACAACTGACGGTAAAAACTTCACTCCTATCAAGCAGCTGGGCGATATCCAGTGGAGCAGCGGTTCCGGCTTCTTTATCGGAAAATCCGGACAGAAGGCTCAGTACATCGTTACAAATCACCACGTTGTTGCGGACTTTATCAACGCTGGTGAGGGTAATCAGTTCGGAACATATATCGGAACAACCGATGGTGTGAATTACATTTTTATTGCAGCACAGAGCTGTGAAATGAGAGTTTACTATACCAAGGACGAATATGAAGAAGCTTATGTTGACTGCTACGGCGATATGAACAAGGTGGATCTGGCTGTCCTCAGACTCAGAGACGGTACAGATAAGAGACATACCCTCAAGCTCAGAGAACCCAGCAGCGATATGGTAGGTTCCACTGTATATACAGTAGGTTTCCCCGGAAATGCTGATAACCAGTTTACAAGCGCCAGCAAATACGGCATCGATGATGTAACAGTTCATAAGGGTTCTATCACAAAATTCGTTGCCAATGAGGGTAAGGGCGTTGAGAGAATTGCTATCGACGCTACAGTACAGCACGGTAACTCCGGCGGTCCTCTCGTTTCTGAGAACGGAGATGTATTGGGTGTAAATACTAACGTTGAATCAAACAGCCCCTATCAGAACCAGATCGAGGTTGACTATTATGCTATCAACTGCAATGAAGTGATCCGTTTCCTGGACAAGAACAATGTTCCCTATGAAAAAGCAGATGACAGTATGCTGACTATCATTATCATTTGCGCTATAATCGGACTTGCAGTTATCATAATCATTATCATAATCGTTGTTATCGTTGCTTCCTCTTCAAAGAAAAAGAAGAACCGCGGACCTGTTCCTGCAATGAACGGTATGCCTGTTCAGGGTGGTATGCCTTCTCAGGGCGGTGTCAAGGGCGGAATCGTGCGCTCTATGGCAGTTCAGCATACAGGAAGGACATTCCCTGTAGGTCGTGCGCCCCTTATGGTAGGACGTGACACAGTCAACTGTATCATAGTATACAAAGAAGGAACTCCCGGCGTCAGCGGAAAGCACTGTACAATAAGCTATGATAACGCTACCCAGGAATTCACAGTAACAGACCTCAAATCAACCTACGGAACCTTTATTCTCAGCACAGGAGCAAAGCTCAGCCCGAATGTACCTATGAAGCTGAGAGCAGGCGACAGCATTTATATCGGCGACAAGTCTAATATCCTGAGCCTCGAACTGGAGAGATAAACAATGCTTGACGTATATGAATATACCAATAAAGGCGGAAGAGACTACAACGAGGATTCTGTCGGAAGTGTTATCGGTGAGAATAACAGCGGCATCTTCGTTGTGGCCGATGGACTTGGCGGTCACAGCAGAGGCGAGCTGGCATCTGCCTGTGTTGTGGAGACCCTTTGCGGTCAGTGGAAAGGCTTTGGAGAGAGTCCGGATGAAACTCTGAGAGAGCTTATAACCGCTGCTAACAGCAAGGTGCTTGAGCTGCAGAAGGAAAACAATGCAATAATAAAAAGCACAGTTGCTGTTCTGGCATTGGATAAAGGAGTTCCTGTCTGGGGTAATTCCGGAGATTCAAGGGTATATTTCATCCGCGACAATGAAATGGCGGCTTATACCGAGGATCATTCTGTTGCTTTCAAGAAATTCAAGGGCGGAGAGATCACAAGGGATATGCTGGGAACCGACGAGGATCAGTCCAGGCTTCTGAGAACGCTGGGAAGCGAGGACAGGTTTATGCCGGATATCAGATTTGATCCGGGGCTTAGCGTTTTACCCGGAGACGCATTTTTCCTCTGCTCAGACGGAGCCTGGGAATTTATCAAGGACGAGGAGATAGTCATTGATTATCTGAAATCTGAAAATGCCCGTCACTGGGCGGAGCTTATGATGGTCAGGATCATCGACAGGGTCAAAGGGGACAATGACAATATTTCCCTGATGACCGTATGCGTCACTGAATAAATAATACACACATATCCGCACCTGATTTCCGGGTGCGGATTTTTTATTTTTATAATCATTCTTACTCCCTGTTGCCGGTGGTCGGGAAAGTATGTATGGTAATGGGAAGGGAAGAAAAAATGAATGATGAATATTGAAAACTGGAAATTTGTATAGTAAAAG
>CAMVQZ010000096.1 GCA_947169745.1 uncultured Clostridia bacterium
GAAAATGTTGCAGAAAGAGTAATGGATTCCAATGACCTGGAAAGAGAAAGAGGAATAACTATTCTTTCAAAGAACACCGCTGTTATGTATAACGATATCAAGATCAATATTGTGGATACTCCCGGCCATGCGGATTTCGGAGGCGAGGTTGAGCGTATCCTTATGATGGTCGATGGAGTTCTTCTTCTTGTTGACGCCTTTGAGGGCTGTATGCCCCAGACAAGATTTGTGCTTAAAAAGGCTCTGGGCCTTGGAAAGAAGCCTCTTGTTGTTGTAAATAAAATAGACCGTCCCGGCGCAAGACCGGAAGAGGTTGTAGATGAGGTACTGGATCTCTTTATCGAGCTGGGCGCAGATGATGACCAGCTGGAATTCCCGGTGGTATATGCATCCGGACGTGACGGATACGCTTCTCTGGATCCTTATACAAAGGGAACGGATATGAAGCCTCTCTTTGAAAAAATAGTGGAGGAGATCCCGGCGCCTGAGGGAGAAATGGATGGCCCGCTGCAGCTTCTCTTCTCTAATATTGATTATGATGAATATGTGGGCAGGATCGGAATAGGAAGAGTTGAAAGAGGAAGCTGCAAGGTTGGACAGAATGTTATCCTCTGCCATAATGACGGTTCCTGCAAAAATGCAAAGATAACAAAGCTCTATCAGTTTGAGGGACTGAAAAGAGTGGAGGCTCAGAGCGCATCACTGGGAGATATTGTTGCCGTTTCCGGTATAACAGATCTCAATATCGGTGAAACAGCGTGTGATATTGAACATCCCGAGCCCCTTCCTTTTGTAAAGATAGACGAGCCGACAGTTTCTATGCTCTTTATGGTCAATAACAGTCCCTTTGCAGGAAGAGAGGGTAAATATGTCACTTCCAGAAATATCAGGGAAAGACTTTTCAAGGAAGTGGAGACAAATGTCGCTATGAGAGTGGAGGAGACAGATTCCGCAGATACCTTCAAGGTCTCCGGAAGAGGAGAGCTTCATCTTTCAATTCTTATAGAAACAATGCGCCGCCAGAACTATGAATTCCAGGTTTCCCGTCCGAAGGTTATCCTCAAGGAAATTGACGGAGTGACAATGGAGCCGATGGAGCTGCTTGCAGTAGAGGTGCCGGATAATTATGTGGGCGCGGTAATGGAAAAGCTGGGCTCAAGAAAGGCTGAGCTTCTCAATATGACTACAAAGGAATCCGGAACGACACAGATCGAATTCAGGATACCTGCAAGAGGTCTGATGGGATACAGACCGGAATTTCTCACTGATACTAACGGTAACGGAATAATGAATCATATTTTTGACGGATATGAGCCTTATAAGGGAGATATCGCAACAAGGACTCAGGGCTCTCTTATCGCTCATGAGACTGGAACAGCTACCGGATATGGTCTTTTTGCCGCTCAGGAGAGAGGCAGACTGTTTATCGGCCCCGGCGTTGATGTCTATGAGGGAATGATCGTAGGCTCGAATCCCAAAAATGAGGATATGACCGTCAATGTATGCAAGAAAAAGCATATTACAAATACCCGTGCTGCAGGATCGGATGACGCTCTCAAGCTGACTCCTCCCACAATACTCAGTCTGGAGCAGTCACTGGAATTCATCGCTGATGATGAGCTTGTCGAAGTTACGCCTGAATCTATCCGTATGAGAAAGACTATCCTCAATAAGGAGCAGAGAATGAAGGCTCAGAGCAGAGGCGGCTGATAATGGATTTTGTAATTTTAGATCTGGAATGGAACGGCTCCTACAGCAAGAAGCTGGGGGGATACCTGAATGAGATCATCGAGATAGGAGCAATAAGGCTTGATGAGGGTCTTGAAGTAAAGAACAGCTTTACAGCCCTTATCAGACCTTGTATAACAAAAAAATTATGTGCACCGGTAAAGACCCTGACATCCCTTACTTATGAGGAGCTGTCCAAGGGTCTGCCCTTTTTATACGCATATAAGAGGCTCTCCTCCTTTGCGAAAGACGCCGTCATTATGACCTGGAGCAGGAGCGATCTGGATGTTCTGATCTCAAATCTCCGTTTTCACAAGGGAGATCCCAGGATAAGGTTTATGAAAAGGTATCTGGATCTTCAGGAATATATCCGGGATATGCTGTCGGACAGCTGCAGTAATTCTCCCGGTCTGAGGACAGCCGCAGAGATACTGGATATAGATATTTCCGGTTCGGATATCCACAGAGCCCTTGAGGACTGTATCCTTTCCGCAAAATGTCTGGAAAAGCTCTACGATAAAGAAAAGCTGGAGGCTCATATCCTTGACGCGGATGAGGAATTCTACAAAAGAATGTTTTTCAGGCCATATCTGGTGCATGATATCGACAGCGAGGATGTGGATAAGTCGCAAATGTATTTTGACTGCGACATCTGCAAGGGCGCTACCCTTCAGAGAAGTAAATGGAAGGTAGTAAACAAGGGCTTTCACGCAGAATTTTTCTGTGAGGACTGCCAGAGGACATTTACCGGCCGGATAACCTTCAAAAGAAAATACGACAGCGTAGCAGTGACGAAGAAGATACTGGGGACAAGGCAGGAAAAGGAAGAAGAAAAGAAGGAATAGTTGTCGTTAATGAAAGTTTGTTTGTGTCTGGTTTGTTTTTTTAAGGCAACACCGCACAGAGATTGCGCGTCAGATTTCGAGCATAATTTTTTGTCAGATTGACAAAATCGACGCAGGAATACTGACGTATTTCAAGGAGATTTTGGCGAAAATGACGGAAAATTTGCCGATAGATGGCGTGCAAAGCCGTCAGGCGGTCTTTGTGCGGTGTTGCCTTAAGCCGCTGGTTCTGTGCGGTGCGTGCCTTCGGCACGGAAGTATAGTTAAACACGACCGAGCGAGTATAAACGAGCGACTACGCGAATCGCTCAATGCGAGCACGCACCGCCAAAGCGTAAAATTATAACGGGCAAAGCATTTATACTATTAGTCTGTGACAATAAAGCCAGATAACACAAAGCAGGCGCTCACTATCAGGGAAGTCTGATACCGGAAGGTCAGTATAAAGCCAGACGCGAAAAGCAGCCTGTAATGGATGCGGCGGCGGTGGGTCGGGTATTGTCCGGGGAAATGCGCGACGGATGCCGCGGCACGAGAGTATATGTACACACGACAGAGCGAGTGCAAACGAGCGATAACGCGAACACGGGTGCAGCGTCACGCTGCCGAATCGCTCAGTGCGAGCACGCACCGCTGGCTGGGAAAAATGTATTGAAATTTGATGAGAAATGGAGTATTATTATATTGTATGAGAAAATCATTTCTTTGAAACAAAAATAATACTATATGGAGGAAACGCAAATGAAAATTCTTGTAATCAATGCAGGAAGCTCTTCAATGAAATATCAGCTCATTGATATGACAGACGAGAGCACACTTGCAAAGGGAAACTGTGAAAGGATAGGTATTGACGGTCATTTCAAGCATACCACCAGCGACGGCAGAAGCTGCGAATATGACGTTCAGATGAATAACCACACAGAAGCCTTTATGCAGATCAAAAATGCTCTTACTGATGAAAAGGTCGGCGTTATCAAGGAGCTCAGCGAGGTATCAGCTATCGGACACAGAATAGTGCAGGGAGGTTCCATCTTCAAGGAATCATGCCTTGTAACAGATAAGGTCATCGAGGATATAGAAAGCCTTATTCCCCTTGCGCCTCTTCATAATGCCGCTCACGTACAGGGCATCAGAGCTTGTATAGATGTATTCGGCAAAGAGGTGCCTGAGGTTGTTGTATTTGACACAGCCTTCCATTCCACAATGCCGGAGACCGCATATATGTATGCAGTTCCCTATGAGTATTATGAGAAATATGCAGTCCGCCGCTACGGCTTCCACGGAACATCTCACAGATACGTTTCTGCAAGATGTGCTGAGCTTATGGGCAAGGATATAAAGGATCTCAAGATAATTACCTGCCACCTTGGCAACGGTTCCTCCATTACTGCTATAGACGGCGGCAAGGTAGTTGACACAAGTATGGGTCTCACACCCCTTGATGGTATAATGATGGGAACCAGAACAGGCTGCCTGGATCCTTCTGTTGTTACATTCATCATGGAAAAGAGCGGACTTACACCTTCAGAAATGGATACCCTTCTTAATAAGAAGTCCGGCTTCCTGGGTATTTCCGGTATTTCCAGTGATGACAGGGATGTCTGCGCTGCTGCAGCTGAGGGTAATAAGAGAGCTCAGCTGGCAATTGATATGCTGGAGTATCATATTCTTAAATATATCGGTTCATATGTTGCAGTTCTCGGCGGAGTTGACGCTATCGTATTTACAGCAGGTATCGGAGAGAACCAGTCCAGCCACCGCGAAAATGTATGCCATAAGCTGGGATATATCGGAGTCGAGATTGATGACGAGGTAAATGCAAAGGCTATCAGAGGCGTTGAGGGCAAGATATCCACCGAAAATAGTAAGGTCGATGTTTTTGTTATTCCTACAAACGAGGAAATAGTTATCGCAAGAGATACAATGGCTCTTGTAACAAAGTAAGATATACATTATCCGTAAAATGCCGATCCTCCTTTTATCAAGGGTCGGTATTTTTCTTTATAACAAACGTCGATGTCCTCCCGCCTCTATAGGCGGCGGGTGCCATACGTCCGTCGGTGGTAGATAAAAATTCCCAACCGGCTTCCGCAGGAGCTAAAGCTCCACGACGTTTGTTGACGGCGTCGCTCGCTCCAATCAAGCGAGCCTGTTGGAGCTTTGCTCCTTGTTTAAAAAGCGAGGTCATATGATAAATTCAGAGGGAAAATTCAGATGCTCGTCTCTTGTCTGTGAATATAATCCTTTTCATAACGGTCACAGATTAATGCTTGAGACTATGCGCCGGAGGGGAGCTACTCATATCGCCGCTGTAATGAGCGGAAGCTTTACCCAGAGGGGAGAGCCGGCAATTTTTGATAAATATACCAGAGCTCGTGCAGCTGTAGCCTGCGGCGTTGATCTTGTAATAGAGATCCCCCTGACCTTTGCCCTTTCCGGGGCAGAGAGATTTGCCAGGGGAGGCGTCTTTCTGCTGGATTCCCTGGGCGTTGTTGATGAGATAGCCTTTGGCAGCGAGTCCGGAGATACCGGGCTTCTCAAAAGCACTGCCAGGGCAGTTGTGAGCGAGGAAGCTGATGAACTCATCAAAAAATATCTCAGGGAAGGCGTGACCTTTGCTGCAGCAAGGGAGAGGGCTGTCCGGGAGCTGATTCCGGAGGGCGCAGCGGATGTGCTGTCATCGCCGAATGATATCCTGGGAGTTGAATATATCAAAGCACTGAGGTATTTCTCTTCGGATATTACTCCTGCAGCTATTAAAAGAGAAAACGTCTTTCATGACAGTAGTATTATACACAATAACATTGCAAGTGCAAGCAAGATAAGGGATATGATACTTTCAGGCTCTGAGGACTGGAGGGAGCTTGTGCCGGAGGAAGTCAGAGAGCTTTATCCCGGCTCAATTGGCAGGATACCGCCGGGAGGATATGAAAAGGCTCTTGAAAAAGCAGTGCTTATCAGGCTTCTTTCGATGACGCCCGGAGAGCTGTCGCAGCTTTATGAAGTGGGCGAGGGGCTGGAAAACAGGATACTTTCTGCCGCAAAAAAAGAAAAGACACTCTCTGAGCTGATCGCAGCTGTAAAAACAAAGCGTTACACCTATGCGCGGATAAAAAGGATAATGATGTATGCTCTGTTGGGGATAAAAAAGGAGGAGCTTCCGGAGAAGCCCCTTTATCTGAATGTCCTGGCTTTCAATGAAAGGGGTCGTGAGCTTCTCAGAATGGCAAAGAAAAAATCCACACTTCCGGTAGTGACCCGATATTCAGATGTCAGGAAGCTTTCGTATGAAGCAAGAGAAATGTTTGACAGGGAAGCTGCATATGACAGAATATATGAGCTTCTGAGACAATAGGAAAATATAAGAAAACATAAGAAAAGCCAGTGGACGATGTTATCCACTGGCTTGGTTTGTTTAGGGAGCTGCTGAATATTATCAGGTAGTATAATCCGGAAGAATAAAGCCCCGGATATATCTGCTGTTTAAATTGACAGTTTTATAGCGGACTGTGCCGTTTCCTGTTTTCTGGGAGCTGCCTCCCTCTACATACGTTATGACGTTGCAGTTGACATTGACCACAATACCTGTGTGATCGCAGCCGTATTTGCAGTCTCCTGAACCGCTGTCGCTGAAGCTGAAGAAAATCACATCGCCTCTGTCGGGGACATAGGCATCGTTTTCTATCCAGGAGCCGGTAGCCTCTGCTGCGCTCATTAATGAGCGGCAACTGCTGTCAGGGAAGATCAGACCTACCTTTCCGGCCTTGATAAATACAGCGCTGACAAAGCCTGCATTCCATTCGTTTCCATAATAAAGGAAGCTGGAATCATAATAGCTGCCGTCATTGTAGCAGTCCACTATCTGCTTATAGGAGCCGTCTTTTTCGTTTTTTCCGACCCAGCCTATTGCAGTATCCCGTATTCTTTTCCTGACTGAGGTCTTTGTTACAATGACCTCGCAGACATCTGTTTTTCCGTTATAGGAGCGGACAGTGATTTTCGCTGTTCCGGGCTTCAGAGCCTTTATTTTTCCGTTCCAGCTGTTTTTTTTCACTGAAACCACGGAACTGTTTGAGGAGGAAAAAGTCCTTTTTGAAGAGGCGCATTTACTGTCAACAAAGCTGTTCAGTGTATAGCTTTCGCCCACAACAAGGGTAAGCTTTTTTCTTCCGATATTGATTTTCTGGGGAGCAGCCTTGACCTTGACTGTGCACTGAGCCTTCCTGACGTTAAAGGTCTTGACCGCAACAGTGGTCTGTCCGGGATTTTTTCCGGTAACCTTTCCGTTTTTATCCACAACGGCAGTTTTTGAATTCCATACATAATAATCCCTTATTGCTCCTGTGCCGGAGGGAACTGAGGAATAGAGCTGAAAGCTTTCCCCTGAGCCGATGACGATCTCCTTTTTACTGAGAGAGATACTTCCCGGAGCATTCAGAACATTGACACGGCAGCTGCTTTCCTTGCCGTTATATGATCTTACGGTAATATAGGCGACGCCCTTGCTTTTTGCCTTAACGGTGACCTTCCAGCCCTTTCTCTCAACAGCAGCGATCTTGCTGTTGCTTGTCCTGTATTTTCTGGTAATATCTGCGCTTGTGCTGTTGACTGAGCTATCAAGCGTAAAGCTTTCTCCGACTCCCACATTGAGCAGGGTAGAGGATATCCTGATCTGAGAAGGAGCATTTTTGACAGTGACTTTGAATTTATTCATAATTTTACCGTCATACCATATTCTGATCTCAGCGTTTCCGACTGCAGAACCGGTTATTTTCTTTCCGTTTACCGAGACCACTCCCGGCTTTGAGCTGGTGAGCTTTATCCTGCTTTTATCGCAGTCTGAGGGAGCCGCAGTTATGGTTGGTTCAGTACTTTCACCCTTGCCCAGGGTGATATCCTTCGGCGCAGAGATCGAATCCGCTGCCCGGTAGACCCTGACGGAGATATTCCGGCTGATATTGCCTATTTTTGCGGTTACTACAGTGCTTCCGACACCGACAGCATTGACGGAAAGGTTATTTACGGACGCTACCTTTTCGTTTTCTGATGTCAAAACCGGTTTTTTTCCGTAATCCGGGAAATAATCCGTGACCGGATCGATGTTTTTTCCTGTTCTGACGGTATATTCCCCTGAAGAAAGTTCCAGACTTGCATAAGCTCCTTTTTCAAGAACGGTAAAGCTTATACCCTTCGATTTTGCCCTGCTCTGGATATATGATCCGCTGCTTCCGAACAACTGAGCTGAGCTGAGCTTTTCCAGGACTTTATCATCCACGGAATGAACGGAATCCGGAACAAATAGTTTTTCTATCCGTTCGCAGTCAGAAAATAATCCGTTTCCAAGAGAAGTGACAGGCTTATTCTCGATGGTTGAGGGAATGGTTATTTTTGAATTTTTGCCTGAATAGCCGGTAACGGAGATCTCCTGTAATTTTGTGACCTGATAAATGAATCCGTTGCTGTTTTTTTCACCGTCAGCTGCGGCAGCCGGCATCGCAGTTACTCCGCAGACTATGAGCATTATTGCAACCAGCAACGAGACCCCGGTCTTTATTTTCATATTATTCACCTCGTTTGTATTTTTTACAGTACTGTCAACTATAATATCACATTCCCACCTTTTTTGCAACCAGCGTCGACCGTGCTCGCGCAGCGTCGACGCTGCACCCGTGTTCGCGTTATCGCTCGTTTGCACTCGCTCTGT
>CAMVQZ010000097.1 GCA_947169745.1 uncultured Clostridia bacterium
AACTTTATACGGAAGGTGATTCTGTGGAAAAAAAGGATACCGCAAAAAAAAATAAGAATAAACCGAAAGTAAGTATTGTTTTTAAAAGCATATTAGGCATAGTTATACTTTTTGTCGTTTTTTCTTTGATCGTAAGTGTTATGGGCTTCCGGAATTTTACCGATGCTCTTCTGGATCAATACTCGGACGGTGCCTTTCGTACTGCGAATACTGCTGTTATGGAATTTGATGTCAGCAAAATTGAGGACTATGCCGCAAGCGGCGGAACTACAAAAGAGTATCTTGAAGCTCTTGAATCAATGGAACAGCTGTGCAATTCGTCAGGCTCAACATTCATATATGTTATCCGTCCTGAGCTGAGCGATTATAAGCACATTACATTTCTTTTTTCCACTATCAACGAAAACAGCGATTTCACCCGCTATGAATTCGGCTATGTACGTGAAACTACAAACGAGGAATATATGGAAAAATATCGCAGGCTGTACGAGGATGGATCCGATCAGGAGCTTGTCATAAGGGATAAGGGATATATTGAGACTGATCCGCATATTACGGCAATGGTTCCTGTAAAGAATACCGAAGGCAAAACGACAGCTATACTTTGTGTTCAGCGTCAGATGGATAATCTTGTCCATGTCAGGAACAGATATATTGTCAGGATACTCATTGTAATGATCGCATTGATGATACTCGTTATCATCGGTCAGAGCATATATCTGCACCGCGTATTCCTGCGCCCTGTTACGAAGATAACCGAGGAAGCGAGCCGCTTTTCACACGAAAACGACCTGCCGGAGAAAAAACTGTCTGAAACTGTCAGGAACAACGATGAGATCGGAGTTCTTGCCTGCTCAATAGAGCATATGGAGGAGCGTATCGTTAAATATGTTGACGATCTGACAAAGGTGACGGCTGAAAAGGAACGCATTTCCACGGAGCTTAACCTTGCCACAAAAATTCAGGCGAGTATGCTGCCAAGTATATTCCCTCCCTTCCCCGACAGAACGGAATTTGATATTTACGCTTCAATGGATCCTGCCAAGGAGGTCGGCGGTGATTTTTACGACTTTTTTCTTGTGGATGACGATCATCTCTGCCTTGTGATGGCTGATGTTTCGGGTAAGGGCGTACCTGCCGCACTCTTTATGATGGCATCAAAGATCATACTCGCAAATTACGCAAAAATGGGCAAAACTCCGTCCGAGATACTGACGGCTGCCAATGCCACAATATGCTCAAGCAACCGTGAGGATATGTTTGTTACCGTTTGGCTCGGTATTCTTGAAATACCCACCGGAAGGCTGACCGCTGCAAATGCAGGACACGAATATCCCGTTCTTATGCAGCCTGACGGAAAATTTGAGCTGTACAAGGACAAGCACGGATTTGTTATCGGCGGTATGGCAGGGCTGAAATACAAAGAATATACCATTGATATGAAGCCGGGTTCAAAACTTTTCCTATATACCGACGGTGTACCTGAGGCGACAGACAGCGAAAAGCAGCTTTTCGGCAATGAGCGAATGGTAGCCGCTCTGAACGAAAAACCGGATGGCTCACCGCAGGAAATACTGAAAACCGTCAGAAACTCTGTTGATGCCTTTGTAAAGGATGCGGAGCAGTTTGACGATCTGACGATGCTTTGTCTGGAATACAAGGGGTGATATTATGGCTGACAAAAAACTATTTCGTTTCAAGGTTAATGCAGATGTAAATGAATTACAGCGAGTGCTGAATTTCGTGGAGGGATGTGTTCAGGAAATTGACTGCTCTCCTAAAGCATTGATGCAGATAAATGTTGCGGTCGAGGAGATATTCGTCAATATCGCTCATTATGCCTATTCCGGCAAGATCGGTGAGGCTGTTATTGAGGTGGAAATAGATGACGAACCTAAAACGGTAACTATAACCTTTATCGACAGCGGTGTAAAGTACGATCCTCTTGCAAAGCCTGACCCCGATGTAACACTTTCGGCAATGGACAGACAGATCGGCGGTCTCGGCATATTCATGACTAAAAAGTTTATGGATAAATTATCTTATGAATACCGTGACGGACAGAATGTGTTTGCAATGAAAAAGAATCTGTAAAATGATTTCAGAAAGAAGTAATAACTATGATCTCTTTGTTAATTTCATTTGTCGTACTGCTGATCGGATTTGCAGTTTACGGTAAAGTGACTGAAAAAATATTTGCTCCCGATGACAGGGAAACGCCTGCTATTGCCATAAATGACGGCGTTGACTGCGTGCCGATGAAAACATGGAAGGCATTTCTCGTTCAGCTCCTTAATATCGCAGGAACGGGGCCGATCTTCGGAGCACTTATGGGTGCTGTTTTCGGACCTGTCGTATTCCTTTGGATAGTATTCGGTTCCATCCTCGGCGGAGCAGTTCACGACTATATGAGCGGGATGATAAGCTGCCGCAATAAGGGTGCTTCTATCGCCGAACTTTCGGGTACATATCTCGGAAAGGTCATAAAGTGGATAATGCGTGTCTTTTCGGTCGTGCTGCTGGTGCTTTGCGGAACTGTGTTCGTTACAAGCCCTGCCGGACTGCTTGATAAGCTGACACCCGGCTGGATGAACGGCACGTTCTGGGCAATAGTGATACTCATATATTATCTGGCTGCGACACTTCTTCCGATAGATAAGCTCATCGGCAAGCTCTATCCCATTTTCGGTATCCTGCTTATAGTAATGGCGGCAGCCGTTATCGGCGGCATAATCTTCTCGGGCGGCAAATACACCATCCCGGAAATAACACTCCAGAACCTTCACCCGAAGGACACACCGATATGGCCGTATATGTTCATAACTGTCGCCTGCGGTGCTGTTTCCGGCTTTCACGCAACACAGTCGCCTATGATCGCTAAATGCATAAAGACCGAAAAGGAAGGCAAAAAAATATTCTACGGTGCAATGATAAGCGAATCTGTCATAGCTCTTGTATGGGCTGCGGCAGGCGTATCCTTCTACGGTACGACACAGCTTCTCAGCGATGCTCTTGCAAACGGTGCCTCAAATGTGGTATATGAGATATCGACCGGCGTTCTCGGCATTCTCGGCGGAGTGTTGGCTATTGCAGGTGTCGTTGTTTGTCCTATCACCTCGGGCGATACTGCTTTCCGCAGTGCAAGACTTATACTTGCCGAGACATTCAGGCTTGAACAGAAAAAGATAAAAAACCGTCTGATTATCACCATTCCGCTTCTTGTTATCGGCGGTCTGCTGACATGGTTTGCAATAGTCAATGACAACGGCTTTCAGATCGTCTGGCGATATTTTTCGTGGAGCAATCAGACGCTTGCGATGATAGCCCTTTGGGTATCGACAGCATATCTTCTGAAGGAAGGAAAATACCGCTTCGGCTCTCTTCTGACGGCATTTCCGGCAGCCTTTATGACTGCGGTAAGCATCACTTATATTCTTGTAGCACAGGAAGGCTTCCGTATGGATCAGATTATTTCGTACATTATTGGTCTGTCAGCGGCAGTTATTCTGTTTGTTATCTATCTTATAGCCCTTATAAGAAGAAAAACACCTGCTCATGCAGAAGAATTTAAGATTGATGATAATACATCCTTCTGATGATGAAAATGATAATGAGAAAAAATATAACCGGAGGTAAAAATAATGTATCAGATCAAAGGAAAAATTGACTCTACAAACGCAGCAGAATTTGAGAAGGAGCTTATGGCGGCAAAGCCTACCGAGCTTGACGCTTCGCAGCTTGAATACATCTCAAGTGCAGGACTTCGTGTTCTGCTGAAACTCGCAAAGACCGTGGGTGATGTTACAGTAGAAAACGTCAGTAGCGAGGTCTATGAGATATTCGATGTTACGGGATTTACAGAAATACTGAGTGTAAAGAAAGCACTGAGAGAAATCTCGATCGAAGGCTGCCAGCTTATCGGCAGGGGCGGCAACGGTTCTGTCTATCGCATTGATGATGAAACTATCGTTAAGGTATTTAATGATGGCAGAACCCTTGATTATGTCAAAAAGAGCAGAGATACAGCTCAGACAGCCTTCCTGCATGATATCCCATGTGCAATCTCATTCGATACTGTAAAGGTCGGAAACTGCTACGGTGTCGTTTATGAGCTTCTTAATGTCCGTACTCTCGGCAGGACTATACATGCTGAGCCGGAAAAGGCTGAGTATTGGGCTGAAAAGGCAGCAAGACTCCTGAAAAAGCTGCACAGCACCGAATTTGATGATGATGTTTTTGATCATCAGGCGGGCGAGTCTGTTAAGGGCTGGCTGAAAACTGTTGAGGACAAGATCCCGGCAGAGGATGGTGCAAGGATATATAATGCTATTGACAGGATCGCTGTTAAAACAAACACCTTTGTACATGAGGATTTCCATTCCAATAATATAATGGTGCAGGGGGAAGATCTCCTTCTTATAGATGTTGACGACGCATGTATCGGCGATCCTGCCGTTGATCTTGCCGGAATGTATACTACCCATGATATTACATCCTCTTCGGATGAAACATGTCTTTGGATATTGGGAATGAATGCCGGAGAATCAAAAAGATACTGGAGCAGATTCAAAGAGGTATATTTTGAGGGCATGAGTGAAAAAGAGATCGGAGCTCTGACATTCAGAATGAAGTTCTTTGGAACCATAAAGTTTTTGTATGGTATCCATAAAACAGACAGAGATCTGAGTGTGGACAAGAATATTCTTACGCAGCAGATACTGGGCGGTATCAGGCAGATGCTCGATGCTGTCGGTATGTGAGGTTTATAAAGGTTTACGAAATATATGACATTGAAGGTTCTTTCAAGAACAGAATAATTCAGACAGGTAACATAAATATATATGATATGGTATCAGGAGAGGACTTATGAAAAAAAAGATATTACATTATCCTCGCTTTTGTATTGATAATCATCAGTCTTGTATATAACATAGCTGTCGGGAACAGGTATGTTATGGAAACTGACCTGACTGACTATTCAGGAGACGTCGGTTCTTTGATTGTGACTATTGAGAATGACGAAAATACATCAGACAGAGAAATAATAAGGATTGCAGACACACAAACAAGCGACGGAAAACTGTTTGTTGTTTTAGAGTCGGTATCGTCCGGAAAAGCATGGGTGGATATTACTGAAAAGAATGATCCCGACATATTGCTTGGTACAGATAAGGTATTTGTACATCAGTCCGGCATTATAACCGAAAGTGACTTTTTTGGCAGAAGTACAGGAGGGTGGATCGTTCCGGTGGCTATAATTATTTTTCTTGCTGCCTTGATCACAGGTCTACTGGTACATATAATAAAAGAATCGAAGCGGGACCTCTACCAGTATAAAAACGTCAGAAATATTGGTTTTGTGATTTTTATTATTTTCTTTTTTGTAGAACAACTTTTAATGCTCAGAAATCTCAATGATGGGATAATAGGCTCTGTGAATCTATTGCTGGAATCAGCAAGCTCCTTTTCTGTTATTGTTCTGCCTGTAGCATTTATTACATTCATACTGGTAACTATCAGCAATATCAAACTTATGCGAAATGAAGGACCGGGCTGGAAAAATATGCTTGGCTGCATTCTTGGTATAATGGTATGTCTCGGCACGATCTTTCCATCGGTGCTCGGTGATTTTTTACAGCAGACTACGCTTGTAGATGTTCATAATCAGAATGGTACAGATCTGTATATAGAAATGTATGTCGAGAATATTGTTGTCGCAATAACGGCATATCTTGAATGTGTGCTTATGGGAACAATAATTCTTTCGACAAAGGCAGCAAAAAGAATACCGGCGTTTGATAAAGATTATATATTGATACTCGGCTGTCAGATAAAAAAAGACGGTACGCTGACTAACCTGCTCAAAGGCAGAGCTGACAGGGCAATAGAATTTGCAAAAATGCAGGAGGAAGCATCAGGAAAGGATATCGTATTCATTCCCTCCGGCGGAAAAGGCGATGATGAGATCATTTCCGAAGCGGAAGCGATAAGGAATTATCTTGTTGAAACCGGCATTGATGAAAGCTGTATCCTTGTAGAAAACAAATCTGCAAATACATTTGAAAACCTGAGAAATTCAATGGAGCTGATCCGCAAGGATGGAAAAGCCGATGATCCGAAGATCGCATTTTCGACAACAAATTATCATGTATTCCGTTCAGGAGTTTTCGCTTCACAGCAGGGCATCAGAGCTGATGGGATCGGTGCAAAGACAAAAAGATATTTCTGGATAAATGCATTTATCAGAGAATTTATTGCCGCTCTTGTATCAGAATGGAAAATTCATTTTGCAATAATTTTTTCATGGATCGTATTGATAACGATGATGATCGGGATAGTGTATTTCTCCAACAACCTATGATATATACGGAACCATAACAATACCTGTTTTTATGGTCTGTACAATATGCGTGTTTTATGTGTAAACCGAAAGCAGATAAGCGGAGGAAAATGAAATGGAAAAAACATCATCATTCATAGAAACGATTGAGGCGGAAACTTTTTCTATGGATTATATCAGGTTCGGTCAGGGAAGCAAAATACTTGTCATACTCCCGGGACTCAGTGTTCAGAGCGTGACAGGTTTTGCTCCTTTGATCGTAAATCAGTACAAGTGTTTTACCGATAATTTTACGGTTTATGTCTTTGACAGGAGAAAGAACCCTCCGGATGGTTACGATATTTTTCAGATGGCGGAAGATACTGCGAATGCTTTTACAAGGTTGGGGCTTTCGGAAATTCATCTTTTCGGTGTATCGCAGGGCGGAATGATCGCACTGACTATTGCGGCTGCTTACCCTGAAATGATATCAAGGCTTTCCGTAAGCTCTACGGCTATGAGAATGGATGAAAAACGCTTTGCTGTTATACGGGAATGGATGGAGCTTGCAGAAAAGAAGGATAGCTCAGGGCTTTATTTATCTATAGCACAGCATATCTATCCCAGCAGCTTTTTTGAAAAGTCCAAAGACGCATTTACAGAAATCGCGAAAACCGTTACCGATGATGAGCTTGCAAATTTTATAAAACTTGCAAACGGTATCGAAGGCTTTGATCTGTCAAATAAAATCGCACAGATAAAATGTCCTGTGCAGTTAAGCTACGATGAAGAAGATCCGGTTTTTTCGGATGATACTGCTTCGGAGTTGAGGAAGCATCTCGGTTCTCTTGCAGGTTTTGAATCAAAAAGCTTCAGAGGCTTCGGTCATGCATTGTATGACACATCTCCTGACTTTATGAAATGGCTTTATGAATTCTTTGATGGGAAATGCAGATACGCTGATTGATTTATCATTCTGCTATTTTCCAAAACCGTCAATGACCCAAGCAGCGTTCCGCCCTGTCGGATTCGCATCCGACTTTTAGTTTGGTGTGATTTTTTTCTGTGCTACAATTAATTCCTTTTCGACAGAGATAATACTAATTTAAAAATACATTTACATATTTCACCTGTTTTTATAAAATAGTCTTGGATATGTTCCCCCGAACGCCGACATTCATATTGAGGTATCGTGCTATGTTGAGACAGTGGTATTGATGTCACGCCCTCTGACCGAACACGAAAAATACGGTGAGTATTTCATGAATCGCAGCGTTTCGGACATAATGAGCGAGTACAGTGAGCAGCATGATGAGTGACACTGACGACTGTGGGAACATATCAACCGATTTTTTCGGAGAGTTAAGTGTCCGATTTGGATATCGGGGTGTTGTGGCTGTGGTTTGGATTTCAAAGCGACAAATTGAAAATTTAATATTTAATAAAAACGAGCCGTGGATACCAGATACCCACGGCTTTTACGCTGTATATTCAAAAGTCAACTCTCATTTTGTTTTTGTCGATGACAAGAATCCCCTCGTTCTGCATTCGCCCGAACTCACGGGATATAGTGCTTTATCGTTCCCATCTGTCAAACCTCGTTAGATCCTTTATGACCTTGCCGGCGATAATCAGTCCCACAACAGACGGCACAAAGGCAGTAGAACCGGGAATATCACGCCGCTGGGTGCATTTTCTTGCTGTTCCCGGCGAGCAGATGCAATGCTGACGGCAGCTTATTGCCATGTCCTCAACCGGTCTTATGGGCTTTTCTTTGGAATTAATATCCTTCTATAGGTCTTTGGTGTAAAATAATTCCTGGAGAAAACAGGCGCTCAGTGCCGAGGGAGTGGAATACAAGAAGTCAGAATAAACCAGCCGCGAATAGCAGCCTGTGAGGGCTGCGGCGGCGAAGGGTGGGAG
>CAMVQZ010000098.1 GCA_947169745.1 uncultured Clostridia bacterium
CATATCACAATATTGAATGTCGGATTTATTTGTGATAAAATTAAGATGTATGATAGTATCGGAGGCGTTTTTCAAAGGGTATGCCGGCGGACACTGCTGCAAAGTGCAGCCCTGACCGGACAGACAGGAGGGCCCTGGAGCTTTGGTCGCAGCCATCAGACAATAAATCCAGATAAAGTGAGGAGAAGCATAAATGAAGTCAAAAAAACGGATAATAGCAGCGCTTGTATGCGGTATTATGCTTACAGCATTGTGTACCGCCGGATGCAGTAAGGGAGAAAGCACGCCTGCAGACAGCAGTAAAGCTTCTGCAGCTTCGGAGACTACCGTTCCGGAAAGCCGGACAGAGGAAAGCAGCTCTGAGGACAGCAGCAAGACAGAGAGCAGTAAAACAGAGAGCAGCAGGGCGGAGTCCTCAAAACAGGAAAGCAGTATGAGCGAAAAGGAAAAGAATACGGAGCAGGCGAAAAAGGATATAAAGCTACTGCTGGAATATAAAAAGAATATCCCGGAATCTGCGGATTATACCCTGAAAAGCGGAGACAGGGGTTATAAAAAAGCAGGCGATAAAAAGGGTACGGCATATTATGTTGATTCCGTGATAAGGGATGTCAATGATGACGGAAAAATGGAAATGATCGTGAAGTACAGCTGTATTCTTGAGCATAGTGGTTATTCTCCGGAGCAGTGCAGATGTACTTTATATGACCTTGTGGCCGTGGTGGACGGTAAGGCTGTGGCTACCCGGCACTTCGAGGATGAGAGCTGGTTTATGTATACAGAGAAATGATCGGGGGTGAGGATAGATGAAAATTATAAAAAAGGCGGCAGCGTTTCTTTTGGCAGCTGTGATGGTATCAGGATTAACGCTCCAGGCAGGTGCTGCCTGGAATTACGACAGCAACAAGGCAGTGTCTGATAAGCTGGATAGTTATATAGAGGACTTCGGAGAAAAGTGGAATAATGTCCTGAAATGCGGAACAAGAATGTATTACGACGGCAGCACAGGAGAAATCTCTGTTCTCAGTCTGGCAAGATACGGGGATACGTCTCACCAAGAGTGCAATATATTCTATAAATATAAGCAGAAAACTCCCGGTTCCTATGATTTCGGGAAGGAAGAGGCATATTATATTTCAAGCGGAATGGCGACAAATACGGATTACTATAATGAAAAGGGGAAAATAATATCTGAAGCGAATTTCGAGAAATTTGTTTTTGAATTCTGCGATAATAAAAATATGATCGAGATAAAGCTGGATGAAAATATGTCATACTTCAGCACTGACGATGTGGATCTTTCTTCTCCGGATTATAAATTCATAAGAAATATCACCCTGGATACAAAGGAAAAAACCAAGGAAAATCTTCTCCCGAAGATAGATATCGACAGCGAGGATATGGATCTTAAGGTCAGCTGGAAGAGCAGCGACAGCAGTATCGCAGAGGTGGATAGCAGCGGAAATGTCACAGCAAAGGCTGTGGGAAGCTGCGATGTGACCTCTGAGATAGAAGGCGTGGGAGCTGTGGAGAAATATCATATCACTGTTGAGGAGTATATGACCGAGGATGAAAGGGCTGTGAGAAATGCAATAAAAGAGGGCGGCAGCGAAAAGACCATATACGATAAGATATATAATATAGACAGCTATAAGGCTGCAGGCCACGTTATCACGGATGTTGACGGCGACGGGAAATATGAGCTGATCACCCGTGATTCGAGCAGGTCGGTAATAATGATCTACAAGATATCCGGGAACAGTCTCCTGGAGAAAAAATTCGATTATCCCGACCTTGGATACAGCAATATCCATATGGATCTGAGATATGATTATGAGGATAAAGATGTATATTTTGTCGCAACGGGAACAGATGATAATATCAATTACAAGGTAAAGGTATTTCAGTTCGTAGATGATGAGTTTGTTTTGAAAAAGACAGCAGAATATGATCTTACTGTGGATAAACAAAGAGTACCCAATGATAAAAATAATAAAAATATTGTTTTATCCGGATCGTGGCTTGAATCCTTTAATGATGACTGTACCGAGGCAGCACCTACGGATCGTTACTATATTTCTAAAGAAAATAGTGGTAGCTACGTTACTGCGTTTATGGATAATTATCTGAATTACAAGGATAAGGATCCGAATACTATTATCAGATATATGAGTACTGATAATGACTGCTATGGTGTGCCCCGCAACAAAGCTAGTTCTTTGATCCTTAATGAAATATATGCAAGACACGGAATGAAATCAAGTTACCCCAGATTTATTGCTTTCTTTAATAAGAAATCTAATTATAAAGAAGAGCATTCCTCTGGATATTATGATGAAAAGGTCGTGGGGAGCAATGAATTCAACGATTTTGAAAGAACAGCTATCAAATCCTTCAATCAGAATGACAATCCGGGAGGCAGTAACTGAGCGGTACAGATGATATTGTGATATGATGCTTTCCCCCGCAGCAGCGCTATAAACGTGCCTCGCTGCGGGGGAGCTTCTATATCTATGGGGAATTACCGTTATTTTATAGGTAAATGTCTGGATTTTTCACCTGTTTTCGGATATTTTGGGTACTTTTATTATAAAAATTATCATTTACCTATTGTAATTATGTAATTAATAGTATATAATTGGTTATAGTGATTAAAAAAATCTCTATTCTTATATTGAAATTTATATCATATTACAAAGGAGGATACGACCCCATATGAAACAGTTTAACGCAAAAAACATTTTCAACATTGCTCTTGCAGGACACAGCGGCGCAGGAAAGACCTCCCTTGCAGAGGCTATGCTTTACCTTTGCAAGGGTTCCGACAGACTGGGAAAGGTTTCAGACGGAAATACAGTTCTGGACTTCGATCCTGAGGAAATCAAGCGCAAAACTTCTGTTCAGACCTGTGTGGCTCCTATGGAATGGAAGGGAAAAAAGATAAATCTTATCGACGCTCCCGGTCTCTTTGACTTTGAAGGCGGTCTGTGCGAGGCTGTCAGAGCTGCTGATTCTGTTCTTATTACCGTTTCAGGCAAGGGCGGAGTTGCTGTGGGAACAGAAAAGGCTGTCAAGGCAGCCGATAAGAGAGGGCTGACAAAGATATTCTTTGTCAACGGACTCTGCGATGAAAGCGCAAGATTCTACCGTGTTTTTGAGAGCCTTAAATCCGAATTCGGCCCCTCAGTATGCCCTGTTGTTGTTCCCTATATAGTAGACGGTCAAGCTGACTGTTATGTAAACCTTCTTGAATATAAGGCATATAAGTATGTTGACGGAAAAATAAGCACAGTTCCTCTTCCGGATATGGGCGACCGTCTTGAAGGTCTGCGCACAGCTATATGTGAGGCTGTTGCAGAGACCAGTGATGAGATGTTCGAGAAATATTTCTCCGGTGAGGAATTTACTCCTGAGGAAATAATAGTAGGCGTAAGCCAGGGCGTAAAGAACGGCAGCATCAGCCCTGTTTTCTGCGGAGACGCTCTTCTCACCTATGGCATAGAGCAGCTTCTCAACGGTCTTATCTGGCTTGCTCCCAGCGCCTATGACAAGGCAGGCGAGCTTGCAGTTGATCTGGACGGCGAGCCGGTGGAGCTTACTCCCAACGAGGACGCTCAGGCAGCAGCTGTTATCTTCAAGACTATAGCCGATCCCTTTGTAGGAAAGCTTTCCTTCTTCAAGGTAGTTTCCGGAAAGCTGGGGCCGGATGTACAGCTTGTCAATATGAGAACAGGCAATCCGGAAAAGCTCACAAAGGTAATGCACGCAAAGGGTAAGAAGCTGGAGGATGCTTCCTGCATCGTTGCCGGCGATATCGGAGCTGCTGCAAAGCTCACAAGCGCAAATACCGGCGATACACTTTGCTCACCCCTCAGAAAGGTTACTCTTGACGGAGTTGATTATCCGGAGCCGTCCCTTTCAATGGCTGTTTCTCCAAAGACAAAGGGAGAAGAGGACAAAGTGGCTCAGGGTATACAGAAGCTCAGCGAGGAAGATCCTACTATCAAGTTTGAAAATAACCACGAGACCCACCAGATGATTATCAGCGGAATGGGCGAGCAGCATCTTGATGTTGTAGTATCTAAGCTTAAATCAAAATACGGCGTTGAGGTTGTTCTTTCAAAGCCAAAGGTAGCTTACAGAGAGACTATCCGCAAATCCGTAAAGGTACAGGGAAGATATAAAAAGCAGACCGGCGGTCACGGCCAGTTCGGTGATGTCTGGATCGAGTTTGAGCCTTCAGATTCCGAAGGAATGGAATTTGCTGAGAGAGTTGTGGGAGGCGCTGTTCCCAAGGGCTTCTTCCCGGCAGTTGAAAAGGGTCTGAGAGACAGCATATCAAAGGGTCCTCTTGCCGGATATCCGGTAGTCGGACTTAAGGCTACTCTCTATGACGGTTCCTATCATCCTGTCGATTCCTCAGAAATGTCCTTCAAGACTGCTGCGGCGCTTGCATATAAGGATGGTATGCCAAAGGCTAATCCTGTTCTTCTGGAGCCGGTTGGTTCTCTCAAGGCTGTGGTTCCCAGCGACAATATGGGCGATATTATGGGCGAGATCACAAAGCGCAGAGGCCGTGTTCTTGGAATGAACCAGGCTGATGACAATATGCAGGAGATCGAAGCCGAGGTTCCACAGGCAGAGATGAGCGATTTCTCAACATTTATCCGCCAGTCTACCCAGGGCAGAGGCTATTTCTCATTCAGATTCGAAAGATATGAAGAAGCACCTCAGAATATTGCCCAGAAGGTAATAAGCGAAGCTGCTGAGTAATCCCTGTGTAAAAAAATAAATTCAGAATCTGCAGCCAGCGGTCAGGAGCCGCTGGCTGTTTTTTGGGTTTGCCTTTACAAAACACGGCAGAGATCGGACAATAAAAAACCTCTCCCGAAGGAGAGGCCATTTTTTACGAAAGGCTGCGGCGTCATATCACACATCAGTTACTGACCCGGCAGAGGGTTATCATTACAAAAGCCCGAAACGGTTAAAAGGAAAGAGAGCCATCTGCGCCTTGCCCATAACATTTTCCCTGTCTACAAGACCAATGGAGGAGCTGCGGCTGTCTCTGGAGATATAACGGTTGTCTCCCATTACAAACAGCTTCCCCTCCGGAATGACCTCCGGGATAACATAATTACCGTAATTGCCTGCAAATGTGGAGCCGTTGATATATGGCTCATCAAGCTTTTTTCCATCAACATAAATGGCATCGTTTTCATAATCAAGCTTGAGGTGCTGTCCCTCGGTAGCTATCACCCTTTTTATAAAGGGATGGTCATAGCTTGCTCCCTTTGACACCACGATTATATCACCTGTCCTCGGTGTATAATTGAAATTTGTCATAACAAGCTTTTCTCCGGATTCAAGGGTTGTATCCATTGAGGGACCGTCAACTGTGACTATCCTGATCCCGAATATAAATAATGCCGAGACAAGCAGTGCTGCTATTACAACAAAGGTGATGATAAAAGACAGATTGTTTTTTATGATCCTTCCGAATTTTTTCATTCAGTATTCCTCCTGCTGCGGTCGTGCTCAGATAGTCATTTTTTCGATATTCTTTGTTGCCTTGTAATTGCAGAGAAGATAACTGACAGCAGTCAGTATCATTATCAGCGCAAAAAGGATAAGGATTATCATTATTGCGCCCAGAGATGTGAATTTGAAAAGACAGTATGCTCCGGCACAGATAAGGCCTTCAAGAACTATTGCAACAGCCATATTAAAGAAAATGTTATAATTTCCTCTCAGTGCATTCAGCTCGTCATCCCATATAAGCTTCGGGTTTACAGAATCCATATATATCCCGAAATAGGTGGCAAAGGTTACTGACAACAGACTCAGCAGACAGCTGAATACAGTGAATTTAATGCCCGTTTTCAGCCAGATACACGCCGCAGTGACATAAATGAGCATCCCTGTTCCGCTGATTATTATGCTGATAGCTGCCTTGATATTTATTTGGGTTATATAGGAGAGAGGGATATATTTGATAAAAGCAAAATGCTTTCCCTCTCTTGTCAGGGCGGAGGATGCAATGCAGTTTACTGCGGTGACCAGCACCGAGGCTGCGGAAACTCCCAAAAGGAAAAGGAGCACTGTCTTTTCATCTCCGCTGTGTATCCCATAGATGAAGGATTCCAAGAAATTGGTCTTTCCCTGCATTACCACAACGAGGTAGAGAAATACAGGCCAGATCAGGTTTATCATTACACAGTTTGTAAAATATGCCGGGGTGCGCATCAGGATACGGAATTCTTTCTTGAAATATGTGACTGAGGGTCTGTGCTGACGAAGCTTTGATACAGCGCCTGAGTTACGTTTTCCGGAAGCGCCTCCCTGGCTGATGCCTACTACTCCGGGGAAATATATGACCTGGGCAATAAGCATAAACAGGGCAATGGCAGCAAGGTTTACTCCGATATATACCGGGAACATCCAAAGCTGACCGGCGGACATGGAACCTACAAGCAGGGGAATGGTGGGGAATATGACATTCATTACTCCCAGAACACCGCTGCCGGAACGGGACATGGTCTCTATCAGCTTTTCAGTATCAAATCCGCTTCTGGAAATCAGATAAACTATCCCCAGAATAAGAGCAAATGTGAATATGCCTGTGATCTTATTGACTGTATCCTTGTTTCTTACGAATCTTGTAAAAAACATTACCAGCATACAGAGTATCCCGCAGTAAATAAGGGGCAGGATGGGCATTGTCAACATTCCGATGACCGCAATTGCCCAGGAATAAAACGGTACGCCGGAGCCGATTATATACCCCGAAAAAGCAGCGATTATAACTATGAATTCCATTACGCTTTCGCTGATGAGAGCTGCTGTGAATTTCGCGCCTATTATCTGATATGGTCTCAGTGGCAGAGGCAGCAGGTTCTCTATATCTCCGGAAAAATAAAAGACGGAGAATATGACATTCAGTCCGAAAACAAAGGAAAAGGCCGCGATAAGGTGAAGGAATAATTCAATGGCATTTTCCTGGGTATTGAAGGCGGATAGGGCATTTGTCATTGAGTAAAGGATAACTCCTACAAAAAAAGCCATTGGCAGCATTATCCCGAAAACGGCGATGCACGCCATAACATAATAGAATATCCTGTTTTTCTTTTTTTCTTTGTCGCTCGGCTCAACGCCCTGGATAAGAGCCGAGACTAATCTAAGGTACATTCTCATTTTTCTGTCAGCTCCAGGAATATATTTTCGAGAGAAGCATTCTTGTTCTGTTTTTCCAGCTCCTCCAGTGTTCCGTTATACAGGATCGTGCCTTTTTTGATTATAATTACTCTGTCGCAGAGCTTTTCTGCCACCTCGAGGACATGGGTGGAAAAGAATACCGCATTTCCTTCCTTTGTATGGTCTCTCATAAGCTGCTTCAATTCAAAGGACGACTTGGGGTCAAGACCTACCATAGGCTCATCCAGTATCCACACAGGAGGCTTATGGATAAGAGCGGCTATCACCATTATTTTCTGTCTCATTCCGTGGGAATAACTCATCATCGGTGATGACAGCGCTTCTGTCAGCTCAAATTTCTCTGCCAGCTCCTGCACTCTCTCCTGCCTGACATTTGTGGGTACTTTGTATATATCGGCGATAAGCTCCAGAAATTCTGTGCCCTTTAGTCTGAGAAACATATCCGGACTATCTGCAATATATCCGATAGATGCCTTGACCTTGATGGGATCCTCCTTTATGTTGAAACCGTTAACGGTTATCCTGCCCAGATCCGGTTTGATTATCCCGGTGAGAAGCTTCATAGTGGTGGTTTTGCCGGAACCGTTGGGACCGATGAAGCCCACGATTTCGCCGCCCTTGACATTGAAGCTCACGTCATCCAGAGCACGGACGGATTTATTATATGTTTTGGTAACATTTTCAAATTTTATCATCTTATCACCCTCTGACAGAACATTTCAATTAGTACATATCAGTATTTTACCACAAACTATTATTTCTTTCAATATAAAATTTGTACACAATACCCACCGCCCACCACGCAGTGTCCTGAATGTATAATTATAGTTGGCAAATCATTTATACTATCAGTCTGTGACAATTGATCTATATAATACAAAGCAGGCGCATATTTTCTGGGGGAGTGAAATGATATTAGTCAGAATAAACCAGCCGCAAGAAGCAGCCTGTGAGGGCTGCGGCGGCGGAGGGTGTGAGTATTGTC
>CAMVQZ010000099.1 GCA_947169745.1 uncultured Clostridia bacterium
GGTTGCAATAAAACAGACAATCGCTGCACTGTATGACAGATCTGCAAATTGCAGCGTGAGCGGCATCATAAACAGCAACGCACCTGTCAGCTTATTCATAACGGTGTGCAGAATAACAAATCTTTTCTGAATCACGAAACCTGAAATCATAACACGCTGCTTTTCACGGCTGGTTTATTCTTACTTCCGGTATTCCACTCCCTCGGCACTGAGCGCCTGCACAGACTATCGGCTCAAATAAACAAACCAGACACGCAAAAAACTCATTCTTACCATACAACCATTATTATTTCTTCAGTCTTAAACCTGTAACCGATCATGATATAATACGAGTAGTTATATAGAAGAACTTTTGAAAGGAGGTCTTTGATGTGACTGATGCACAAATTGTAGAAATGTATTGGAACAGAAATGAAGCTGCTGTTTCCGCTACCTCTGAAAAATATGGTACTTACTGTTATTCTATTGCTCACGGTATCCTGCATAATGAGGAGGATTCCAAAGAAATCGTGAATGATACCTATATGTCAGCATGGAACAGTATGCCGCCGCATAAACCAAATGTGCTTAAAACCTTTCTTGGAAAAATAACAAGAAGGCTCTCTATTGACAAGTGGAGGCGTAAAAATGCAGAAAAGCGGGGCGGTGAGACCGAAGCGGTTTTGGACGAGTTATCGGAATGTATTTCTCAAAACGGTGATCCGATAGCTGAAACAGAAAAAGCAATGCTTGATAAAGCTATCAACACTTTCGTCAGAGAGTTAAAGGACACGGAACAAAGGGTGTTTCTTTGCCGTTACTGGTATGCGCAGCCAATAAGGGAGATAGCAAAGCGGTTTGGCTTTTCCGAAAGCAAAGTCAAGGTTATGCTGATGAGAACAAGAAACAAGCTTAAAAAATCACTTGAAACGGAGGGATTGCTATGACAATATATGAGCTGTTTGACAGCATCGGAAATGTGGATGATGAGCTTATCGAAAAGGCAATTGAACCTGAGAAAGCCGGCAAAAAAACATTCCGGATAATAACCTCTGTGGCTGCCTGTGCTGTGCTTTTGTGTGCGGCTGTCCTGATAGTTCAGAATATAAACAAAAGCAACAGTGTGGTTGTTGATTCAGATGCATCCTCTGCGGTCAGTACAAGCCAGGTCAGTCCTGCTGATGAAGAATCCCACAAAAAAGGAGAAGCCGGAGGATCAGACTCAGAAGCTCCGGTATCTGAAGAGCCGGAGGAATCCGCTCCGGATGAAATGGATTTTGTTGTCTATTATATAGCTGACGGGAAGCTTGTATCAGAAAAAGTTCAGGTTCATGACTGTTTTGAGGCTTTTAATGTCTGGAAAAAAGAAAATCACATAGGAAAAGAAGTAAAGCTGATCTCTGTAGAAATCACTGATAATAGCACAACTGATGTTTCCGAATACAGCGGAGAAAGGGTTGCGGCGCATACGACCGGAGATAAAACTTCATTTATTGTCACAGTAACAAAAAACATCGAAAAATACTATAGCCGCACAGGGAAAGTGCTTCTGCTTGAATCGCTTGAAAAAACTATGACCAGTATCGGTTCAGAGACGGATGATTATCAGCTTATCCTTTCCGATGATACAGAAAACCCCGAAAGCAAAAACACTGATGACAGTATGGATCCGGAAACAAGCCCGACAAAGCCTGAAAAGGAAGCGTCATCAGCTGTCAGTCAGGAATATACTCACGATAAATCGGAAACAGAGCAGTCTGATTCCAACTATTCGGAAGAATCAGAAAGTAACCACGTTGATCCCGAGGATATTCAGTACAACGATCAGGGAGAGGCGCTTGAATGAAAGCTGTCCGCCTTTTATCTGAACAGTGACCTTCGTATATTTAAGACCTGCAATATATAAACATTCGCACCAGACGAAACTGCCTGGTGCGATAATATTTTTATCAGTTTTTATCTTTTAATATACGTTAATAATTCAGGGTCTGCGCCCCCTGCACCATAGGTGCATATCAGAATGAAGTCCATACTGGCAACGACGCCGAAACATCTGTCCGAGCCAAACTCTGATTCCAGCTGATTTCCAAGATAGGTAGTCCCATCATTGAGAAATTTTACATTTATACCATTCGGAAGCCGGTATTCCAGATTTATGTATTTCCCGACGAGCGCATTCAACCTTTCAACCTTCGGCATACCTTCGATATGCAGGGCATTTATTTCATCGATCAGTTTATTCTTGAAAGCTTCAAACTGTCCGTCATCACTGAGCTCATCATATCTTTTCCAGTAATCAAGTCCGGGCAGCATTTTCTTCATATGGGCACGAGCCTGTTCCTCGGAAAAACCTTCACTGACCATATGAGGGATACAAGCATCTATCAATTCGTCCATATCACTGTAAGTATATGTTCCGTCGGCATAGCACCACTTGCAGTAATCCTCATTCAGTGTTCCGTCCTGATTTCTGCCGATAATATCATCCTCCATCGGCATACCGCAGCACTGGCAGATAAGCTTATGCGGAGCACCAAGCAGCGTATTTATGGAAACACCAAAAAGCTTTGAAAGAAGCTTCAGGGCTTCAGTATCAGGTACTGTTTTGCCGTTCTCCCAGCGGGATACTGCCTGACGAGTCACAAAAACCTTTTCGGCAAGCTCATCCTGTGACATACCATTTTTTGTCCTGAGTTCAAATATTATTTCCTTTGTATCCATAAGAACACCTCCTGACCATAATGATATCACATTTCCACCAGCATTAAAAGCAACCATCTGTTTCGGTGCGTGCTCGCACTGCGAAATAGAGAGCACAGGCACTGTGCAGGCGCTCGCTGTCATGGGAGTGAAACTCCGGAAGTCAGAGCAAACCAGCCGCGTATAGCAGCCCGTAAGGGGTGCGGCGGCGGCGGGTGGGAGTATAGTCCGGGGTAGTGTGCGCCGGATGCCGCGGCACAAAGGTAATGGTTTGCACGACAGAGCGAGTGTAAACGAGCGATAACGCGAACACGCTCAGTGCGAGCACGCACGCTGTTAGTGTAAAATAATTCTGGGAGAAAGCAGGCGCTTACTGTCAGAGGATTGAAAAGTCTGAAGTCAGAATAAACCAGCCGTAAGAAGCAGCCCGTAAGGGCTGTGGCGGCGAGGGGTGGGAGCATTGTCTGAGGCGGTGAGCGCCGGATGCCGCGCGACGAGAGTGTTGGTACGCATAACAGAGCGAGTGTAAACGAGCGATAACGCGAACACGGGTGCAGCGTCAACGCTGCCGAATCGCTCAGTGCGAGCACGCACGCTGGCGCTGGTTGTATTTTTTTGGGGAATGGTGTATTATAGTAGTTGAAAAGAAATTATGAGTCATAGGAGATGTTAGAGCTATGCGTAAAACAAAGATTATATGCACACTTGGCCCCTCTACTGAGGACGAAAGCATTCTCAGGGAGCTTATGCTGGAGGGAATGGATGTTGCAAGAATAAATATGTCCCACGGAACATACGACGAACACCGGGCAAAGATTGAAAAAGTCAAGAAACTCAGAAAGGAGCTGGGACTGCCCACTGCCCTGCTTCTTGATACAAAGGGACCTGAGATCAGGACAGGCAATTTTGAAGAACCGGTAATTCTGGAGGCCGGTCAGGAGTTCCGTCTCAGCACCCAGCCCTGCCCCGGAACAAAAGACGGCTGCAGTATAACCTTTGCAGGACTTCCTGATGATGTTGACGCAGGCACAAGGATTCTTATTGACGACGGACTTATCGAAATGGTGGTCAAAAGCAAAACAAAGACAGATATCCTCTGCAAGGTTATCAACGGAGGCCCGGTGTCCTCACATAAGGGTATAAACGTACCGGATGTCACACTTTCTCTGGATTTCCTGAGTGAAAAGGATAAAGAGGATCTTCGCTTCGGAGTTGAACAGGATGTGGATTTTGTAGCGGCTTCTTTTACCAGATGCGCCGAGGATATAAACGAAATGAAGGCCGAGCTGAAAAAAGCCGGCGGAGAAGATATCCGGATAATCGCTAAGATCGAAAATAAGGACGGAGTAAAAAATATCGACGAAATCGTAAGGGTATCGGATGGTATTATGGTTGCAAGAGGAGATCTGGGAGTAGAGATCCCCATCGCAGAAATTCCTATTATCCAGAAGATGCTTATACATAAAACAAGAAATTCGGATAAACCTGTCATCACTGCAACCCAGATGCTGGATTCTATGATGAAAAATCCCCGTCCCACAAGAGCCGAAACCACGGACGTGGCAAATGCCATTTATGACGGAACAAGCGTTATTATGCTTTCCGGAGAAACAGCCGCCGGAAAATATCCTGTCGAGGCTGTCAGGACAATGGCAAAAATAGCAGAAACAACAGAAAACAATATAGACTACATAAGCCGCTTCAATAAGCTGGATATGCACGAAAAGCCGGATGTCACCTCTGCTATATCTCATGCCACCTGTACCACAGCACACGATCTGGGCGCCTCTGCAATAATCACAGTATCAAAAAGCGGAAGCACCTCCCGTATGCTTTCAAAATACAGACCGGAATGTCCTATAATCAGCGGCACCCCCAGCGAAAAGGTACTCAGACAGACAAATATGTCCTGGGGCGTTTATCCTATTATGATCGAAGAAAAAGATAATACCGATGAACTCATAAATCACGTCACCAACGTGGCGCAGGAAAAGGGACTTCTTCAGAACGGAGATCTCGTTGTACTGACTGCCGGAGTACCTCTGGGGGTTTCCGGAACCACAAACCTGATGAAGGTACATCTGGTGGGAAATATCCTCTGCAGCGGCGGTGCCATTGTCAATGACCTTTCCGCCCACGGCCATCTCTGCGTCTGCAAAAACGACGAGGAAGCTCTGAACAGCTGCAAGGAGGGCGAGATACTTGTAATCAAGGAAACAAACAACAGCCTGCTTCCTGTTATGAAAAAATGTGCCGGAATAATTACGGAAGCAGACGGCACCGACAGTCATGCGGCTATTGTAGGACTTGCGCTGAACAAGCCTGTCATCGTGGGTGCTGTCAATGCCACCCTTATTCTCAAAAACGGCGCAAATGTCAATATATACGCAGGAAAAAGCGTTGTCACAACTGCTACAACAAAAGTCTGAGGAGGTAATATTATGCCGGAGGATCCTATCATTCTTCTTTCATACATCAATACAAAGCTCAGGGATCAGTATGATTCGCTGACCGAGCTTTGTAAAAGCGAAGCCGCAAGCGAGAAGCATATCAAAGAAAAGCTTCTTTCCGCAGGCTTTGAATATGATCCTGACCAGAACAGATTTATATAACTCAGTGCTGCCGGAAAACGGCGCATCGGAGGTGCTCTTATGGATGAATTTGTACTCAGAACTAATAACCTGGTAAAAGATTTCGGGCTTCGCAGAGTTCTGAATAATGTAAATATCAATATAAGACGGGGAGATATCTACGGCTTCATCGGTCCTAACGGAGCTGGCAAGACTACCGCAATGAAGGTAGTTCTGGGGCTTCTGACCCCCACCTCCGGAGAGGTAGAGCTTTTCGGACGGACAGGGGATACTGCTTCCCTGAAGCGTGTAGGCTCTCTGATCGAAAGTCCGGGACTTTATAAAAACTGCACCGCACTTGAAAATATGACCCGCTTTGCGATCCTTACCCATTCCGGAAGAGACGAGATAATGAATCTCCTTCGTTCCGTGGGGCTGGAGCTGTATGCCGGAAGAAAGGTAAATACCTTTTCTCTTGGTATGAAGCAAAGGCTGGGGATTGCCATTGCCCTGATGGGGGCGCCGGAGCTCCTGATACTCGACGAGCCTGTCAATGCCCTTGATCCCCAGGGAATGGTGGATATCCGGAATATAATACAGAATATCAACCGCCAGTTTGGTGTATCATTTTTCATTTCAAGTCATCATATCGGAGAGCTTGAAAAAATATGCAACGTATACGGAATAATCAATAACGGCATACTCACGGAAGAGATCTATACAAAGGAGATAATGTCCAGACTGGATACATGCATTTTTATCCGGTGCGAGGATCCGATGGCAGCAGCAAAGGCAATAAAGGAAAAGATACCCCAGTCTGTCATCGATCTGGAGTTAGGCGCTCTCACAGTATCCCTTTCGCCGGAGCGTTCAGCCGAGGTAAACCGTATACTTATGGATGCCGGGATAGCTGTTTCGGAATTGTTTGTCCGGAGACAAAGCTTTGAGGATTTCCTTCTCCAGAGAATGGGTATCATGAATCCCCAGGGAAATGTCTACAATTCAGGAGGTGTATATCATGCATGATCTGATTGCCTTTCAGTTGAGGAGACTTTTCAGAAAAACCTCCTTCTACATTTGTATTCTTCTGTCCGTTCTCCCCTATCTTTATATAATGCTTAATCTCGTTGTTTCCCTTGCCACGCACAGCATTGCTTTTGATACTGTCAATGCAAACGAATGGTTCATTATCAGCGATGTTGTTTCCACAGTAACGATTCTGATGGCAGTATTCTCATCCCTTTTTATATGTGAGGATCACACCAACGGTACTGCGAAGATAATATATTCAAAGGGCTACAGCCGCACTGAATTATTTCTCTCCAAATACCTGGTATCTACGATCTCTGCGGCATTGTTTTTCCTCTCGGTTATGTTGGTGCCGGTCATACTGTCATTCGTTGTCAGAGTAAATTACAATAATGAGTTTTACTTTTTCACGCTAAAGCTCAGCGGTCCTGGATGGGTAGTTCTTTATCTTCTCAAAAAACTGACCGGGCTTGTAGCTCTTAATTCGTTTTTCTATATGGTTTCTGAATATTTCAGGAAAACCGGTATCGCAATGATAATAAATCTGATAGGTCCGAGTATTTCCCTCACGATCATTTTATCCATAAGCACAATGATCGAATCTATTATATATGAAGCTTCGGGCAGTGTTCCTTCCTTTGCCGGGACAATATCAATGAAGATCGCAGCCTACTGGCTTCCGGGACTTGTAAGCTCCATAACAGACATCCTCAGTCCGAATTACGATTTCGGGATAGGAATAATTATAAATATGGGATACATAGCCCTGTTTGCTTTCCTTTCACACCTGGTATCCAGAAAGATCCAGATAAATTAATAATCAGACCTTTAGTCTGAACAGCCAGTTAAAAAAGGCCGGTGACATTCAACTCACCGACCTTGATTTTTTTATTTTCGCCCACAGCTGACTGTGTGCTGCTTGTTCCTTATGGTATTATTTGAGTATACGAAGCTTGCCTATGAGGGGAACATCCTTGACTCTTCCGGCATCGATATTCTTAAAAGCAGTGACGATAAGGAATACCGGCACAGCAAAGAATATCGCTGTAAAGATCAGATCGAATATCCAGCCCATTATTCCCAGGTGGGGATTATAAGGATCGTTTATATAGAAAGCCGTCTGGATTATTCCTCCGCAGATAAATGCATTGAAAATACCTGCGATGACCTCCAGAATAAATATCAGTAAGCCCTGGTTAGCATAGAATCTCGCAGAGAGTGAATCCTTTGCGAAAACATAGGGTACCCAGAAGGTTATTCCAAGGACTGCCAGCTTGCAGTATTTCTTATTCTCTGCAAAGTTATTCGGGTCAAAAGAGCTGGTATAATCCGAAGTATTGCTGATGGTATCAATGAACTCCTTAGCATTCTTTGGCTTCTCAGGCTCAGGCTTGTTCTGCTCTTCTCCCTCCGGCTTTTCCTTGCGGACAAATTTGAAATCCTTGGAAGCTGCATACGGATCCGGGTCGCTGGGCTTGGGAGGCTCACTCTTCACAGGAGCATCAAAGGCTGTATTTGTCTTTGCGGGAGCAGGTTCTTCATAAACAGGCTGCTCATATGACGGCTGCTCGTAGCTCTGCTGTTCATATGCCGGCTGCTCATACGCCGGCTGCTCGTAGCTCTGCTGTTCATAGCTCTGCTGATACTGCTGATCGTACCCCTGCTGTTCATAGCCCTGCTGATACTGCTGATCATACCCCTGCTGATACTGCTGCTCGTATCCCTGCTGTCCATAGCCCTGCTGATACTGCTGATCGTACCCCTGCTGATACTGCTGCTCGTATCCCTGCTGTCCATAGCCCTGCTGATACT
>CAMVQZ010000100.1 GCA_947169745.1 uncultured Clostridia bacterium
GAATTATTTCAGCAGCGTGACGCTGCACCCGTGTTCGGTGCGTGCTCGCACTGAGCGTGTTCGCGTTATCGCTCGTTTGCACTCGCTCTGTCGTGCATACATATACTCTCGTGGCGCGGTTGTCAGATCTGTGTAAAGAGGATACCGACCATCTTTTTGCCGCGGGACAAAAGTGTCCACACGCACGACAGAGCGAATGGAATGAGCGAACCCCACGAATCGGGTCCAGCGTCACGCTGGCCGCCGCTGCTCTGTCTTACAAAAATTTTAAATTATCACCGTGTTTTTTACTATAGATATTGATAAGGACACATAACAATCTGTATAATACTAATAAAGAATTATTATGGCTGTGGAGTTATTTCACGGCTGAATAATCTAACTAAACTCTATATTCAGGAGGCGTATTAAAACATGAAAAAACTTTATTCGTTGACTGCAGCGCAAAATATGCACTATCAGTGGATAAAAGAGTACAAGACACAGCAGGTGTCCGGTCTCAGCATCGTTGCGACTTTTCAGGCAGATATTGATATCCCGCTGCTGAAAAGAAGCATCGAGCTTGAAAAGGAAAGATATTCCTGCCTCAGACTCCGCTTCACAAAGCCGGATGAAAACGGCGAGATCCAGCAGTATATCGCTGAATGTGAGCCCGAGGATTTCAAGGAATATGACCTTACCGGCATGACAATGAAGGAATCTGACGATGTTATGCAGCACTGGGCTTATGAGACCTTTGACGGTAATGATATCCCCATGTGTGAATTCCGTATTGTAAAGCTTCCTGAGAATTATACAGGCTTCTTTGTACATATGGATCACAGACTCAATGACTCTGTGGGCGTTGCGGTAATGGCTACCGATATCATGAACCTGTACAAGCATCTGAAATTCGGCGAGGAATATCCTGCTCCGCTGGCAGATTTTGAAAAGGTACTTATTTCCGACCTCAATAAGCAGTCCAACGAAAAACGTATGGCAAAGGCAAAGAAATTCTGGGATGAACAGCTTGATATGTACGGCGAGCCGCTGTATTCGGATATCCAGGGACCCTCTGTTCTTGAGAAGGCAAGGAAAAAGCATAACAATTCGGAACTCAGGGCTGTTGATATTGAGCGCAAGGAGCTTTTTGTTGCTGTCAAGGACTATCAGCTGGAGGTTGACAGTATGCAGCGCGCTATCAATTTCTGTCTGAACAATCAGATCTCTCCGACTAACCTCATTCTTCTTGTTATCAGGACATATCTTTCAAAGATGAACGATGGTCAGGAGGATATTACCATCGAAAACTTTGTTGCAAGACGTTCAACACGGGATGAGCTTACCTCCGGCGGAAGCCGTGTGCTTTGTTTCCCCTGCAGAACAGTTATCTCCGGTGATACGACCTTCATTGATGCAGCAAGAATGATCCAGAATCATCAGAACCGCATTTATATGTACAGCAGCTATGATCCCGAGCTTATCAGAGCTGAAATGAAAAAGCGCTACAATACCCCCGATGACACTACATATGTCAGCGTTTATCTCACATACCAGCCTCCTATGAATACCAAGGATCTTAACCCGAATGCTGAGAAAATGCCTATCTATGTCAAGTGGTTTGCAAACGGCGCAGCAACAAAGAAAATGTATCTCACAGTTTCTCATCTGCCTGACAGAAAGCTTAACTTCTCCTATCATTATCAGACAGTCGAGCTGACTGAGAATGATGCAGAGCGTATGTATTATTACATGATGCGCATATTGTTCAGAGGTATTGAGGATCCCGGAAGAACTATCTCTGAAATAATAGATATGGTTTAAAAAACAATTACAAGATACTGAAAGGAGTTTATACTATGGAAATCGAATCAAAATTCAAGAAGGTTGCAGAACGCTATTGTTCAGTTAAAGCTGAGGATATTACAAATGATATGAAGCCTCGCGATGATCTGGGACTCAGCTCACTTGATCTGATGACCCTGCTGGGAGATCTTGAGGATGAACTGGATATCGAGTTTGAATTCAGCGAGGACGATAACAAGCTGGCAGGCATAGTAACTGTTGAAGATGCGATCAACCTTCTCAAGGAGTATGCTGAAGAATAAGCGGAGGTTATTATGAAAAAAACAATCTATACCATGTGGAAAAGATGCGAAGAAAATTATTCCGAACTTCCCGCAGTCCGCTGGCTTATCAAAAAGAATATTCAGGAACGCAGCTACGGTGAGCTTGCAGCTGCCGTATCCGCAATAAAAAAGGGTTTAGCAGCCCAGGGCTTTTCACATAAGCATATTGCCCTTATCGGCACTGCTTCGGCAGAATGGATCGAGGCATATATGTCCGTTGTAACAAGCACGAATGCAGCCGTTCCTATGGATTCCGGTCTGCCTGCTGAGGATATTATTGATCTTGTTTACCGTTCCGATTCCGAGGGTGTATTCCTTGATGGAAAATTCTCTTCTCTTGCTGAACAGATCAGAGAGAAATGTCCCCTTGTAAGAAAAATATGGATGCTTTCGGGAGATGCGGTAGAGGGAACTGAGACAATAGCCGACCTTGCAGCCGCAGGCGAGGGTCAGGATGAACCCGAACAGCCGGAGGAGGACGATGTTTCAATGATCGTCTATACCTCGGGAACCACCGGAAAGAGCAAGGGCGTTATGCTTACGCAATGCAATCTCTATTCCAATATTGAGGCTGTCCTTTATGAAGAGGGACCCGGACTGGTATTCCTCAGCGTGCTTCCTGTTCACCATGCATTTTGTCTTACGATGGACTGGCTCAACGGCTTCTGGATGGGATCCGTTATATGTATAAATGATAATCTCAGGCAAATGATAAGAAATATCAGCATTTACAATCCTGATGTTATGCTGATGGTACCGCTGATGCTGGAAACTATCTATAAGCGTCTTAAATCCTTGGGAAGCGATGTTCCTCCCGAGGCGATCGCACAAAAGGTTTTCGGGCCTAAGCTCAAGCGTATCTTCACCGGAGGCGCTCACCTTGACCCGTATTATATCGGTGAATTTGAAAAATACGGAATAAAGGTATACGAGGGCTATGGAATGTCAGAATGCTCACCTGTTATCACAAACAACAGAGAAGGCGCCTGCAAGCTTGGCTCCATCGGAAAAGCTCTTTCAAATGCCGAGATAAAATTTGAGAACGGCGAGATACTTGTCCGCGGTACAAGTGTTATGAAGGGCTATTACAAGATGGAAAAGGAGACCGAAGAAACTCTCAGGGACGGCTGGCTCCATACCGGCGACAAGGGCTATATAGATGAGGACGGCTTTATCTTCATCAACGGCAGAGTAAAGAATCTTATCATTCTTTCAAACGGAGAAAACATCTCTCCGGAAGAGATCGAAGGAAAGCTTGCTCTTAACGATCTTATTGGCGAGATCGTTGTCACCGGCGAGGACAATCTGCTCACAGCCCGCATCTATCCCGAAAAGGAGCTTGTGGCAAACATGAGCGAGGAGGAAAAGGCAGCCGCACTGCAGAAGATCCTTGATGAATACAACAAGACCCAGCCCACCTACAAGCAGCTTTCAAGGCTTGTGATAAGGCAGAACCCATTCATCAAAAACGCCTCCAGAAAAATAATCCGACATGAAGTATTAAGAGATGAACCGACTGTATGAATAAAATAACAAATCTTTCCGAAACAAAATATACTCATATTTCAGGCACAGATAACCTGCCTCTCAGCGTACTGCGTATCGAGCCGGAGGATCCGGCTGATATCAAGGGCATCGTTCAGATGGTACACGGAAAAAACGAGCATAAGGGACGCTATGCCGCATTCATGCGTTTTCTTGCGGCAAACGGATATCTTACGATCATCAATGACCACCGGGGACACGGAGAAAGCATTATCGACACTGATGACAGAGGATATTTCTATCAGGGCGGAACAAAGGCTCTCGTTGAGGATATTCACGAGATAACCCTTGACGTCAAGGAATATGCCATGAAAAAAACCGGCAGAAGCAATCTTCCCCTGACCATGCTGGGGCACAGCATGGGTTCTCTTGCCGCGAGGTGCTATATCAGGGAATACGACTATGAGCTGAGCAAGCTGTGTCTGACCGGCTCTCCGTCGAGATCTGATATGATAAAGCAGGGCATACGGGTGTTGAAGGTACTGAAAGCCATCGAGGGCAAAAGATCCCGTTCCCCGCTTGCGAAAAAGCTTATCATGGGCTCAAACTATGAGCGCAGATTCAGAAAGGAAAGGCTGAGAAACGCCTGGACGAACTCCGAAAGGGAGGCTGTTATCGAGCACAACAACGATCCCATGTGCAGATTCAATTTCACGCTGAGCGGATATGAAGAGATGCTGAAAATGGCGATGCTGGCTTACACCGGCGATTACACGCCGCAGAACCCGGATATGCCGGTAAGATTCTTTTCAGGCGAGGACGATCCCTGCGCATTATCGCGTCAGAAATTCGTTGAAGCCATGAGTCTTATGAAAAAGATCGGCTATACGGATGTACGCTGTGTATTATACAAAGGTATGCGACATGACATACTGCACGAAAAGGACAAGCTGCGGGTATACAACAATATCCTGCGCTTTATAGACTCCTGACGCTCTGATCATTTCGGCAGAAAGTGCTGTTTTAAAAATCAATATCCGCATCACCGGTCGCGCAGCTTTATACAAGCGCCGCACCGGAACGGAAATAACAAGAAAACCATGAAGGGCGATGCTCTTTGTGGTTTTCTTTTTCCGTTCCGGTGACATAAACGTAAGCGTCAAATAATACTAATATCTAAGGTTAAAAGTAGACATAATCCAATTCCTTGCAGTAATAGATTTAACAACTCTTTTATAACTCTTTTTTAAGAAAGAATCCTCTAATATTTCCGAACAACTTTCTTATCAACAACCCGAAACCCACATGATAACTGGGGTTTATCGTAGTAAACTCTATGCAAGGCGAAATTCTTTCTTAAAAATATCCCCAAAAAAAGAACTACGACCTCGCAAGCGTGACATAAAAATCTCACCTTGCAAGGTCGTGTTTGTACTATTATTTTTTCTTTTTGATTACGCTGATCGTTTTGCCCTAGGACAGGATGATCGGGTTTGCCTTGGGACAGAAAAGTTATTCCCACTCGATTACCGATCCTATATATAGCTTCCGCATGAATTTTCAGACACAATATATAGCGTGTTTTTTCTTTGTATTCTGTTTATTCTTTGTCGTTTTACGGCTTTTTGTAGACAAAATGTAGACCAGCGTGACGCTGGACCCTATTTCGCGCTCAGGTTTTTTCGTTTGCCATAGTTCAATGCCGCGCCAATAATCTCTATATGGAACTACAATTTTTTCATCGTAATAGAGCATCAGAGATAGGGTTGAATTGTGAATACAGTATGCTCTCCTACACTGGTACTGACAAGCTCAAATATATTTTCTTTTGTAGCAAACAAGTCAGCCGGATTTCTGCCGATTATCAGATACTGATTCTTTTCATCAAGTGAAATATGCTTTCTTGCATCAGAATCAAGAAGGACATCAGCATCGTCAATCACGATCAGTTTACCGGAGGTTTGTTCAAGTATCTCTCCTATATTTTTCTGATAATCAATAAAGTTTATGCAGAGTATTCTTTTGTCAATCGACATACATTCCTGAATAAAGGAGAAAACAGCTGTTTTTCCTACTCCGGAATACCCCATCAGAATCGTAATGTTGTTTGTAAAAGATAAGTCCACTACAAAAGAAGTGTGAACTATATGGAATTTTTCCATAACAACAGGCTTAGTCTGCATTGCTCCACCACTCCTTCAGTTCTTCATAATCATCAATTACTTTAATTTCACCGTCTGAGAAAACAGCCACTTTTTCAAAATCAAAAGGTATTATCGGATAATCGCTGTAAACTGCTCCTTTTTCAAATCCAAAGAGAACATCAAGAGCATTCTCTCCGCACTCTTTCAGACAAAACACCTTTTCCGGATTGTAAAGCACATTCAGAACAGTTTTGCATCCGGAGGACAGCTTATCTATATTCAGTACATCTCCGTTAAAGCGTGATCTGATTTTATATTTGCTTATTTGCTCCGAGCTGTCAATAGCTTCAATAATGCTTTTCGCCCTTTCATCCAACAAAGAGGAAGTATTCATATTGAAATACAGATCATTCAGTTCAACATACTCTTTATCCGAAGGAATATCCTTTTTGTTTTTATATATTGTCAGCATACGAACACCTCCGGAAAAACACCGTATAACTCTTTATGTATTGATGTGTGATTAAAGATTTGCTTCATCTTATCTCTTACAGACAATCTGCTGTTATCAAGACCGCAAATATCATCACTCTGTCTGTCCTGCCAATCACAGCAGGAGTTGATCCAACACTCCCCTATCGAGCCTTTTGACACTTCAAATCCGGTATTTCTTGTAAGATCAAACAGGAGTTTCGCAGATAGCTGTTCAACATTATGGTCTTTAAGATTCATTTCATAGCTTATTATTTCCCTTGCAGTTTTATAGCTCCAATCATTTCTACAGAGCATTTCCACAAGTTTGTTTCTTGCATTGATTGCCGCTTGTCTTTTGATACGGAATTCATCTTCTGGTGCATAAATCCAATCAAGCAAATATTCAAATTCAAGCAACAGGTATTCAAAGCAAACAAAATCGACTAAATAAATATTTTTCTTTGGCAAAACATAATGCTGTAGTCTTTTTCTCTCTGAAACAAGCTGCAAATTGTCAAAAGAATTATCCAGAACAATGATATAACTTCCGGTTTCATCATCTAAAGCCTTTACAGCCTTTATTAGTTCGCTGTTGTTTTTCTTGCTCTGAACAACAACTTCCGGAAAAAGCTGCTGCATCATGGTCTTCCAGAATACAAATCCGGACTTTTCTTCCCGATCTTCTAACCAGAGATATATTTTCTCAGACATCCCATCACCACCATATATGTATCAAAAATATTATAACACAAATATATATAAAAAGTATATAGCATATTTTGATATATCATCCTTACAGCAAATATACAAGAGGATTGACAATGCCGCAGGCAAAGAAAGCTGTTGCGATACTCAATGAACGTGGAGCAAAAAAGCACGAATTCTAAAACACGAGCAAACTGCCGTCAGAATGTAATTCATTTTGTCGGCAGCTTGTTTTTTCGGAGGGAAACAACTATTTCTTTGAATGCAGTTCTGTACGCCTACATCAGCCCTGTAAGCGTTCTTTTGCTGTTACGAGTATAGTTTCCCCTTTTCGAGCAATAAGACAATTACAGGGCATTCTGAGCAATGTTTATTTGGTAATTCAAGTCATACATGCTTAGTCCGCTCTCCTTGCATTCGCGTACCCTCGCGCCCCATTTGCTTAACCTGACCTGCTGCCTTATTTCCATCATCCCGTTCATGTAACCACTCACTTTTTGGGATTGTTTTTCCCATCTATTATCTCATAGATTTTACAGTTTTGATAGATGAGTGGTTGTTGTGCGGTTACCAAGTACATCTCTGTTGTTGAGGGGAGAGAGTAAAGAAGCGGGGAAAAATGTCCCCCCTGAATTAACATAAAGTTAAAGGCAGAAGAAGAACGGTTTTTTTGTTCTTCTTCTGCCTGTTCAGGTTTAGTTATGTCGAAAACGCGCTTTAGAGATCAACAGTTTTCGTTGTAATTATGTACTGATTTTTTGTTTATCATTTAATCAGCTCGGTTTCGTCATCTTCATAAGTTAAGGTGCTGGTACAGATAACGTCCTCGGTCTGGAATCAGATAATTTCTAGCTCAGTGCGGTCGTATATTTCTTTATTCATACACGTCCTTTCCGGTTGATCAGGGCAAAGCGGCGGGTGAGCAGAGGTAAACATCCTCGCGGGCATTAGAAAAAAGATCCTGAATAAAGTCAATGCCTACGCCGGTAGCTTCAGGCTCGTCCATTTCCATAAAGTCGGTTATGTCAGTCATTTCTGAGATTGAGATCAAACAAATATCGTCACCGTTGAAAAATACAATGTGAACATAATTTAAATCAGGTTTCATGATATCAACCCAATTTGCGATCACCCATGCCTTCGCTTCATCAAAGGTA
>CAMVQZ010000101.1 GCA_947169745.1 uncultured Clostridia bacterium
GCGAACACGGGTGCAGCGTCACGCTGCTAAAATAATTCTGGGAGAAAACAGGCGCTCGCTGTCAGGGGAGTGAAACTCCGGAAGTCAGAATAAACCAGCCGCGAAAAGCAGCCTGTGAGGGCTGCGGCGGCGAGGGGTGGGAGTATTGTCTGAGGTGATGCGCGCCGGATGCCGCGCGACGAGAGTATAGTTAAACACGACAGAGCGAGAGTAAGCAAGCGATAACGCGAACATGGGTCCAGCGTCGACGCTGGCTGGTTGCAAAAAGGGGGAATATGTTGTATAATTTTGTCAGGTGAGCTGTAGTGCAGTTCATGGGAAAAAGCCGGAGACGGCGCAAAAGAGGTGTATGATATGGAATATGTTCTTAAGACCCGTGATCTCACGAAGAAATACGGGAATAAGGTCGTAGTCAATAAGCTTAATATGACCATTGAGAAGGGCGATATTTATGGCTTTATCGGAAGAAACGGCGCAGGAAAAACTACTACTATGAAAATGGTTCTGGGAATGTGTTTCCCGAACAGCGGTTTTATTGAACTTTTCGGAAAACCTGCTCATAACAGTGCCAGGGGCAGGATTGGTTCCCTGATAGAGGCTCCCGGCATATATAAGGGATATACCGCGTATGAGAATATGAAAAGATTCTCGATACTTTTCGGCGGCGATGATAAAAAGATCAATGAGCTTCTTGATATGATGGAGCTGAGCGGCACAGGAAAGAAAAAGGCAGGAGCATTTTCTCTGGGAATGAAGCAGAGACTTGGTATTGCGATCGCAATGCTGGGTGATCCTGAGTTTCTTGTACTGGACGAACCGGTCAATGGCCTCGACCCGGCAGGAATAAAGGGCGTGAGAGATGTTATACTGAGGCTTAATAAGGAAAAGGGGGTAACTTTCTTTATTTCCAGTCATCTCCTTGGAGAGCTTGCAAAGATATCTACCCGGTACGGAATAATAAACGACGGTGTTCTTGTTGAGGAATTTACTGCCGAAGAGCTGATGGAAAACTGCCGTAAGATACTGACGATCAAATGCAGTGAGCCAAAGAAGGCAGATGAGCTCCTTAAAACAAAGCTTGGGATGGAAGATTATAGCATCAAAGAGGATACAATAACAGTAAACAGCGGCTTTGACGATCCTGCCTCTATCAATTCAGCCCTTGTAAAGGCGGAGTGCGGAGTATTTGACTTTCATGTGTCCAATCTGGAGATGGAAGATTACTTTATAGAAAGGATCGGAAGATGATATGAGCAAGATACTTAGGTTTGAATTCTATAAGCTTTCCAAGCTGAAAAGCTTCTATATATGTACGTTGATAACTCTCATTTTTACAGTTCTCAATGCTATCAGTACATATATGATAGCAAAGACAAATTATGTTGATTTTGAAGAAATGGGTGTTGATGTTCCCCTTTCCTATACAGGATGGACATATTCTCTCTCGGCAATAGCCAATTCCCAGTTCCTTACAGTTTTCGGAGTATTTATCGCGATGTTTGTCTGCTCTGAATTTGACGATAATATAATCAAGAATATTTATTCAAGAGGAATATCCAGAACAGGAGTGTTCGTATCAAAATATTTTGCCAGTCTTGTGGCGATGATCGTAATGTTTGTTGCCGATGCTGTTCTTGGCTTCGGCGTTGGCGCCCTTCTCTGGCAGGTAGGAGATGTGGGGAATTATTTTGTCCTTATTGCGACCCAGCTTGCAGTGCTTGTGGGATATCATGGCTTGTTCTTCTTTGTATCAATATGGATAACAAAAACAGGCGGAGTAATAGCAATAAATGTAGTTTATCCCACACTTACTGCTGTTTCCTTTACACTTCTTGATAAGCTTCTGAATATAGACGGCTTCAAGTTCTATGATTTTACTCTTGAATGCTTCTATACCAATGTTCAGAATATCAACCTTTCGGGCGATCTCATAGCGAGGGCAGCAATCGTACCGTTCATTTTCGCTGCAATATTCGCACTGAGCGGAGCGCTCATCAATACAAGAAAGCAGGTCTGATAAGAGAAAATTATCCGGTGGCACCGCAGTGGTTCCACCGGAATTTTTTTATGCGTTCTGATTTTTTTAACAGCCGGCTATCAGTGCCTGCCCATTCCTCCCATTCCGGGGTCTCCCATCATTGACTGGGGGATGGAATCCACCTGGGAGCCGTTTATGATGATAGTGCCTCCGTTGTATTCAGCCTTGCCGTCATAATCGAAGGAGGATACCTGCGCTGTGATGTCGATAGTACCGCCGTTTACATAGATGTCGCCGTTTGCGTCGATAGCGTCTGTGTCGCCCTGACCCATTACTATTGTAAGCTTGCCGTCATTTATCTCAATAGTGGGTGTGCTGTATGCAGAGCTTTTTGCAGCTGCATTTATACCGTCGTCAGATGCAGTGATGTCGATAGTACCTCCGTTGATCTTTACATAGGTGCTTTCAATGCCCTCTGAGGAATTGAGAGTGAGGGTGCCGCCGTCAATCTGTACGAGGGTTGTTCCCTGGATGGAATCTGTTCCTGCAGTAATATTGAAGGTTCCGCCTGTGATGAGTATTGTGCCTGTGGAAGTATCCTCGTCGTTGCTGCTTTGTATTCCCTTTTTTGATGCTTCAATATTGTATGTACCTGCGCAGATAGATATGGATTCGTTTGCTTCAATGCCATCGTTGGTGCACTTAAGATTATAGGTGCCGCCTGTAGCCTTTATGTCGTCCTTGCCGGAGATGGCATTTGCGCTTGAGGTTATATTAAGAGTACCGGTGCCGTTGAGTACAAGGTCATCCTTGGAGAAAATAACAGCGTCGGTATTTGTTTCGCCGTCTGCTGTAAATTCTCCTTTAACAGAAAGGGTGCTTTCCTTATCTGTCGTTGTGACAAAGCACTTGTCAGCGGAGACTACATATATTACCGGTGTGCTGGTGTTGGTTACCGTTATGCCGTCAAGTATAAGCTGAACCTTTGCCTCCTTAGCGGCTTCCACTTTTACAGTACATTCAGAGGCGCTTCCTGTCAGGATGTAAATACCTTCTTCTGTTATGGTTTTTGTGGAATTATCGCTGAGAGTGATTGTTTTCGCATCGGATGTATCAGGCGTCTGGTTGAGATCTCTCTTTGAGAATACTTCGTCTTCCCCGGAGCCTTCAGATGAAGAAGCTGATGCAGAGCTTTCTGCAGTATCAGCCGATGAGGAGCTTTCCTCTTCTGAAGCTGAAGATTTGCTGGCTGTATCTGCAGATTCCTCTGTTATAGCTGCAGTTGTGACTACGGTGTTTTTCCTGGAGCTTTCCTGGCTTGTTTCAGTGGATTGCTGACTGCAGCCTGCGGTTATGAGTAAGAAAGCGGAAATTGCTAAAACTGTAAATCTTCTTTTTAACATAGGTCATACCTCCGTTTGTTTTGGTTTAGTGGTCGTGTTTTTGTTGTGACCTTATTATAGAAAAAAGTTCTTAAAAAAAACCTAAAAAATAAAAGTTTTTCTGTTTTTTTAAAAATGCTTTTCATAGTTTAGCTTTCCTCATGAATATACTTTCAGGGAAGAGGTGTTATCATGTCATCAGATAATGAAAACTATATTCAGATATCAGAGAAAAGCTTTTCAGGATTGATTATCAGAGAATATGATGAAATAAGAGACGAAAAGGAGACTGTAAATAATAACAGAAGAATTACAACGGAGCTTTTACGGATACTTGACGATCAGGGGAGAGAATGATGTTTGCAGTTTATTGCCGTCAGTCTGTGGAAAAAAAAGACAGCATATCCATTTCTCAGCAGGAGGGCTTTTGCCGGCGTTTGTTTCCCGGAGAGGATAGTATCGTTTATTCTGACAGAGGCTATACCGGAGCCAATACAAGACGTCCCGGCTTTGAAGCTCTGATGGAGGATATCCGCAGCGGCAGGATTTCTAAGGTGGTGTGCTATAAGGTAGACAGGATAAGCCGTTCTCTACAGGACTTTGTGGGGATATACGGCGAATTTGAAAAGTACGGTGTTCAGTTTATCTCCTGCAGTGAGCAGTTTGATACGTCTACAGCAATGGGAAAGGCTACTCTACAGATCATAATGGTCTTTGCGGAGCTTGAAAGAAATATGATAAGGAAAAGAGTGCAGGATAATTTCTATGAAAGAGGGAAAAAAGGCTTGTTCCTTGCCGGAATCGCTCCATTTGGTTTCAGGAAGAAGCCGGCATTAATAGATGGGATACATACAAAGATCCTGGAGCCGGATCCGGAAAAGGCGGAGGCTGTGGGGTTTATGTATGATGATTATCTGAGGGGAGGCAGTCTGGGGGCAACAGCAAAAAAACTGAATGATATGGGATTTAAAACCTCCAGAGGAAAGTCTTTTTCGTCCTGTTCTGTGAGCCGTATACTCCGGAATCCCGTATATGTCCGGGCAAATGCCGATGTCTACAGCTATCTGACCGGGAAGGGAGCAGTTCCGGATGACCCTCCGGAAAAATACGATGGAAAAAACGGGTGTACACTCTATGGCTCCAGAAGGGAAAAGAGCAGGAGCAAGTTTTCTGATATTTCGGGGGATCATTTTAAACTAAATTGCCATAACGGATTGATCGACCCGAAAAAATGGATAAGCGTACAGAAACTTCTCAGCGATAACAAGCCGGTAAAAAATACCGGAAGAGGCAGGAATACATGGCTCACAGGACTGACAATCTGCGGATACTGCGGAAAGCATATAACTGTAGTTAATGGTCAGAAAAACGGAAGGAGATACCTGAATTGCGGCGGAAGAAAGTCCGGCATATGCCCCGGCAGAAGAGAGCATCTGACTTTTGATATTCTGGAGAAAGCAGTGGAATGGTGCCTTTTGGATCGTATTTCCCTCTGTGAGCTTATCCTCCCGGTTGAGACAGCCGACAGCTCTGATGAGAATGAAAAAAAGATAAGACTCATTGAGATCCGGGAAGAAACAGATTCCCTTATGAAAAAGCTTCCCAAGGCGGGGGATGCCCTTTTTCATTATATAAATGAAAGAATAGCTGTCCTGGAAGGTAAAAGGACAGAGCTTGAAGCCGGACTTGTGAGTGCGGAGTCTACTGTGGATGCAATCCCTGCAGAGGTTATCAGAGAAAAGCTTAAGAACTTTCCGGAAATGAGCTTTGATGAAAAACGAAGGATAGCCCGCACTCTTGTAAAAAGAATTGAGATATATGACGGTATACTCTGTATTTTTTACAGATAGTTATCAATAGATCTTTCCTGTAATAAGCAAAAATGCGCTCTGCTGTTCAATAAATTGTCAGTTATAGTTCTTTTTCCTCAAATATACTGGCGGAGTGTGTTGTTTTTTTGTAACTTGGTCATATTGACAAATCCTTATAGTACAGATATAATTTACTTTGAGTAGGTGGATAATTGTCTGAATTTTGATTTGTCTGGAGAAATGATAGATTATGACAGAAAATAAAAAAAGATCTCTGTCGGTTCCTGTCCTGATATTGATCGTTTTAACGATTGCGGTCATTACTTTATTCTTTATCAGCAAAGTAAAAGGTGCCGGGGATAGCAATACCGGGTCTGAGAATGATTCTTCGGTTTCAAGCAGTGAATCCGAAGAAAAGAAGCATAACCCCCAATATGAAAAATATGGCGATATTTCTGATATGACGATCATTCTCAAATTCGGCGATCAGAAGGAAACTCTTGATATTAATACTTTTTCAGAATGGATAACTGTTTCAAAGACCAAGGAAGGCAGATTTACCTACAAAACCAAGGATGACGAGATAAAGAACTATTCTGAGCAGCTTGCAAAAAAATACAGCACTTTTCAGGATACCCTGAAATTCAATACTCACAGCGGAGAGGAGATAAATATACAGAATAAGAGCGTCGGATGGATACTTGATGAGAATTATACAGAAAAGGCGCTTAAAAAGACTATTCTTAACAGGATGTCCATTACCTTTGATCTTACTAACGGCAGTGAGGAAAGCAATAAGTGGTGGCTGAGGATTGCCGGAAAATACGGCAAGTATGAGGACTACGGTAATACCTATGCAGAGGTGAGCATTTCAGACCAGTATATGTGGCTTTACAAAAACGGCAAGATAATAATGGAATCAAACGTTGTCACAGGCGGCCCCAGCACAGGAAACGATACTCCCAAGGGTGCTTTCAGGGTTTATAACAAAAAAGAAGGAGCCACTCTTTATGGGCCCGGCTACTGGACTACGGTATCCTATTGGGTAGGAATATATGAGGATATAGGTTTCCACGATGCTACCTGGAGAGACAAATTCGGAGGAAACATTTACCTGGAGGACGGCTCCCACGGTTGTGTGAATCTCCCTATAGAATCTGCAGAAAAAATCTATGATGAAGCATATGTAGATATGCCTGTGTTTATTTATTGATACTTAATACAAAGGACGGAAACCAAAGCTGGCTCCGTCCTTTCTTGTTTATTGGTTCTGATCGGAAATTTATATCAGTGTTTTTTCTTTGCGCTCTTTGTTTCTTTCGATTGATTTTTCGCTTTCATCTGCTTTTTCATCTGTACATTTTTTCATCAGCTGATTTCAGTACCTTGTCCGGCTCCATAGGGGAGCCGGGGTCATTTATACAGCTTCCGTATGCGACCCTTACATCAAAGGGAAGAGCCTTCTCCTTGTTGATTTCTGAAATTATCCGATTGAAGCTTTCAATGCTTTTTTCGATGCGTGTTTCAGAATTTCTGAAATATCCGGCGACAAATTCATCTCCGCCGTATCTTCCGTAGAATCCGTCGTCATCCTCAAAGCTGTCACTGATGGCCGACGCCACAATGCTGATAAGCTTGTCTCCTGTTTCATGTCCGTGAACATCATTTGCTTTTTTCAGATCATTGACATCAAAGAAAAAATGGAAAAATCGTTTTCCTGGTTAAGCTCATTCAGGTATTTTATAACAGCAGTCCGGTTGGATATGCCGGTCATACCGTCTGTAAAGGCGACCTGCTCCAGGGGACGTTTTCTCATCATTTCTGTGGAAAACTTGATATAGTAGCCGTAAAGCAGTGAAAAGACAAATATCATTACTCCGAAAACCGCCAGTGAAGTGGAAAACAGCGTCCGGAAAAGATATGAGGTATCCTTCAGCTCATAACGGATAACCTCTATCATCATTACTGAGATGGAACAGATGGTACCGATTTTGATTATTTTTTCGCTGTAGGATTTCTTCTCCTTGTATGTAAGCAGGGAGATTACTGTTATGATAAGCCCTCCGACAATGAGATACCTCTCATAATGAGTGAACTTGTAAAAATGCAGGTTTGTGGTGAGATTCAGAGTAATTACTGTCAGAAAAACAACTCCGAAAACAGCGGCGAGTACTTTGAAAATGATCCGGTACAGCTTTTGAAATTCAAGGGAAAGAAATGCGCAGAAGGGCACCGGCATCAGAAACATTGCGAAGTATTCTATATTTGAGCATATCAGATGGTTGTTTATAAATATATATAGAATATCATTTGAGCCCAGCTCCAATATTCCTGTAAGGAAGAAAAAGCTGAAGAGATAAAGTCCTTCTCTTTCAAGAGTATTGAATTTTCTCAGTGATACCATAAGAAGAATTGCAATAAAGGATACAAAAACAATGGTTGTGCAGAAGATAAAATCCATCTCATGGTTTATCAGCGGATAACGGAGAGAATATTCCGTTGGCATCAGGCGAACGTTTTCAAGCTTTGTGAGATTTGCACCATCCGGGACTATGCACCGGACAGTTATGGTGGTACCGAAGGCATCCTCGGGAATTTTGGCATCAATAAATGAATTGCCTCTGTTCAGACCTTCTTTCAGGAACTTTGAGGATTGTCTGTAAATTGTCTTATCTCCGGCAATTATCTCGGTCTGGCAGTTGTACACGACCATACAGATATTTGTATTCGTATACGGCTTTTTTTCAGGAATCTTTATATGAAAAAATACCACATCCCCTCCGGTAGCCGCGGGAATAATATTGCTGTCATATTTAACGGTTTCTCCGTCGGTCTTATTAACTACGGTGTGGATGTTGCTGTCGAGGATATTGTTATTGTATTCTCCCAGATTAA
>CAMVQZ010000102.1 GCA_947169745.1 uncultured Clostridia bacterium
TATCACTCTCTCGGCACAGAGCGCCTGTTTCTCCCAGAATTATTTTACACTAACTCCAGCGCGGTGCGTGCTCGCACTGAGCGATTCGCGTTATCGCTCATTTCATTCGCTCGGTCGTGCGTACATAAACTACCGTCGCGCGGCATCCGGCGCGCAGTACCTCAGACAAAACTCCTACCCCTCGCCGCCGCAGCCTTCACAGGCTGCTTCTTGCGGCTGGTTTGCTCTGACTTCCGGAGTTTCACTCCCCTGACAGTAAGCGCCTGTTTCTTTAAGAATTATTTTACTCCAGTGCGTGCTCACGCTGCCCGTGCCGGAGGCACGCCTGCATAGACTATCGGCTCAAAACAAGCCGGTCACTCAAAAAACTCACCTTTGCCATACAACTATTATTTTTTTAGTTTTCAACCGTTTTTGATAATGTGTTGAAAACCCGGATGCTTAAAAGTTTTGGTTTGTTTTCATCGTTTTTTATGCCGCAGAAAAATAATATCCTTATTAATGTAGAAATTTTCAATTTTTTTGTTGACAGATACAGGCGTTATAGTTTATAATTTTACGGTGCAAGGTTTTATCTTGGACACTTATGAGACTTACTTTTTGTCTACTTGAAAGGAGGAATTTCCATGCTGAGAACATATCAGCCCAAGAAGCTCCACAGAAAGAAGGAGCATGGATTCAGAAAGAGAATGGCTACATCAAATGGCCGCAAGGTACTTGCTCGTCGCAGAGCTAAGGGAAGAAAGAGACTTACATACTGATTTTTGCCTGCATACGGTCGGATCAGGGTAAATCATGGAAGGGTGAAATACTTGAGTGAAATAGTCACTTTAAAGAGAAACAATGACTTTCGCAGAATTTACTCAAAAGGCCGGTTTTATACCTCTCCGGTGCTGGTGACATATGTTATGAAAAACCGCACTGGGGGTATAAGGATAGGCATTACTACAAGTAAAAAAACAGGTAAGGCCGTTATGCGAAACAGATCCCGCAGAATAATCAGGGAGGCATTCAGAGCTGTTTCAAGTGAGATAAAACCGGGATATGACCTGATTTTTGTTGCAAGGGGGAAGACCCCTTTTGTTAAATCATCTGATATTTTGCGGTCTATGAAGAAAGAGCTGAAAGAGGCGGGTGTTTTAAAATGAAGCGCCCGCTTATTTGGCTTATCAGAGCTTATCAAAAAAATATTTCATCAAAAACTCCTCCGAGATGTAAATATTACCCGACTTGTTCACATTATGGAATAGAAGCTATTGAAAGATTCGGTGCTTTCAGAGGCACATTTATGACTTTATGGAGGATTTTTCGTTGCAATCCTTTTTCCAGCGGTGGATATGATCCAGTCCCTGAAAAAAAGGCAAAGCGTATCACATACAGAAAATGAAGAAAAGGTAAAAAGGGTTAGTTTTTGATCAGGAGAGATTGTGAAGGGACTGATTGATTTTAATGGATTTTATTTTTAATATTATAGGCGGTATATTCGGCTATATTTTATGGGGAGCATTTTATCTTGTAAATAATTACGGTATTGCCATTATATTATTTACAATTGCAATAAAGCTTTTGCTTCTGCCATTTTCAATTAAGCAGCAGAAATCTATGGCAGCTAATGCCAGGCTGCAGGTAAAGCAAAGAGAAATAATGGACAGATACAAAAACGACAGAGTGAAGGCGAATGAGGAAGTTCAGAAGCTGATGGCAAAAGAGAATGTCAGTCCTACATCCGGATGTTTTCCGATGATAGCTCCGATGATAGTGATGTTCGGCGTTTACTATTCTGTCAGATATCCTCTTACTAATACTCTTCATATTGCTGCTGAAAAGGTCAGTGCAGCTATGAACAGTATCGCAACCCTGCCTGGTATCGGGGCAGGCATCAACAGTCAATACGGCGAGATCAGTATTTTCAGATATTTTAATTTTCTTCAGAAATATCTTGTAGACCAGAACGGCAGTCCGCTTTTCAGTCAGAATGAGGTTGATTCTATTAATCATTTTGCAGGCGGATTTAATTTCTGTGGTCTTGACCTTCTTGCAACGCCCAGTCAGTCGTCCTTTAGTTCTATGATGTGGCTGATACCGGTGCTTTGTTTTGTAACATCTGTTATCAGTATGTTAGTTATGCAGAAGCTCAACGGCACGAAAATGCAGGGATGTATGGTTCTTATGGTAGTTCTCATGCCTTTGTTTTCTGCATGGATCGCATACACCGTACCCGGAGCCGTTGGATTCTACTGGATCGCATCAACTATTCTTGGCTTCGTCCAGTCGCTCATAATGTATATTTTCTACAGTCCGAGTATTATAGAGGCGAGGGCAGAGGCAAGTAGAGTCATTCTCAGAAGAGAACAGGAAGCAGAGTATGAGTTTATTGAAAACGAGGAATTTGATGCTGCGGCTGCGGCTGCTTCAGAGACCTTTGAGCCTGTAGAAAGAAAAACAAAGAATAATAAAAAATCAAAGAAAAAATCCGGAAAGCAAAGTAACGCAAGTGATTATATGGGAAAGAAAAAAATCTAAACGGGGGGTATTACTAAATGATAAAAGAAGTAACAGTAACGGCTGAAACTATAGAAGAAGCCGAAGAAAAAGCAAAAAAACAGTTAGGAAAAGAAGATGTAAGCTTTGAAGTGATACAGCAGCCTGAAAAGAAAAAATTCGGTCTTTTCGGAGGAAGTCCTGCTATTGTCAGAGCATATGTAGAGCTGACTCCTCTTGCATCCGCTGAAGATTATCTTGCGACTATACTTAATGGTATGGGTATTACTGAATTTGAAATGAATTCAGAGGAAACAGAAGGCGGAGCTGTTATAAATATTGAGGGCGAAGATGTAGGATTTATTATCGGACACAGGGGAGAGACCCTTGACGCACTTCAGTATCTCACAGGTCTTGTTGCAAACCATATTGATAATGAATATTACAGAATTTCAATTAATATAGGCAACTACAGAGAAAAGAGAGAAAAAACTCTTGAAATACTTGGAAGAAAGCTTGCCTTCAAGGCTTGCAAAACAGGTGCAAAGACATCTCTTGAGCCTATGAATCCATATGAGAGAAGGATCATTCACACAGCTGTTCAGAAGGTCAGAGGAGCTATTTCCTGGAGTGAGGGAGAAAATCTCCAGAGGCACGTTGTAATCGGCCCCGATCCCGATTACAAGCCCGGATACAAGGATAAGGGCTACAGAGGGAAGAGGAGCAATAATTTCAATAAGGACGGCTCCTACAACCGCAGACCCCGTTCCAGCGGATATCAGCGCAGGCAGTACAGCGAGGATGAGGCTCATCCCCAGGACAGTATGTTCAGTACCTTTGAGAACGACAAGGACTCAGAAAAGGTAAGACAGAGCATAAACGAGCGTCCTGATATGTCTCTTTACGGCAGGATCGAAATCCAAAAGCCGTCAGACGACAGCATCGGAGAATAATATTAAATACCCGGTAACCGCAAGGCTATCGGGTATTTTTTTATCCTGATTTACAACAAAACAGAAGGTAGGGGAGATGTATTGTTTATCTGATATCAGTGTAAAATATTATTTTATTACTGTCACCTTACACGAGCTTTCCTTACCATTGTAAGTCCTGACCGTTACCCAGGCTACTCCCGGTTTCATTGCCTTGAAGGAGCCGGTCCAATTGGTCTTTGTCATTTTTACGATAGAGGAATTGCTTGTGCGGAAGGTTCTTGTTGCGCAGCCGGCTCCGTCGTTTGTCCAGCAGCTCAGGGTCGCTGTCTGACCCACCTTCATTGTAAGTGTTTTCTTGCTGATGGTCACGCTCTTCGGGGCTGGTTTAACAGTGACCTTGCAGGAATGTTCCTTTCCGTTGTAGCTGCGGACAGTTACATATGCAACACCCGGTTTCACGCCCACAAAATCACCTGTCCAGTTTGTCTTTGTCATTTTCACAACAGAAGAATTACTGGTGCGGTAAGTCCTGGTGGCGCAGCCGGCGCCGTCGTTTACGCTTGAGCCCAGGCTGTATTTTTCGCCCACACCGATGGTGAGTATACCTTTTGTCAGGGTTATCTTTGAGGGTGCGCTCTTGACGGTTACTTTACAAGTAGCGGTTTTGCCGTTGGAGGTTTTTGCGGTGATGGTTGCTGTGCCGGTACCTCTTGCTTTTATCGTACCGTTTGAAACTGTAGCGACACTGCTGTTTGAGGTTGTCCAGGTGAGCTTACTATTCAGTGAATTAGCAGGCTCAACGGTTCCGGTGATCGTCAGACTTTCGCCCTTACCCAGAGTTAAAGAGGTTTTATTCAGCCGTACAGACTTTGCTTCTCCTTTGACAGTAACCTTACACTGCGCAATTTTATGATTATGTGTTTCGGCAATTATAGTTGTCGTTCCGGGATTCAATGCCGTGATACATCCGTTTGTTACGATCGCAACATTACTATCAGTCGATGTCCAGTTGATCTCTTTGAAATATGCATCCGACGGTTCGATCACAGCTTTCAGTCTGGCCTGAGCTCCTTTTGTAAGAGATATCTCGGATCTGTTCAGGCTTATGCCGGTTTCTTCTTTTACTACATTTATTATACAGGTTGCCTTCTGATTTTCAATTTCATCATAATAGCTCTCTCTTCCGTATATGGTATAAGCTGTAACATAAGCTTTTCCGTAATCCAGTCCGGTTATAACACCATTATTAAGAGAAATGGCTTTATTGGAATTTACAGTCCATTTGATTGTTTTATCATCTGTATCGTCAGGAGATATGATTGGTCTGAGCTTTTTTGTTTTTCCCTTATATAAATAGTATTCCTTACTGTCAAATCTGATTCCCTTCGGCGACCTTGTAACAGTAACATTGCATTTTGCTGTATTTCCGTTGGGAAGAGTGGCAGTTATCACAGCTTTTCCTTTTGAAACGCCTTCTATAGTGTTTTCAGTAACCTTTACGACACCGGGGTCAGAGCTTGTAAGTGTAAAATCTCCCCGCTCAGTTCCTGCCTTATTTAAACTTACAACAAATCTGCGGTTGAAATTCTGATCGTGATGAAAATAATAGTCATCCAGATAGTTGTAATTTTCCTGGCATTTTTTTCTGTCACTTTCAGCCCAGAAAAATCCCCAGTTGAATGTAAGAGGAATAGTTGTGGCGCCGATGTGTAAATATTCGATTTTTTCTCCGGGATCGATCTCAAAGTACTTGCAGATATCAACAGTAACCTCCGGAACAGTTACTTTGGATTTTGAAAAGGTCGCGCCTGTCAGAGTATTTATTACATAAAGATCGGCCTGACCCGGAGAAACTGCATATATCTTATTATTTTCGATCTTTACCACTTTTTCATTACTTGACAAGACTTTGATATTATCAAAAGAAGCGCTCATGGGTATCATAAGGCCGCAGCCAATCATTTCATCATTATAGTCTTCAGGATCACAGATATTACCCCGGTCATCTACCCTCTCATTTCTGAGAATCATTATTCCATTCAATACAAAGTTATCCATATCCGAGAAACTCAGATGGATATCTGGTTTTTTAACTGTAAAATCAAATTCACTGTAAACGCCGTTCTCAGCAGTTACTCTGAATTTTGTGGTTCCGGCGCGAAGGGAGAGTATCTTGCTTTTTTTTGCATCATATTCAGCGACACTGGGATTGCTTGATGTCCAGGTCAGTTTCAGATCATCTAATTGTTCCGCACTCAGACCCGGAAAACCTAAGGTTATAAACGGCAGATCATATCTATTGTGTATATACATGTTGTCATAATCTTCGTCCGGATAACATTTGATGCAAGGTACCTCAAAGCCTTCATAAGCCCAGAAATTACCTTTATATGCACCAATATAGATCGATTTCAGAGGATCCTCTGCAGCGCATGCGGTATCTGACCGGGAAATATCAGGAAGCTGCAGGATTACACCTGTGATCATCAGCAGTGACAAAAACACCGGCAGAAGCTTTTTTGTTATAAGTTTTTTACTCATATTACTTTCCTCCTTTAAAAAAATTATTGAATCTGGCTATAACAACATTATACAATAATAAACATAATGTTGTCAAATATCACTTTTACATTTTATTGTACACGGAGTGCCTCTACTGTCGATCCGCATAATTGCTCGATTATGTGTAACTATACTCTCGCGGCGCGGAATCCGGTGCGCAGTGTCTCAGACAATACTCTCTTTCGGCAATGAGCGCTTGTCTTTGTAGTCAGTATCAGTTTCACATAAGCTTACTATAAAAAAGAGGGATACTCAAAATTTTATTTATTAACCTCAATATCAGTTTTTTAGAAATATTTACCATCTGTTTGGTTTCATAAAAATCAATTATTGTTTACATATAAAAAATATATTTCAGATGAAAAAACTGATGTTTTTTATTGACAAATACAAGAAAAAATAATTATACTGTTTATTAATGATGTGAGTTCTCTTTAATAAGGATGAGAACGCTGATTCTGCGGTTTCTTTCGGGTTTACGCAGGAAAAATCAATAACTCAAATGAGATGTTGTGATGAACAAAAAGAAGGTTGCAAAAAAGATACTGTCCATTGCCCTGATCGCAGCTTTGCTGGGATCAGGAGCTACTGTTTTGCCGGCTGTCGTTCCGGAAAGCGGAATTATAGCAAGCGCTGCCCTGGTTTATGAAAATTTTGAATATATTGTCCAGAATGATGTGGTCACCATAACAAAATATACAGGAAGTGAGGAAGAGGTAACTATCCATTCAACTATTGATGGATATGCTGTAAAATATTTAAGGGGTACTTTCTCTTCAAATAAAACAGTCAAAAAAGTTACTATTCCATCCGGTATCGTAGGTATAGGAGATTATACCTTCAATAGCTGTATAAATCTTACTGATATTTCTTTTCCCGGCAGTGTTGAAACCATAAATAATACTTCATTTACAGGTTGTTCTGATATTACGATCTACTGCGAAAAAGGCTCTGCTGCACAGACATTTGCAGAAAAAAATAATATAAAATATGAGATACTTCTTGCACTGGAGAATAATTCATCAATAAGCAGCGATAGGATCTATACCGGAGAGAAAGTAACCATAAACGCTGCATCAGCCGGAGGAATAACTCCCTATACTTATTCTTACCTCTATAAGCTCAGCACGAAGTCAACCTGGAACAGACTTTCGGATGGATTTGTTTCCGATACCCAAAAGTCACTGAAGCTGGGTAAGGCCGGAGATTATGAGATAAGAGTAATTGTAATGGACAGCGAAGAGATCACAGCTGAAAAAATCTTCAAAATCAACGTATTATAAATAATAGTTTTATACCGCAGATCGTTATGGTCTGCGGTTTTTTTCGGGTTAATGGTTTTATATGATATGCTGCGTGTCTTCGGCACGGAGCCAGAGGGGTGAACCAAGGTTTCCCTTTTGTGGAAATCCCTCCTCCTTTTATTTGTGCCGAAGCTGCTTGCGGCTGACAAAAATGCGTATAAACCTCTACTTTCGGTGAACGGATGGGGAGGTTCATACAAAACCACGGATTCTCATACAAACCTACAGCTTGCATATTCGTTCTGCCCGATACATACAAAATTTCCTTAAGCATACAGACCACCCGACAAACACAGCAGGGGTTTAAGGATGGGATTTTCAAAAGGGGGCGCAGCCACAAATTGCTATGTTGCGCTGAAAGCCGTGCCGCGGCACGATAGTTTATATACGCACGACAGAGCGAGAGTAAACGAGCGATAACACGAACACGGGTGCAGCGTCATGCTGCCGAATTGCTCAGTGCGAGCACGCACCGAACACGGGTGCAGCGTCACGCTGCAAAATAATTCTGGGAGAAAACAGGCGCTCAGTGATAGGGGAGTGAAACTCCGGAAGTCAGAGCAAACCAGCCGCAAGAAGCAGCCCGTAAGGGCTGCGGCGGCGGAGGGTGGGAGTATTGTCCGGGACGGTGAGCGCCGGATACCGCGCGACGAGAGTATATGTATGCACGACAGAGCGAGTG
>CAMVQZ010000103.1 GCA_947169745.1 uncultured Clostridia bacterium
TTGCCTTAAATTAAAAATGACATACTCTCCTAACTGTGTCAGCAAGGGAGTATGTCATTTTTTACTGATATTTGTTCCTGAGTGCATCAATAATATTCATACGGGATACCTTTATAGTTTCCTTGAAAGCTGAAAGAAGTGTTATTATCAAGTTAAGCACAAAGATAACAGCTATATGCCACCATTCTATAGTCAATACCGGAATGCTGTTTATAGTCAGCCATTCAAAAGATGAATTAAGAAAATTTAACAGTAACAATAAAACAGAAGCGGCCGCACTTGTTATTATACTGATAATAATATTTTCGCTTATAAACATTTTGAAAATAGACTTATTGTCGGAGCCAAGTGATTTTATCACACCGACTTCATATATTCTGTCCTTTATATTCATTTTTGTCGAGAAATGAATCATAAAGCAGGTGATTGCAATAATTATTACGCAAATCACACCTAACAACATTATAATAGTCTGTAATTGAACCGCAAGTGTAATGGCTGCTGAGCCTGTTGGCTGCTCAACCATACAGCCGTGATTTTCTGCTATCTTGGTAATTGAATCTGTACCTGAAAGATCATATACATATATATCTATGCGATTGGTCTTTGGTAAGTTGAATTCTTTTAATGTGTCTTCGTTTATGTAAACCATATCACCGTCATCCGGATTTTCACAATCATATATTCCTACAATTTTTATCTTGCCCAATGTGCAGGCATCTGAAGATACATTCATATATTTATCATACAGCAATTTCCTGAGTTCATCGGGAATATGATCCTTGCGAATATCCTCAATGCTAAGAAGATTATTGTTGTCTGATGACAATAATGAAACAAATCTATTAAACATATGCACACTTATAATAGCTTCATTCTTGTTATCAGGCTTTCTGCCACTTACTATCTTTTGTGAAGATAAGGCAGATCCAAGGGTGGTATTTATCAAATCTAAAGCTTCATAGTTACTTTCTACAGGCATTAAGGAAATGCTTTCGCCTTTTGCAAGATCAGTTCCGAAGCTTTTACTCAAGGATTCGCTCAGCATTATTATAGGCTGATCATTGTGTGAGCTTACTTTCAGAATGCCTGAAATTTTACACGGATACTTTCGTTGATTATAAATAATTGTTACTTCCTTCCCAACGCTGTCATTGCTTCCGAAAATCTGTTCGGAAAGATTTTGGTTGATTATTATTTCTTTCTCATTATTTATAAAATTTCCGTTCAGATTATCAGACAATCTTTTTCTGAAAAACTCATTTTCTTTGATTACCGTATAATTTGAATTTGCTGATTTATTGCCGGCAAGTATAGTTATATTATCATAATAGTATTCTACCGTATCGGCTAACCTGACTTTATCGGATATCTCTTTAGTAATTTCACTGTCTATTTGTTCGAGTGTATAAAACTCATTATTTTTCAGTATGGAATATCGGTCTGTCTCCAATACAGAGTTTGTAGTAAAGCACATATTGTTGATAGTAGAATAAATACCCATAACCAGACCTGCAAATAAGAGCGAAATCATTGATATAAAGAAAAGTGGAGCGAGCTTTCTTTTTCTGTGCTTCAGATTGTTAAGTGAGATCTTTCTGATCCATTTATTACTTCGTTCGACTGTTTCCGACGTTTCATCATTTTTCAGCTCTGGATTGCTGATGTATGTATCATTTTCTACTATGGTTGTTTTTTTATTCTTTAAAGTTATAATACAGTCAGCATATTCCCGAGCTGCATCGTTATCGTGACTGACAACAATTATAAGCTTATCCTTTGAAAACTCTTTTAATGTATCAAAGATCACTTTTGTGTTCTCTGAATCAAGATTTCCTGTTGGTTCATCGGCAAGGATTATCTTGCTGTTTCTCAAAATAGCTCGTGCAATTGCAACACGCTGTTTTTCTCCGCCTGAAAGAGTTGTAACATCACGGTTTTCAAGCTTATCAAGACCGAGTAAGGAAAATACTTTTTTGTATTTTTCTTCATCAAACGGTTTATCGGAAATATTCAGCGAAGCTATAATATTTTCCTTGACAGTAAGCGAATTGATCAGGTTGAAATCCTGAAAAATAAAACCAAGGTGTTTTTTTCTGGCATATGCTAAAGAGTTGTCTTTCTTGTCAAGAGTTTCACCGAAGATAGTAATATCTCCCTGATAATCTTTGTCAAGCAGTCCTAAAATGTTTAGCAGCGTACTTTTTCCGCTGCCGGATGGACCTAGTACAAAAACCATACCGCATTTCGTAAGCGAAAGCTCTGTATTGTCCAATATGCAATTGTCATTATATTTTTTAGTTATATTATTCAGCTTCATTTTTTCTCCTCACTGTATGTTCACACAGGTCATAATTAAAGAGACAATCATAATTTTTGATTTTTCAGACTTTCCTCAAGCCACTGATTGATATTTTCGGTGAAATATGTATTCTTTGAAAGGTCAAGATCATTGTTTACAGACAGATAAGAGAAGGTCATAATCGGGAATATCTCATCATCCTTACTATATTCAAACGCCTCTTCAGTCTTGAGAAGCTCATAGTATTCCTGAACAGACTTATATTTCGTTTTCAGATTTGCATTAAGAAGCTTATTAAGCTTTAAGGTCGAATCAACATCTCTCAATTCGGATATAGTGGGCTTTTCGTATTCTTCATATTGCTCACTTTCGATCATTTTTTTAAAATCAGTCCATACCTTATCATATTTTATCATATTAAGCTCATCTTCTTCAAGAAAAACATAAAATGCTGATATGATCGGAGAAGATATTAAAATCCCGTCTTCAACATCCAGATCGCTTGTTTTGAACTTACTGCTGTTTTGATCAAAGAAGTCTGCAATCATTTTTTTTAGATCATATTTTTTCAGAGGAATATCAAAATAAGCTAAGGTTGTATACAAATCAATAGACGCGTTTGCTTCTGATGCAATTATTTCATTTTCGGTAAAACCAACATTTTCCACATTCTTTGACATTTTATCATTTGAAAACAAATTTCTTTCTTCATCATAAAAATCATCTATATCATTCAAATATTTTTCATAATTACCGAGTTTGAAATAACGGTCGATAACAATAAGTCTTGACAACCGTAATAAATTAACCTCGTTCATATCAAGAGTGCTTATCATTTTTTCGCATTTTTCCTTGATTTTTGATTTATATTGTTCATTTACCGGAATTTTGTTTTTTTCCATAAGATGCATACAGCCGACTGTTCCATAAAAATACTGTATATGATTATTCTGGGACTCAGGCTCTTCAGGATGACTGTTTCTTCTTGAAGAATCATAAACAAAAATTACAGCTGCAGCGATCGCAAGAACGCCGATCACACTTAATAAAACTATTAATCTGGTTTTCTTTTTACTTTTTGTATTCATGGCATATTCCTCCTTGGAACTATTAGAGTTATAATCAACGAAAAAGGCAATAGTAAAATTTAACAATAGAGTATTATGCCCTACCGTAAATAATACTATTGCTCTTATTTATCAATTATAAAAAAGTTATCAAAAACAGTTATCTGAAATCAGCTATTAATAGCTTACGCGGCATGAAGCCTCGATAGAACAAAGCTTCTTCTTCTTTGCATTTCTGATTACAAAGTGACCGCTGTGAGTTTCTGAATACTCATAAAGTCTCCAGATAGATGCATCTATTGAATAGTAAACAGTTGCAGTAGTGTAATTCTTTGAAGCATCTTTGCCGCCCCATGTGAAGCCGCCGCCAACTGAAGGGCTACCGCTTGCACTAAGCGAAAGATTGCCGCCGCCTATACCGCCAATATGAGTTGTAATGTTATGACTTGCGAGTACTGCAGAATTCTTTGTAGTATTGTTTTGCTTTATATATCTGAGAACAGATGAACCCTTTGATTTAACATTGCAGTTTGTAACCCAACCTACATCCACTTTCAATTTAGTATTAGCATAAATCTGAGCTGCATAGTTGTGACGGTAACCTGAATCAGGTGTACGATCTTTAGCAGTCTTAGTAATAAGAATTATGAACACCATCCCAGTCTGTTGATGCGTTTGCGGGGAATGCACCTACTGAAGCAAATGCTAATGCTGCAGTAGCAGCTGCTAAAATTTTTCGTCAAGTTTTGATTTGAGGCTTGACTTTTTATTTGTAGGCTAAATTTACTTTGATTTGACTTCCGCATTATAACACGTACATATTATGGATGTCAATACAAATGTGAATAAAATACAAATAAATCATTTCTTTAAATTTTACCAATTATTAACAATTTGTATTTTCTTAATATTTACTTCATTATTTTTGATTTTTTTATTATTATATTATTAATATCTACATCATAAACCATTACCTATAAATATTATTACAAGCTTTCCACCAAAAACTCCTGGAACACCTCTGACGGACCGGTGATAAAGCTTAGTAAGGTGGGAACATATGATATCAAATCGGTTATGCAGGACAGCAACGGTCTGACATCTGAGCTCACCTGGACTGTTGAGGTCAAGGAAAGCCCGGCTGATCTTAAAAGCGATGTTCATTTTTATAAAACAGATCTTGAGAGCGGCGGTAAAAGGATCCTTATAGACGCTCACGCAGCGGGAGGATCCGGCTCATATACATATTTTTATAAATATAAGCTTTCCGACAGAAATTCAAGGAATACCCTTTCTGACGGATATGTGACAGATACCGAAAAGACCCTTGTCCTAAAAAACCCCGGAGAATATACTATCAGGGTCGAGATAAGAGACAGCCAAAGAAACGAAACCAGCACCTCGACCTCTGTTACAACAGCATAAACAGGAAACCGCAGTGATATGACCTGCGGTTTTTTACTGGTGAAAAAGCTTTGGGATCATATGCCCCGGATCAGGGATAACAGAAGTATCGGTGTTTACCCTCTGTACCCGGATTCTTTATTATTTCTTAATAATTGTGTGATAATATCATAATGTAAATGAGAAAAATATATTGTAGACAGGGTTTCTTATTGACAAAATCCATAAGGAATAGTAAAATTAATGTATATATTTTATTTAGGAGGCACATAAATGTCAAAAAAGCAGATAATCCGCTTGATTTGTCTAAATCTCGGCATTGTTCTCCTGAATGTCATTCTTTTTTCAAAGGGACTGGTGGGGATCACTCTCGGCAGTGATGCTCTCCTGACTGCGATCGGCGTTACTACAATCGTTATGAGCCTGATAGGCTTCGGATACGGAAATTATACACTGCTGTTTTCCGAGCCTGAAAATACTCCCCTTCGCCTGTATAAGGGTACGGAGTTTGTGAATCCAAAGGATTATATCGACGCTCTTGAGGATCTCAGGGAAAAAAAGGTCTTTGAGAATGATATAAGAGCAGCTGTTGATCAGATATACAGTCTTCAGGATAAGGACAAGTCCCTTGACAGTATTCTTGAACAGTATTTTTCACCGGGTGAGCTGACATATACAAAATTTCAGAGTGTTATTGATTCTGTCCAGCTACTTTTTTATAACAATATAAAGAAGATGATAAACAGGATGATAATATTTGATTATAAGAATTATACAAAGCTCAGGACAAAGCTGCACAACGCCCCGTTAAACGGCGGCACATCGGTTTCCTCGCGTTCTGTGGGGGAGCAGATGAAGATATATGACGAACACCTTTCTTATGTTCACGGGCTTGTGGATATGAATGAGGATGTTCTTCTGAAGCTGGACAGCCTTCTGCTGGAGATATCAAAGCTTGATGATATCGGCGAGGCAGAGCTGGAAAAGATGATTGCGATTCAGGAGATAAACGAGCTTATCTCAAATACCAAGTATTATAAAAACTGACAGGAGGTAATTATATGTCAGCATTATCTAATGCAAAAAAGGGTATGATATTTGCCGGCATTGCAGTATTTGTTTTTGTTTCCGTCATTGTGGGAATGAGCCTGACAAAGGATATGGGCAAGTCTGAGGATGAAAAAACCTCGGAGCAGACTTCTCAGAAGATGGATGAGCTTCTCAAGGGAGTCACCGTTACAAATGTCACCGCAAGAAAGGCAGCTATCAGCGACAGTGATATCCTCTCGGAGGAGGACGAGCTTCCGGATATCAAATCCTATCCGCTTTCGGTAACGGGAAACGGCGAGCTGAATATTGAGATCTTTTCATCCCCTGAAAAAGCAGGAGAGGGAACAGACGGCTGGCTCAATGAGGTGGCAAAGAAATTCAACAGCGAGAAACTGAAAATAAACGGCAAGACAGCAACAGTATCAATAAGATCTGTATCTTCAGGTCTTGCAGTGGACTATATTACCTCAGGAAAATATGTTCCGGATGCTATCACACCCTCAAACGAATTCTGGGGGAAGATGATAGAAGCCAAGAAGGTAAAGGTCACGCTCAAGGAAAAAAGGCTCGTGGGAAATACAGCCGGCGTTCTGTTTTCCAAGTCAAAGTATGACGAGATAATCAAAAAATACGGTTCGGTAAATATGAAGGTCATCTCCGAGGCTACCTCGAAAAATGAGATCCAGATGGGTTACACTAATCCTTTTGTCAGCTCCACCGGACTGAATTTTCTTGTCAGCACCCTTTATTCCTATGATGCAGATGATCTTCTCAGCAGCAAGGCTGTAGAGGGCTTCCAGAAATTCCAGGAAAATGTACCTCTGGTATCATATAATACAATGCAGATGAGAAAGTCTGCTGAGTCGGGCTCACTGGATTCCTTTGTAATGGAATATCAGTCAGTTATGAATGATCCGATCCTGAAAAATGATTATGTATTTACCCCCTTTGGCGCAAGGCACGATAATCCGATGTATTCAGTGGGAGACATCAGCAAGGAAAAGGACCAGCTCCTTGATAAATTCTGCGAATATTGTCTCAATGATGAAAATCAGGATCTTGCAAAGGATTACGGCTTTAATCAGTATGAAAAATACAAGAGCGAGCTTCCCGATAATATCAGCGGCGACAAGCTCATCAAGGCACAGAAGCTCTTTAAAGAAAACAAGGACAGCGGCAAACCTATAATTGCAGTATTTATTGCAGATATCTCAGGAAGCATGAGAGGCGAATCCATCAATGCCCTGCAGACCTCGCTTATAAACTCGATGCAGTATATCAACAAGGATAATTATGTGGGGCTTGTCTCCTATAACAGCAAGGTCTATATAAACCTGCCCATTGCAAAGTTTGATCTGAATCAGCAGGCTATGTTCAAGGGAGCCGTACAGGATCTTGACGCGGTGGGGCAGACAGCCACCTATGACGCTGTGATAGTAGCTCTGGATATGATACAGAAGGCAAAGAAGGATCATCCGGATGCAAAGCCTATGCTCTTCCTTCTTAGCGACGGTGAGCAGAATACGGGATGGTCGCTGGACGATATCAATTCCGTTCTTGAAAGCTCGGAGATACCGGTCTATTCTATCGGCTATAATGCAAATATCGAGGCTCTGAAAAGGATCTCGGAGATAAACGAGGCTGCGACCATCAATGCCGACAGCGATGATATTATTTACCAGTTGAAGAATCTCTTTAATTCAGAGATGTAATAAAACAAAAATCAAGGAGGAAATAATTATGGGATTCTCAATGGATCTGCCCGATGTGGAATCGGTGAAGGAAGAAGTGAAGGAAGAGCTGGCTCCTCCTCAGGAAACGAAGGAGAAGCTTACACAGGCAGCCGACAGCAATACAGAAGAGCTGTTCACCTTTGATCTGGGCTCTCTGGAGGACAGAAGAAAGATCGTTAATTCTATTGATACCTTCGGTACGGATATTGTGGAAAAATCCACAAGGAAGAATGAGCTGCTTAATGTCAGACTTGTGGATCTGAG
>CAMVQZ010000104.1 GCA_947169745.1 uncultured Clostridia bacterium
GCAGCGTTAATCATCTGCTTTTCTGATCGGATGTCTGATAACTGTTTTCAGCTTTTCGGGATCGACCTTTCTTGCGTCACTGAGATAAATCTCGTGATGATAACGGGTATCGGATATGTCGGTTACATAGCCGTTTTCCTGTGCATAACTATCCATCAGCTCAACAGTTGCAGGTTCGTTATCGTAAGAACCGATGTGCATACACTGTACGCACAAGCCCTCGTGATAAGTCATAAACTCCACCTTGGAAAAGTCTGTTTTATTTTTTCTTATCGCTTCAATAGCAGCCCAGTCAAAATCTGCTTTTGTTACAAAATCCGGCAGGCGGATCAGGGCTATCCAGCAAAAATCTTCTTTGTGAGAATAGTCTATGCCGTTTATACCTTCCTGCCACCAGAAGCCTTCAAGGGGAGGTACAACATAATCAAAAAAGCCGTCGATCTGATGATCTGTCTTTTTGCTCATTTTGATCGTATAAGCTATGCCATACAGCAGACCTATTGCCTGCTTGTATTCGCCATCCTCATCATTAGGGTCACCTTTTCCACGAACAGCAATATAATTCATCTTCGGAACATCTACAATAGTCGGCTTGTTCTTCGGCATATAGAATTCCTTGTACTCTTTTTTATAATCGAAAGCCATTGTATCACCACTCATTCTTTTTTAAGGCAATACCGCACAGAGATAGTGCCACAGCTGCGCAGTTGATTCTTTTGTCAGATCGTATCAGAATACCGCAGGAATACTGACGTATTTCAAGGGATCATGGTGCAAGCTGACGGAAAAAGATCAAGCAGATGTGGCGCTGAGCCGTAAGGCGAGCTTTGCGCGGTGTTGCCTTAGCTTCGGCTGCGACAAGGCAACCACACCGCAGGAGCTTTAGCTCCTCGGGGTTTCAGTGGGGGATTATAACCCCCACTGAAAGTCCGAATGACACCCGCCGCCTAAGAGGGTGCGGGTGTCCGGTGGACACCTCTGCGAAGCAGAAGCACCGACCGAGCCGGCAGGCGAGACTCGGGGGACATCGGTGATTGGTTATAGCTTTTATGAAGAATAACAACAACGCCGAAACCGTTTACAGCGGTTCTGATCATTTCAGGCGGAATGTCAGCTTTACGGGATTGTGGTCGCTGTAGGCAAACTGCGTGTCGATCACATCCATATAGGTCGCTTCGATATTGTCCGAAATGATAAAGCCGTCAACGGTGAGTACAAAGCAATCCTCATTATAGGGCTTATCGCTGTTGCGGCAGGAGGGGACGGTAATCCCGCTTTTATAATCGGTCAGCTTGAGAAAATGCTCCGGTATCAGCTCGTCAGGAAAAGCTGCCGCCCAGGTATATTGCTCAGGCACCTCGCCGTTGAAAAGCTCTTTTGAATTGCCGACAAAATCATGATTGAAATCGCCGCCGCAGATTACATAATTGCCCTTTTCATATTCTTTATTCATGTCATCAAACAGCTTTGTCAGCTGCTGCTTCTGCAGATCTCCGTCTGTTCCGTAGGCAGAGGTATGCACATTAAATATTATAAGCTCCCTTCCGTTTTCAGCAGGCAGACGGTTCACAGAATAACAGCGGTCAAGGTCTATGAATCTGGAAAGGGATCCGGATATAGGCAGGCTGCGTCTTACGGCTGAGGTCATCTGTGTATTGCTGAGTGTAAGCAGTCCGGCATTGGAAGCGCCGTGGGGCTGATAAAGGGGATAGAAAAGAAAGGCTGAATGATAGTTCACTGCAAAGGAAGAAGAGGTATTCTCAAATGCCGAACGTATCTGCGCCAATTCATCTACATGATAGCTTCTGGTGGAGTTGAAGTCCACCTCCTGCATCAGCACGAGATCCGCATTTTGTTCCTTCAGCAATTCAATATCCTTGTCTATGCAGTTGATAACACTTTCTCTGGAGTTTGCCCAGGACTGCGTGCCGCCATCCATAAAAAACGTGAAATCAGGTGTATAAGCGCCAAAGCCGATATTATAGGTGACAGCGGTATAGTCTGTTCCCAAGCGGAGCTTATCCTCTTTAGCAGTTCCTTCTATAGTGAGCTGCTGATCATCCTCGATACGCTGATAGCTCAGCACCACATAGGCAACATATATGAGTATGACAGCCAGAAGGGATGCCAGGATAATAAGCGGTATCTTAAGCCATAGTTTTCTTTTTTTTGTTTCCATAATAATGCTTCCTTTCCTGATGGGATCCTGCGACCGGAAATGAACTGATGGATTTAGGATATACTCAGCTCTTTCGGCTCATGAGTCATAGGTACAGTTCATTTCTGCTTTGCCCGGTAACAGAATACTTTACAGTTATTCTCCCTGCATTGCAGTATAGAGGATTATACCATATTGAGCAGGAATTGTCATTATTTTATTTATGAAACATTTAGAAATATAACCAATCACCGATGTCCCCCGCCTCTTAGGCGGCGGGACGCCGCCGGCGCAGTTCTCAGGCTCTGGAAAAGAGATGCTTTAGTCTTGCTCTTTTGGTGCTTTTATAAAACTCCCAGAATTATTTTACACTAACCATTTTTGAGGCGCCGAGCCAACAAAAAATAAATCATTTTTCATCAGACAAATAATAATTCGATTAATCTTTATATGAGGGTCATAAAACTATCAACTTCCATTTCCCTCTGCCCATTAATAGTAAAACAAGGGTTACTTCTAAGGTATTATAGAGATAAATCAGAATCATGTAAACAGGCGATCTGTTATTTTCACAAATAGTTTGCGATAAATTCTTCAACATCAGAATACCGTCTGACACTTATTCCTGCCCGTCTATATACTTGCTCATATTTCTGCAAATACTTATCAAAGATTTTTACATTGTCTTCAAGAGAATTAGGGTCGTATTCATCCATAACAGAGAAAGAACCGATTTCAACTTCCTCAGCGATATCAGAAAGCATAAATTGAAAACTGCACATATTCATAAATGAAGAGAAAGCATCGGCATTTTTTACTGCTTCTTCAACTTTATTCCGCCAATTGGAATACATTTCTTCATATGTTCCGGATAATGCTTCTGATGGTTTTGCTTTCAGTTTTTCTTGTCGTATGAGGCTTTCTGCATAAAGAATCAGTTGCTTCAACAAATCGCGAAGCTGACTTATATCTTTGCAGACAACTGCTTTTTTGATCAATTGTACAAAAACATCGTCTATCGGCAATGTCGCCAGTTCATCAATTGTTCTTTTCACACCGCGTCTAAAATATTTCCCGTGATAAAGCATCATAGCATCAGAAAGGAATGTTATTACTCCGCATGCTTCCATGCGTATCTCCCCCGCTTCTTCGCGCAGGCAGGCGTTTGCGTAAGCAATTTTTGCCTTATCGATCAATTCGGAAACTCTCTGAAAGCGTTCCCCGGAACTCAAAAGCCGATTTGCCTTCGCTCTTAAAGTAATCAACTCATCATAAGCATCTTGATTCTTTACATACACGATCCTTGAGTCCATCAGTTTAGACAGACGGGCATGGTGACATTCTGCATCATATCTCAATCCGTTACGGTCAGTGCAATATATGTCGTACCCAACTTTACTGTCATCCAGGATAAAACCCGTTCCAAGCTTCCATCCATCGTCATTTTCGATCAATATGAGCAGATCCAGATCAGATTTCTCATATTCGTCCTCAGTGTCAGCCGAACCATATATTCCGATCAGCGCCAAAGAATCAGGACATATTTTGTCAGCCTTGTCGATTACAGCCCGGATGATTTTTTTATTTACAGTATTCATGATAACACTCCGTTAATTCCGATTTATAACATTATTAAATGCTCTCTCAGGCATTCGGGAAACACAGTTTTTTGTGTCTATTTGGATAACTGATTGCTTTTCCACACACGAGCCTCAGAGAGCAGCCTATCTATAACATCTTTTTTGCCGTCTGTGTATGCTATCCTGTCATCAGAATACTGCTCTGCAAGACTGAGCTTGACCGCTTCATATTCTCTTGCGGCTTCGGTATTGCTGTTCAGATAATCACGGAAGTTGATGTAGTTATTCCACTCATCAGAACCGTAAAGCACAACATGGATATGATGCGAGCGAGTGTCCTTTTCAAAATCGCCCATAACAAACAAAAGCTGCTCCGGTCTTTCGTCAAAGCGGAAAATAACATCAGCTTTTTCAAGCTCTGCCCTCTTTTGCAGTACAGCTTCAAAGTCGTTTACAGCAACGGCTATATCTATTATCGGCTTTGCTTTTATTGTTCTGATGGATGTACTGCCGATGTGCTGAATATCTGCGGCAATATCCCCGAGTATGCTTTTGATTGTGCGTATCGCTTCTTTGGCGGCTATTTCCCACTCTGTCAGGTGTGGTTCAAGATATACCGTTCCTCGTTTCATTCCTATGCTCATGTTGTTATCTTATTCAGAGGTAATGGATAATCATTCTTCCTCATAGTTCCAATCGTTTTCTTTGATCCATTCTTCAAACTCACGGATTGTTATTTTTTGTTTAAGACATAGATCACGTTGCTTTCTGACTTTCTTTGACCAGATTTTAAACTTCGTCTTGTCAAGACTGCCGTAATCTACTCTACCTCGTTGACGCTTATAAGCTTTCTCGTAAATATCAAGAACGATCTGTCGGGTATCATCATCTGCCATATCGTTTACTCCGCCTAAATGGCTGAATTTGATCTGACGGCAGGTTTCATTACGGGATTCATCAAGACGCTCACAGAACTGTACATTTTTATGATAATAGCAAGGGAAAAGCTTTTCACAGCGTTTGCATTTCTTGAAAAGAATATTCCTTTTTGACATTTCGGAAAAAAGATAATAAATAACATCGCTTGTATGCCTCGGATAGAGTACCTGACACATTCTACCGTCAACATTCTCTAACTTTGTCACTATACTTCTTTCCCATTCGATATCTTTGGGAACTTCACCACTCATAATGGCAGAAAAGTAGGATTTGATCATCCTGTATTCTTCGATAAGGATATGATTTATTTCCGGTTGCGTATAGTCTTCTCTATTTGCTATTGGATAATCGAACCAGGAAGAATTCAGATACTCGTTGTTGTACCCCTCATTAAACCAACACTCTTTAATATCCTGAATAAACATATACAAGCGACTATATTTCATTATCTCTTTGTGTGGATAAAAAACCTCAGTTATTTTTCCATTACTGACCGATTCCATATAATGGTATGCTGAACCAATGAGATTTCCGATCAAGCCAACGAATTCTTCTTTCAAATAAACATAATCGCAAAGTGCTCTCGGAAAAAAATCATGATATTCAGCAATCAGATTTTCTCCCTTATTGTCCCATATCTGAAAATGTTCTTCATTATCTTTTATATAAACTTTGTAAATATTCATAAAGCCCACCACGTATTAAGTTATTGTATCTATTATAATATAAATTATAGTAATTTGCAAATTTATTTTTAAAATTACTTGATTTTTCGTAATCTGTATGGTAATATTAGTATATAGTAAAACACAAATTAAAATTACTATAATAATTATAAAGGAGTGATCTGAAATTGTTAAACCGAGAAGAACTTAAAAAACTGCCGCAATTGATAACACCTCACGAATTAGCGGAAACACTTGGCATCTCACTGCCATTCTGTTACAAACTCATACGTACAAAAGGTTTTCCGAGTTTTCGTGTGGGTAAGAAATGGCTCATCTCAACTGACAAGCTGATGGAATGGATAGCGAATCAAACAAACGAAGCTGATAGTCAAGATGTAGATAAAGGTTGCCAAAATCTCATACATAGCGGTGCTGATGAAAAATGAGACCAAAGTATGTTGAATTTTCCGGCAATCATCCGGCAGAAAAGGAAGAGGACAGGCAATACTTTGACAGTCCTCAACAGAATTGGAGCAGCTACGGTGCGGTATACGGCAAGGAATACCTGAAAGTTGAGATAACCGATTACAACAAAACGACAGGAGAACCGATAGAGCCTATTCGTGGCAAGGCACAAAGTGATGTAGTTATTGCTATTCTGGATTTATTAAAAATCAAGTATAACGGAATAAAGACAGAAAACGGAAAGCAACTGTTTTTCCGTAAACCGGGAAAACTCGCACAAACAAATAAGCTGAATTGGTACTCTACGTTAAGAATCAGAGCTGATTGGAGATTTCCTGAAAGCGGAGATGTTATTCCTTTAATGATAAACGGAATAGAGCGAAGGTTTTTCAAAGGAAATATCGAAGATACAGAAATTGACGAATTACCGCCGTTTCTTTATCCGTTGCAGAAGTCAAAAACAAAACCGCTTGATTTGGAATTTCGTAGCGGTAATATCAGTAATAGGTTGCTGAGCTATTTATTCGCATTGACCAAAAAGGGCTTTATTCCGGAACAGGCATTTCTGATAGTAAGGTTGCTAAACAATTATATTATCGAAACTCCAATGACTGAGAAAATGCTTGAAAAAGAGGTTCTGAATGAAGAAACATTCAAGAAGCTGCAGGATATGAATTCGGCAGCAACAAAGAAGGAAGTAAGTCCCGAAACATTCAGGAGCTTTATTCTGGAAACAGGTATGTACATCACATACAATGAACTGTTGAATATCATTGAATTTCATGATCTGCCAAATGAGCCATCTTTTCAGGACATCAAGGATTATCAGAATCAGATGCCGACAATGCTGCAATATGCTTTCCGAAAATACACCGGAACAAAATTTGTAAGCAAGCAGCAAACGATCGATCTGATCTCTCTTGAAGCCGATAAAAATTCCTTTCACCCGATAAGAGATTATCTTCGCAAAACTACATGGGACGGAATTGACCGCTTTCCAGATCTGTTCCGTCTGATGGGTGTAGAAAACTCTCTTGAACAGACACTTATCCGAAAATGGTTTTATCAATCTGCTGCACTGCCTTTTAACACGCTTGAAAGACCGATTCAGCCGGAAGGAGTTCTCATACTGCAAGGCAACGAGGGTATCGGCAAAACTCGTTTTTTCCGCCGGATGAGCGTTGAACCTACTTGGTTCACAAGTCTGGACAAGCCAATGACAACCAAAAACAAAGATACCTTGATTGAAGCATTGTCCTCGTGGATAACGGAGATCGGAGAGATAGACCAGACATTTACAGAACGCCGATCTGATCTGAAATCCTTTATGACAGCAGAAAAGGATACGATCAGAAAGCCGTATGCCAGAGAGCCGACGACAAGAGCGAGGACAACTTCGATTTGCGGAACTACTAACAAATCAGAATTTCTGAATGACGAAACAGGTTATCGCCGTTGGTGGGTAATACATATTTCCGGTAAGATCGACCTTGATAACTTTGCTACGGAAAAGACATTAAGTCAATTCTGGGCACAGTGCTATGCGGCGAATATTCGTGATCCGTGTTGTTTTCGTTTAACGGACGGTGAGAGAAAACAGTTAGAAGCTCTTAATCAGTCTGTAACTGAAATGCTTCCGGCTGAGGATGAGCTGAGGATGCACTTTGACTTTAACGCACCGGAAACAGAATGGCATTGGGTGCAGACAGCCGCTTTGAAAAAGTCAGTGGAATATGATGTGTTTCAGTATTCAGCTATTACAATTGGCAAAGCGCTGAAAAAAATCTCGGCAGAATATCCCCAAATGCAGCATAAAAAAACCGGAGGATGCTTTACTTGGTTTGTTCCACCATTTAAAAGATAAAAAACAGGGAGTGTAGGGAGGTTGAAGGGAGGATAAAATTGCTTTATCTGGAGTGTTATCATGTAAGTAGAGTCGTCAAACGCCCAAAGGTGTGATATAATGA
>CAMVQZ010000105.1 GCA_947169745.1 uncultured Clostridia bacterium
GGAACCGCTATGGCATCTTCTGGAGGAATACGAGGTACATTTCGGGGGATGAATAAACGCTGAAAAGCACTGTTTTCGTGGTGAAGCTTAGGAATAATAGATTGTGTGACTGTTTTTGATGTGATGTATCCGTTGTTAATGAGAATATACAGGAGGAACAGAAGTGAATTATATAGGTTCAAAATACTCACTGCTTGAATTTTTGCAAAACACAATTGATCAGGTTACAGGATTAAATCCATCTGATGGATATGTGTTTGGTGATTTATTTGCTGGTACCGGAGTGGTGGGTTCTACATATAAGGAACGAGGGTGCAAGGTAATTGCCAATGATATACAGCATTATAGTTATGTACTTAACAAGCATTTTTTGGAGAACTGTCCGCCTAAGGATGATTCTCTTCTGGATTATCTTAACAATCTGGACGGCGTAGAAGGTTTTGTATTTAATAATTACTGTGCCGGTTCTGGTAGCGGAAGAAATTATTACACTGATTCAAACGGAAAACGCTGTGATGCAATAAGACTCGAACTTAATCGTCTTCTCGAGTCCGGAGAAATAGATGAGGGAACGTATTTCTGGTATTTAGCAAGTCTGATAAATTCGATAGACAAGTACGCAAATACCGCTTCAGTTTACGGGGCTTTTCTTAAGCATATTAAGGTCTCTGCTCAAAAGGAATTCAGGTTGGAATTACTTCCTGTAGTAAACGGTAAAAAAGGAAAGGCATATAACGAGGATATTAACCGACTTGTCAGAAATATTTCCGGAGATGTGCTGTATCTCGATCCCCCATATAATGCCCGGCAGTATTGTACGAATTATCACGTTCTGGAAACTATATCAAAATATGATAATCCTGTTTTAAGCGGGAAGACTGGTCTGAGGGACTATAAGAATCAAAAAAGCCTGTTTTGTTCAGTGAAAACTGTTTCTTCAGTGTTTGAAGATCTTATATCGAATGCAAATTTCAAATATATCTTTTTGAGCTACAACAATGAAGGCCTGATGAGTTTTGATACAATAAAAAAAATTATGTCAAAGTATGGTGAATATACGAAGTTTACTCAGGAGTATCGACGATTTAAGGCTGACAAAGATAAGAACAGAAATATAAAGGCAAATATAACGTTGGAGTATCTGCACTGTTTGATTAAAAGGTAAGGAGGATTTCAATGGCAAGATATAATGACATCGATATGGAAAAATGGCAGAGATATTCCGAAATAAATACAGATACCCTGTGGATTATAGACAAGAGAGATAATTCTGGTGTTCACTCTGGTAATTATCATGGTAATTTTGTTCCTCAGATTCCTTTTCAGCTGTTTAGCAGATATACAAAAAAAGGTGATTGGATTCTGGATCCGTTTATGGGCAGCGGAACCTCTCTGATTGAAGCACAGAGAATGGGAAGAAATTCCATAGGTATTGATCTGCAAGAATCGGTTGTAAAGGAAGCCGACAGCCGGATTCGCTCAGAAGCAAAGCCGGACTGTAAAACTCAGGTGTTTGCAGGTGATAGTTCATCATTAAACATGGAAGCCTTGTTAGATTCGATTGGCGTAAAAAAATATCAATTCGTAATATTTCATCCGCCATACTGGGATATCATAAAGTTCTCAGATAATCCTAATGATTTGTCAAATGCAGAAAGCTTAGAGTTGTTTTTGAAGGGATTTGGCAGGGTGATAGATAACACAACAAAGTTTCTTGAAAAGTACAGATATTGCGCAGTTGTTATTGGTGATAAATATGCAAACAGCCAAGTAGTACCTCTGGGGTTCTATTGCATGAATTTGTTTATGGAGAAGGGGTTTCTTCTTAAGGCAATTCTTGTGAAGAATTTTGGTGATACAAAAGGAAAAGCAAATCAACAAGGTATATGGAGGTATAGGGCTCTGGCCAGTGATTTTTATATTTTCAAACATGAGTACATATTTGTATTCAAGAAGACTAAATAATTAAAATGCAGCAGAGAGCATTTGTTCTCCGCTGCATTTAGCATTTTTACAAATATCGGTTAAAAAATATATCCGTTACCGTAGTATCAAATCCAAAGTATTCAAGATTCGTTACATCAACACCCGGAAATTCATATGTAAAGCTTTCATAGGCCGGAGCTATTGATGTCTGGATTTGCCAAAAACGAGGATTGCTTGTCTTTTGCTCCTGTGCCTGCAAATAAGTACTCAAGATGATATTTAAATTTTGTCTACAATAAATACGTGTGTCATTTCTTTTTCTCCTGTAAATGTCTTTTGAATTCCAAGGGATCATACCAATAACAGCCTATACAAGCATCCTCTTCGTTATTGTGGTAAGGACCTCCGTAATAATATGACATTGGATACCCCAGCTGTTTTGCATCGTATCTCACGCCAGAGGCTTTACACTCCTTACAGTACTGTCTTTTTGCATCGTTTGCAGCTTTGCTTAGTGGCTGAAAATCGGACAATTTCTGATTCTCGTTTTGCATAACCCTGGCCTCATTTTTCATACCATTTTTATGATCAACTTCCGGATTGGATGTTCCAAGAATTACGCATCTTTTTGATTGAATTGCTTTTTTTATTTTTGGGTCGATATAAGCGGTATACGTATTATCAGTAAAAAAGCCTACAGTTCGGATAGCGTCAGTTCTATTTCCGGGTGTTCTTGATTTGTCACGCTCGATAATATATTTCCGACCGAATGGGCCGTCATCTCTCGACCAACCTGCTCCATTTAACAATTGCAAACCTTGATATTCGCCAACAAACTCATCAACACTAACCCATCTGGTAACACCGTTTTCATCAGGCTGTGCGAGCTTCTCCCAGAGTTCGATTTTTGTTAATCGTTTTGCCATGTAATTTTCCTCCGCTTCAATTCTTTTCATCTTCTAAAAAGAGCTTATATGTCTCAATTCCCAGCGCATCCGCGATTTTCTGTACGTTATCAAGAGCTATGCTGCGTTGAAATCGTTCGATATCACTGATATATGTCCGGTGCAGACCGCTCATCTCTGCGAATTTCTCTTGTGATACACCCAGCGCCGTTCTGTATTTACGTAAATTTGTGCCAAAAACCTTTACTATATCCATCTCGAATTTCACCTCCCGGCAATTTAATACATTTTATTTATAATCAGCCAAAAAGTCTACAGACAATAAGTTTCGTAGATCCTAAGAAAAAAACCACACCAAAGTTTTTCTTCGGTGTGGTTTTAGTTGTTTGGTTACCTCAATTTCAAGTTTGTCGGTAAATAATTGTGTTTATTTACTATTCTTTATCCTTCACCCCTCACCGGGGTGCTTTCCTGTTTGTATCAGCCTTCATATTTTGACCATGTTCCGTCAGGATACTTGTACTTTGTCTTTTCAATACCCTTTCCGGGCTTCGGCTCCTTTGCCATATTAATCTTGTATATCTGTCCGGCCTTTGAGAGATTATAGGGAAGGTCAACTGTCTGATATGCGATCACGCCCTTCTTGACCTCAAGGTCGGTCTTGCCGTTGCTGAATACTATTCCGGTGGGACCGGCAGGAGCAAGGATCTTGTAGATATCTGTGCCCTCGACCTTTTCCATCCTGAAGCCCGGCCACTCATTGACATAGAGAATGTCTGTTCCGATCTTGACAGGCTTTCCGCCGCCCCACCAGTATACATAGACATTTTCCCATTTTGTTTCGCTGTTGTCATAGAAAACGTAATTCTTTATTGAAGCCGGTCTCTTGTCGTTTTCATCAACGCTTACCTCATATGCGCTTTCATCCTCAAGGAAATCAGGCTTTGTCTTGTCTTTATATTCCAGAGGAGCACCGCACTTGAGCGCAGCCTGATCCTGTGTGAACATAGCCTCAAGGAACTGTGCATAGATGTTTCTCCAGAAGGACATAAAGTGTTCACCCGGCTCATATTTGCTGAATACGATCTTGTCCTTGGGATAATTCAGCTTCAGGAGCAGGCTGTACATCGGATCGCTTACTCTGCCGTTATCGGTATAATAGCCGCCGTCATAGATGAATACGAAGGGAAGCTTGCCGGATTTGATCTTGGGTTCCATATATTTTGTCCAGGATTTATCATCAGCTGCCCAGAAGGAGGAGGAAAGAGCACCAACTGTTCCGAAGGTCTCCGGATGTTCCATTCCGATATAGAAGGATTCCAGACCGCCCAGTGATGAACCGCAGATGGAGGAATGAGCTGCGTCTGCATATACATTGTAATTCTTCTGGACATAAGGAACAACAGTATCGTTTACGAAATCAGAAAAATCTTTTCCGTACATTTTTGTTCCCATTTCCTCAGCATGACCCTGACCAATGTCCGGGATAAGCTCGTCGTCTCTTGAATATTTTTCTCCGCCGATGGTTTCAATGCAGACCACAATAGCCTTGTTTCCTGTGGCAGCGGTCATTCCCTCAACGCTCTCACTGACATTCCAGCATTCCAGGTCGCTGTCCATACCTCTGTCCCTGCCGGTTGCAAGAACAGACTGACCGTCCAGCATATAGATCGTAGAATATTTTTCACTTGCCTTTGCGTCATAATCCTCCGGCTTCCAGATATAGACATTCTTTTCTGAATCCTTGAATTTGAATGTCTTTGTCTCGAATTTCGGGTCATATGTGGGAGCCTTGTCCTGAACGCAGGGAAGAAGGGCGCTGTCCTTCAGATACCATCCGCTTACGAAGGAATTGAAGGTAACATCCATGGATTCTTCCTTTCCGTTTTTGAGATGCACCATATTATATTTTGTGGTATCCTCCTCGCAGGTGTAAACGAAAAAGTCCTTTTCTTCCTTTGTCTTTTTCATTTCCACATCCTTTGTGGCGCCGCTGATATTATTTACAAAGGTGGCTGTCAGCTTTTCGTTCTTATCCCCGTCCCGGATATAGAGAGTATATTTGCCGTCTTTTTTCTGTTCCTCTTTTTTGCTTTCCTCCGGGGTCTTGCTTTCTGCCTGGCTGCTTTCTGTCTTTGAGCCGGAATCAGTTTTTGAGGACTTGTCTCCGGAATTGTTTTCTCCGCAGGCTGCAAGCAAAGAAAGACAAAGTGCTGCTGTAAGTGCTGCTGCTGTCAGCTTTTTTACTTTCATAATTATTTCTCCTCTCATATTGTTTTTTCGGTCAGGAGAGCCGGATTTCTTTTCCGCAGCTCCTGCCGTGTTCTTATCTTTGACTATATGTTATCACCCTCATCTGAAGATTATCTAAAGATTTCCGGGAGATTTAAAATTTTTTAAGTTTTTTCCGGATATGATCAGAACCGTATTTCCACTGCCTGGAATACAGCAAAAGCAGGCGTGCCTCCGGGGAAAACAAGGGGCAATTTTTCACAAATCGCACGAAAGAAAAATGTATATATTGTCAGGAGGGATGTCAGTTTACAAAAAATTAACATTTATAGCGAAAGGATGGCAGAAGGGTATGTGAGAATTTTTAATGTTACTTTTGTTGTAAAACTAAAGGAAAAAAGTATGAGAGAAATATATTTACAGGAACTTTTTTGTGATTAAGGATATGAACAGGGCATTATAGTACAAAATCGCTGTAAAATGACCTGGTGCATATGCTATTATTGTACAAATTAATGTACACTATTATATAAAATTTGTGAAAAAATATTTGACATCTCATATAATGAGTACTATAATTAATATATCATTGAGAAAGAGGTAAAGATTCACTGTACGGTGATGTCTTTTTTGTATATATATGGAAGAACTAAAAAAAGAACCGGACAGCTCCGTAACGGAGACTGAACCGGAGATCAAAGCCGACAGCCAGGAGACAGTACCGGTATCTGCCGAGACGGGGGAGCCTGCGACTGTCAGGGCATCCGCTGAGGATATGCCTGCCGGAGGAAGGAAAAAGGGAAAATATGCAAAGGAAAAGGACAAGGGGGAATGGCTCCTTGTTATCGGTAATTTCTTTTTTGCTTTTTTTCTGACTGTTTTCGGGCTTCTTGCCGTAATAATGATAGGTCTTAGGATTATGGGATTCACAATGCTGAATGTAGAAACCGGCAGTATGCATCCCGAGATTCCTGTAAATACACTGATATTTGTCCAGAACACCGATCCCAAGGAAATACAAAAGGGAGATGTCATTACCTTTGTGATGAATGAGCAGGGAACGATGGCAACTCACAGGGTGGTCCGGGTGAATAGCTCAAGTCAGACCTTTACTACAAAGGGAGACGCGAATAATACCGAGGATCCCCCGGTAAGCTTCAAGAATGTGGTGGGAAAGGTAAAATTCAGATTCCCGAAGGTAGGGTATATTTTCCAGATGATAACCTCACCGGATAACAGGCCGGTAATGATCGGAATCATCATTGGTATGATCGTTGTCGTTTTTGTCTGGGAGTATATAGTAAAGCTCTTTAAAAGGAAAAAACCGAAAAGAGCCAGGGATGAGGAGCCCTGATAAAGCTTCTCGATGATTCAGGTGAAAGCAGTCTGCAGCTGTTTTTACATATATTTCCGGTGTCACGCTTTTCCGGTGCCGCTCATTTGCGGCGTCTGAGACAGGGGTGAAGCCGGCTGAAAACGGAGATCATTATCATTTCAATAAACTAAGAGAGAGGAGAAATTTATAATGAAAAAGTTTAAGTATGTAATGATCGGCGCACTTTCCAGTGCAGTTCTTGCGACCTGCATCGTAGCCCCGACTCTGGCATGGCTCTCATCAAAGAGTGATGAAGTTGTCAACACCTTTGACGGCGGCGAGATCAGAGTGAAGATGGATGAGGCAAAGGTTGATAAGGATGGCAAGAAGCTTCCTTCTGAGCCCAGAGTTACAGAGAACACATATAAGTTCGTTGCAGGCTCAGAGCTTGACAAGGATCCTACACCTACAGTTCTCAAGGGTAGTATTTCGGCTTACGTTTTCGTAAACCTCAAGAATGACAACCCGGATGTATTCTCAGTTGACATCCAGAACAAATGGGCAAAGGTTGCACAGAAGGACGGTCAGTCACTTTATGTCTACAAGACAAAGGTAGACGCTTCCGACGCTGAAGAGGATGTTAAGCTGGATCCCCTTTTCACAAAGGTAACAGTAGCAACAACTCTCACGAGCGAGCAGCTTGCAGCAATGAAGGAAGTCAACGACAAGCAGTTCATAAAGACCCAGACTTATGCTATACAGTCTCAGGTCATTGAAAATAATGCAGCTATCGATCAGGCAGCAGCAGAGTTCGGCTACGCTGATACAGACGTAACATATGTAACAGTAAACTGATAGCTTATCCGGGATCAGTAAATTTATTTTCAGAAAAGAGGTGACGCAGACTTGAAAAGATACCGTAAGTTCTTTACGGCTTTTATCACAATGGCATTGTTCCTGTTCATTGTGACTACTTCGCTTCAGCCGGAAAACTCTACTCTTGCACTTCTGACTGACAAGTCTAAGCTCTGCGTCAACGGCTTCACTTATGTGGGTCCCTCCGATACCAGTGAGGAAAGCAAGACCTCCGATACCAGCGAGGAAAGCAAGACCTCCGATACCAGCGAGGAAAGCAAGACCTCCGATACCAGTGAGGAAAGCAGGACCTCCGATACCAGCGAGGAAAGCAGGACCTCCGATACCAGCGAGGAAAGCAAGACCTCCGATACCAGTG
>CAMVQZ010000106.1 GCA_947169745.1 uncultured Clostridia bacterium
TCTCTCGGCACAGAGCGCCTGTTTCTCCCAGAATTATTTTAGCAGCGTGACGCTGGACCCGTGTTCGCGTTATCGCTCATTTCATTCGCTCTGTCGTGTGTACATATACTTTCGTGGCGCGGCATCCGGCGCGTATTGCCTCAGATAATACTCCTACTCCTCGCCGCCGCAGCCCTCACAGGCTGCTTTTCGCGGCTGGTTTACTTTAACTTCTGGCTTTTCAATCTTCTGACAGCAAGCGCCTGTTTATCCCAGAATTATTTTACACTAACCGGCGCGCGGTGCGAGCACGCACCGCTGGGGAAGAAACCTTTGACAGGATATTGTGCGAGGTGGTATAATTTTAAGGCAACACCGCACAGAGATTGCGCGTCAGATTTCGAGCATAATTTTTTGTCAGATTGACAAAATCGACGCAGGAATACTGACGTATTTCAAGGAGATTTTGGCGAAAATGACGGAAAATTTGCCGAAAGATGGCGTGCAAAGCCGTCAGGCGGTCGCCCAGCGGTGTTGCCTTAACATAATTATAGTCAAACGGAGAAGAATGTATGGGTAAAGAGATAAAAACGAACGCTGTCAGAAAGCTTGACAGTATGAAGCTCAGTTATAAAGAATACTTTTACGATGAAAAGGCAGCCCTGGGAGGCACCGAGGTAGCGAAAGCCCTTGGAGAGGATCCGGCGAGGGTATTCAAAACTCTGGTAACGGTAGGAAAAAGCGGTTCTCACTATGTATTCATGGTTCCTGTGGATAAGGAGCTGGATCTGAAAAAAGCGGCGGCGGCCGTGGGAGAAAAATCCGTAAGTATGATAAAAGAAAAGGAGCTTCTGCCACTGACGGGATATGTTCACGGCGGCTGTTCCCCGGTAGGGATGAAAAAATTCTTCCGCACAACTATACATTCATCCGCTTCCGGCTTTGATACCATATTCTGCAGCGCAGGAAAAAGAGGGCAGCAGATTGAGATATCTCTTGAAACACTCTCAAAAGTAATAAGCTTCGGGCTGTGCAATATTATAAAGGAGGAATAAACTTGGAAATATCCACTAGTAACGCTATAAATGTTCTTAACGAGGTCAATAAGGCAGTTCTGGGAAAAAAGACGGAGGTCTTTGAGATAATGACAGCCTTTCTTGCAAACGGCCATGTCCTTCTCGAGGATATACCGGGAGTCGGAAAAACCACTCTTGCAAATTCCTTTGCTGCTGCAATGTCTCTGGACTGTAAGAGAGTACAGTTCACCCCGGATGTAATGCCCTCGGATCTTACAGGCTTTTCCGTATACCGAAGGGATGAGGATAAATTCATATATCAGCCTGGAAGCGTTTTCTGCAACCTCCTTCTTGCAGATGAAATAAACAGGACCTCGCCTAAAACCCAGTCGGCTCTTCTGGAGGTAATGGAAGAAAGACAGGTATCGGTAGAGGGCGTTACAAGAAAAGTACCTGAGCCCTTTCTTGTCATAGCGACCCAGAACCCCTCCGGCGCCAGCGGAACCCAGTTCCTTCCGGAGGCACAAATCGACAGGTTTATGATAAACCTTTCCCTTGGGTACCCTGACAGCGAAAGCGAACTGGAGATCGCAAGAACGGCCGGAAAAGGCTCCAGAGCCCAGGTTGTGCAGCCGGTTCTGAATGCAGAGCAGCTGACCGCTATGCAGGAGGAAACAGAAAAGGTATTTGTCGACGAAGAGGTCTACAAATACATTCTGCAGATCGTCACCTCCACAAGAAACCACCCCTATATTGAAAGGGGCGCCAGCCCCAGAGCAACTGTATCTCTTGTGAGAACATCAAAGGCCGCCGCATGGCTGAACGGCAGGGATTATGTTATCCCCGGAGATGTGGCAGCCCAGACCCCCTATGTCCTTTCCCACAGGATAAAGACAAATTCCTCCGCAAAAACAGGGAACATCCGAAAGTATGATATAATCAACAGCATTGTGCAGACCGTGCAGATGCCGTATATGGGTAACAGAAAATGAAAAAGATAATAGCGTTTCTGCTGCTGGCGATAACCTGGTATTTTGCCGGCGTAAACAGACAGCCTGCCCTGATGACGGCATTTGTCTGTTTTGCGATAGCGCTTGCTGCCGGCTTTATACTGCCAAGGGTTATGAAATATTTTCTTCATCCGGAGCTTCCTGTGAAAACGAGCATCGCATATAAGGATACAGAAACAGAATTTTCTGTATTATCTGAAAACAAAGCCATTTTCCCGATAAACAGATACAAGCTTACTCTGGGGATGAAATATCGTTTTCAGGATAAATACACTGTCAAAAAGCTCAACGGCAGCGTTTCCGGAAAAAGCACAGGACAAGGAGCATCAGCAGCCTTTTATTTTTCCGCTCCCTACAGCGGACTTATGGATATCGAGCTTCACAGGATACGGGTCTATGATTACCTTTCTGTTTTTTCGAGTTCAAAAAAGCTCTCAGGAAAAAGCGGAGAGATAATAATTTTGCCGTACCCGAAGGATATGAAAATGATAATGCCCTCCTTCGGGGCATATTCTCACCTTTCATATGTTGATTCCTCCTCCGATGTCAAAGGTGAGGATCTCAGCGAGATACGTGTCATCCGTGAATACCAGCACGGAGACCTGACCCGGCATATCCACAGAAATTATTCCGCCAGAACCCAGAAGCTCTGGGTCAAGGAATATCAGAAGGAAAACGATTTTATTTTCGACCTCCTCCTGGATTCCTCCGCTGTCCCCTCTCCGGGAACAGATGATCTTGATGCCTTTTATGAACTGGCAATGTCCCTTCTATGGTCGATAATGAGCTTCAGCGCAGTCGTCAATGTAAAATGGTTCGATAAGACCAGAGGCGGACTGACAGAGACCCTTATCAGCTCCAGGACAGAGGTAGAGCCTCTCATAACCCGGCTTCTCCGCACAGATATCAGGTGCACACCAAAGGAGCTATCGGGAGATGAGATACGGGAAAGCATGAAAAAAGGAATGGTGGTAAACACCAGGCTGGAATGGTTTTTCCGGGACGATATAATCTATTCCTTCCACAAGGAAACCATCCAGACAGAGCTCCGGGATATGAGCTTTGACCTTACCGGGGGAGGTGTATGATCATAAGAAAGATACAGATTTACACAAGAAAAAGAAATGTCACAAAAGCCGAAAAGCGGGAAGCAGAAAGGATGAGAAGATTCCCCGGCAATTCTCCGATCCTTCTCATACTTTATCTTCTGGGCACTCTGGGAGTATCCCTTGCCATCAGGAGCTTTATTCCCCTTGAAGATATGACGTTTGCATTTGCAGTGGCATTGATCGAAGCCTTCAGCGCCTTTCTCTGGTATATGTACACCAGACACACAAAGTATTTCATTATCATATTAGGATCTGTCAGCGGAATTTTCGTTATTTTCTTTGTAATGAATATGAACGAGCTCCTTTATTCCGGGCAGCTGCTGCGCAGCAATATTTTCCCTGTCTTTCTGGTAATGCTTTCCGCTCTGGTAGTGGTAGTATTTTTTTCTCTTGAATTTGTAATAAGAAGCCACTCTATCGTATTCATAATAGTTTGTGCGCTTTATATTTTCGGCTATTATATCGGGCTTGAGATAAGCCTGTTCTCAACAATACTGACCGCTGTTTTTCTTCTGGGCTTCTGTGTTCTGAATATGACCTCCAAAAGTCCGAAAAAAACACTCAACATCCCGACCCACAGCCATTCAGTAGCTCTGAGCGCCGGTGCGGCTGCGGTATCCCTGCTGTTGTTCTTTGCCCCTGCATTTTTTGCAGAAAAGATAAACGAAGAAACTATTTTCCGCCAGGTTTATGATTTTGATACCCGTCTGCAGAATACCCTGATGGAGATTTCGCAGAATTTCAGAGACGCTATTTCCAATGGCGCAGTAAGCCGCGGAAACCTTCATCAGACCGGAAAAACGATCTTCACAGCAGAAACCGGAGAGGTTCCCCCGTCCAGACTATATCTCAAGGGCTTTGTGGGAGACTATTATGAAAACAGCAACTGGACGCCTGCCCTGCTGACCTCCCCCGGAGAGACAAAAAAGAATTCGGAAGGCTATGAATATACAGAACTTTATTACCGTGAGCCTGTCACAGACGAAGCAATTGATTCAGCCATCAGCGGCTATTACACCACCGTACTGGAGACCCTGAGGAAGGAGACCGGGTATCATATTTCTGATGATTTCTTTGGCGCCGACCTGGACTTCAAAAAAGGCTTCACCTGCTACGATGACGATGCAAACGTGCTTTATGTTGACAGCAGCGGCTATATAGAGGTAAAAAAGGGAGAATTCAGATATGAAGGGGACAAAAAAGTGATCCTCGTAAAAAAATACGATAACAAAACCGACAGCATGACAATCGATATGTCAGCCTTTCCCGAATATCCGGAATTGCTTGAAAAACAATCATCCTCAGATCCCCTCAACAGGATATATCTGAAATACGGGATAATGCATCCGGAATCCTCCGCCGCTTATAAAAGCGATATAAACATAACCCCCTCCGGAGACGAGCTCCAGTCCACCCTTATTCCATATTATTCTGAAAAATCCCAGGGAGAGGCAGGAGGCGCTTTCGGAGTGACCGAGGGACCGTATGACAACACCTTCCATTATACCGGTTCTGTTTCGATGAGAAACAACTGGGACAAATGTCCTGAATACAAAAGCTTCATTGATTCCTATTATTCCGCTGCAAGGAAGAACTACTGCAATACAGACAATATCCCGGACAGACTCCGGGATCTCTGCAGCAGCACTCCCCTTTCCTCCACGGATGAGATCACCACATTTATACTTTATACTCTCCAGACTCACGCCTCATATTCCCGGAATCCGGGAAATATTCCTGTCAATTCCGATACTATTGACTATTTCCTTTTTGAAAATCACCGGGGATACTGTGTACATTTCGCCTCTGCTGCTGTAATGATGTACCGTCTGTACGGCATACCGGCAAGATACGTATCAGGCTATGCGGTAGAGACCTCAGCCTTTACCCCGGACGGATCCGGCAGCGGAAACTTCACAGCCGATGTAACAGACTATTCCGCTCATTCATGGGTGGAGATCTTCCTCAAGGATTACGGCTGGGTTCCGGTGGAGGCCACTCCCAGTGAATCAGGAATAATGTCTGCCAGCTATCCGGGATATGACGGCAGCACGATGACCAGGATAATGCAGCAGCACAACTGGAAATTCCGGACATCCTCTTCCTCCTCGTCAGGCGGCTCAGGAGACGGCTTTGAATATGACGCCGGCCCGGATTATATCCTGATCTGCATTATCGCATCTGCCTCCCTCGCAGTGTTGTCTCTGATTTTCCTCTTATTCAGAAGGAGATATTACCGCGAAATGGTAAAAGACGGAGACTGTCGCTTTATATTTGACAGACTTATAAAGATGCTTCATTCTTCCTCCATAATGAAGGATTTGTATGGTTCTGAAAACGAATTTCCCGAAAAGCTATGCGAAAATATTCCTGAGCTGACCCCGGAGGAATCCCGGCAGCTTGTTCTGATACTCTCAAAGGACAATTATTCCCAGGAGCGCGCTACAAAAAAGGAAACAGAATTTGTCCGGAATATTTACAGCCGGTGCTCGGAATACATTCTCGGCGAAATGAATCCCCTGAAAAAACTGAAATTTATTTTCTTCGGAGGCTTCAGGTAAAAAAAGGAGCTGTCGCACTAAGAAAGCGGCAGCCCCTTTTTATATTCAGAAAACCGGTATCATACCGGATATATGCCTTCCCCTGTTTCCTCTGCAGAAACGCTTCCGCAGCTTACATCCGCAAGTCTTTTTTCAAATCCCGGAACACATTCCGGCGGCATATGAAAGCTTATCGTCACCTCTGCGCCGAAATCCGTATCATCTGTTATCCCACCTGATTCAGGTATCAGTCCCGAAAGCTTACCGTAGAGATTATAATCGCAGACTATCCGGAATTTCCTGCAGCCCTTCATATTCACTATTTCACCGGCTTCAAGGGCAAGCTTCGCAGCTTTTGAATAAGCCCTCACCAGCCCTCCTGTCCCCAGAAGTATGCCTCCGAAATATCTCGTCACTACAACAACCACGTCCTCAACACCATTCTTCAGAATAACATCAAGGGTGGGCATACCTGCAGTGGAATGGGGCTCTCCGTCATCGCTGAAGCGCCTCACTCCGCCTTCCCGGAGTACATAGGCATATACATTATGTCTGGCGTCCCAGTGCTGCTTTTTCTTTTGTTCAATAAATTCCAGCGCTTCCTCCTCTGTACTCACCGGCTTTACATATCCGATAAATCTGGATCTCTGCTCTGTGAATTCATCCTTTGCTTCTTTCTTTACTGTTTTATATGATATCCCCAAAGGATCACCCCCAGTGTCCGTATCTACAGAAAAAGCGGTACACTCATGGAATGTACCGCCGCAACTATCCAGTTGTTTATTTCTGATTTAAGCCATAACGCTTCTTGAATCTGTCTGCACGTCCGCCAGTGTCAACGAGCTTCTGTCTGCCCGTGAAAAAGGGATGGCATTTTGAGCAGATTTCAACTCGGATATCCTTCTTTGTTGAACCTGTTTCGATTACATTACCGCAGGCACATCTGATAGTAGTCTGCTGATAATTAGGATGAATGCTTTCTTTCACTTGACTTCACCTCTTTCGTATCTACCTAAGTAACATATGGATTATAACACATCCATTCTGAAAATGCAAGCACAAATTTCGGTGCGTGCTCGGTGCGTGCTCGCACTGAGCAATTCGCGTTATCGCTCGTTTATACTCGCTCTGTCGTGTTTAAGTATACTCTCGTGGCGCGGCATCCGGCGCCCGTTTCCTTAGTTAAATACTCCCACTCCTCGCCGCCGCACCCCTTACGGGCTGCTAAGTGCGGCTGGTTTATTCTGACTTTCGGCATCTCTCACTCCCTCGTCATTGAGCGCCTGCTTTCTCCCGGAATTATTTTAGCAGCGTCGACGCTGCACCCGTGCTCGGTGCGTGCTCGCACTGAGCAATTCGCGTTATCGCTCGTTTATACTCGCTCTGTCGTGTTTAAGTATACTCTCGTGGCGCGGCATCCGGCGCCCGTTTCCTTAGTTAAATACTCCCACTCCTCGCCGCCGCACCCCTTACGGGCTGCTAAGTGCGGCTGGTTTATTCTGACTTTCGGCATCTCTCACTCCCTCGTCATTGAGCGCCTGCTTTCTCCCGGAATTATTTTAGCAGCGTCGACGCTGCACCCGTGTTCGGTGCGTGCTCGCACTGAGCAATTCGCGTTATCGCTCGTTTATACTCGCTCTGTCGTGTTTAAGTATACTCTCGTGGCGCGGCATCCGGCGCCCGTTTCCTTAGTTAAATACTCCCACTCCTCGCCGCCGCACCCCTTACGGGCTGCTAAGTGCGGCTGGTTTATTCTGACTTTCGGCATCTCTCACTCCCTCGTCATTGAGCGCCTGCTTTCTCCCGGAATTATTTTAGCAGCGTCGACGCTGCACCCGTGTTCGGTGCGTGCTCGCACTGAGCAATTCGCGTTATCGCTCG
>CAMVQZ010000107.1 GCA_947169745.1 uncultured Clostridia bacterium
CGTGCTTGCAGGCATTCGGATCAACAAAATTGGTAGCAGCATTGCACTTTGCGCAGACATCAGCCTCGCCATAATCGCCGAGTGAAATATTATATTCAGTTCCGAGAAATGCGTGATGATCGCCCTTGCTGAAATAGCCTGTCAGATGTCTTGTAAAGCTATGGCTTTCACTACCTATTATCTCATTGCACTTTTTACACTTTATATCGTGACCTTTGCTGCCTTGGTTTATATATGCAAGCTCGCCGTCGTGCTGACAAGCCGCATCAACGATCACCTGTTTTTTGCCTGTGCTCTTGCCCTCAACAGGCTCAAAGTCAACAATAAGCTTGCCGAGGTTATCGCCCGTACCCTCTTGTACTGTAACGGTATAGGTGTCCTTGTCGAGCTTTTCGCCGTTCAGCTCCAGTTCTATCAGCTTTGCCTCGTCTGCGGTGTATTTTTTCAGGTCTTCTATGAGAGCTTTTGCACCGCTGAGGTCGGGCTTTACCTTTTCAACAAAATTGGTATACTCTCCACACTTGGTACATACATCTGCTTCGCCATATTTGGGTTCAAGCTTATGAGTTTCACTATTTTCAAAGTAGAATGTATCGGTCATGCGGATAAAAACGTGTTCTTCCTCACCGATAACCTTTTTACACTCTTTGCAAATGATATTGTGCTTTTTGTCACCCTGACTACCGTAGATCTTCTTGCCGTCGTGCTTGCAGGCATTCGAATCAACAAAATTGGTAGCAGCATTGCACTTTGCGCAAACATCCGCCTCGCCATAATCGCCGAGTGAAATATTATATTCAGTTCCGAGAAATGCGTGATGATCGCCCTTGCTGAAATAGCCTGTCAGATGTCTTGTAAAGCTATGGCTTTCACTACCTATTATCTCATTGCACTTTTTACACTTTATATCGTGACCTTTGCTGCCTTGGTTTATATATGCAAGCTCGCCGTCGTGCTTGCATTCATCGGCAACTGTTGTGATTTCCTTCGGATATTGGCTGCTGTCCTCAATAACGACTACAAAATCATCAGACATAAGGCTGCCGCTCTCAGGGAGTATATCGGCAGGGATCGTATTGGTGTTCATAACGGTCTCGATCTGGAAAGCGACCTTGTCGCCCTCTTGCAGAGCGTTGACCTCCTGCTGTCCGGTATACGGGCTTTTTTCCACTGCCTGTGTCTCGCCGTCCTCCAGCAGCGGAATATTATATTTCAAAACGCCCTCGCCGCTGCCCATTTCTAAGCCTTCGCCCGGCTTCCATTCCCATGAAAAGGCATTGCTGCCTGCATCGGCAAGTGCATCGGGCTTTAAGGGTCCCATCAGCGTCATGCCAAGACCGCTGATGCCCTCGGCGGTTGTGCCGTCCTTGAGCGTGGCTTTCAGATAGCCTTCGAGGAAATATACAGCATTCTCGTCACTTATATCCTCCTCAGCCGTGAAATTAACGGTCACGGGGAGGTATTTTTTGCCGTTTAAATCCGTTATCGGCGCACCGATAGACACACTCTTTATCTGGGTTTTGTACCAGTCGGGGTTGAACGCAAATGCGCTGAGCGGTGTCAGCGTGAACAACATACAGATCGTCACGAATACCGCTGCTGCCTTCGAGAGGAGTTTGTGTTTGGTTTTCATAGAATTCATCTCCTTAAATAAAAATAGTAGATGGTGCGGATGCTATCCCTGCGATTTTACAGGAATCAGCAGACTGCCTGAAACATTATTCATCCACCTCCTTGTCCTTCGCACTTTTCAGCATAGCGTTGAGTTCTTTGACTTGCGATCTATATATCGCACACATGATCAGCCATATGATCAGATACGCCGCAAGCATGATGCCCTCCATAATGAGCAGCTCTTTTACCGCGGTGATCCAGCACAGCACCTTGCTGACGATGACAAACACAACCGAGATCAGTGCAAAGTGTGTCAGCATTGCGCGGAGCATACTCCACTTTTCTTTCTCGTAGAAAAGTGTTCCTCCGAAGCCAGCTGCACCGATCAGCCCTGAGAGGACTGTCTGTATCAGAAGCGCCGCCGCTTCATTTCCGACTGCCGTTATCAGATCAGGAGCAACAGGCAGACCGCTGCCTGAGCCGGTGAAGTAGGCGATCAGATTTCCGACAGCCATTCCGAACAGAAAGCCAAGTCCCACCCGTTTCAATACTCTCACAATCAACCCGCATCACTCCTTTCCTGAAAGCCGCTTGCGTATTGCTGGGATACAGCGTCTCGAAGCCCACGTTTCAATTCCGCCTTCAAGTTCTATACGCAGCGTTCCGTTCAGCGTAAAATCATATCGCACAACCTTTACAAGATTGATGATCTCATAGCGCGATATGCGAATGAACGTCCGTTCATCGAGCTGCTTTTCCAGACTTTGAAGCGATTGATTCAGGTGGTATCTGTGATCCGATGTGATGACATCCGTCCGCTTTCCGTCCACAGAAAGCGTGATGATGTCAGAAGCCTGTATCATCGCCGTAGTTCCTTCATCGTCTGTGACAGTCAGGCTGTCAGAAACGCCGTTTTGTATTCTGTTGATCAGTGCTTCGATCTCCTCATCCCTTTGATTGGCACGGAGAATGACCTCGATGCCGTCAGGAGATGACGTTTCTTCAAAGTGTATTGTTATTTTCTTCATGGAACATCACCGCCTTTTCGGTTTCGTGGGTGTATGCATCGCTTTTTCCCCTTATCCCAGTAATTGCAGCCCTCACAGATTTCGTTGACCGTTCCTGCACTGCACCATTTTTGATGGGGAAATCCAGCCTTTGTTCTGCATACCCGACAGGCAAACAAGTGACATTCACACTGAATAGAGTTGCTCACTGTATCCATTCACATTACCACCGTACACAATTTGTTCATTTTGTATAATAGCTTCCTCGGAACCGCAATTAAGTATGTTTCTATTATACAGCAAACTCGAAAATAAATCAGTAGTTTTGGCACAAGCGGTATGAAATATGGTATAAGCGGTCATACAGATCGTAAAGATCAGCCGCACGGATGACAGACTCCCATGGAGATATAACAAGAACAGCGAAGAGGTCAAAAAATATGGGCTATGTCCTCCGTCAACATTCACGGATGACATTGCCCATTCGCTTTATATTATACCGAAATATAGCTGTTTTGCTATCACTTAAAATCCGTTCTGCCATTTGGGGCGGCGGCAGTAGTCGGCGTATCAACCCCTACAAAAGCTATCTTGATACCTGCCGCCTCCTTAATGATATACGGATCAAAAACCGTTTTGCCTTTGTATGTAAAATTACAGCTTATATACGGAAAGTCTGCCTTTTTCGCAAGTTCCAGATAGTTCTCCATACCGTAGTCAAATTCATGGTTTCCCTGTATGGCAACATCATATTTCAGATCGTTCATCAGAGAAATGATCGTTTTGCCCTTATCCATCGTACCCACAAACTCACCCTGCAGCGAATCTCCATCGTCAACGAGTATCGTCTCATAGCCCTTTGCTTCAAGTGAATCACGCATCTGCTTCAAGCCTGCATAACCAAAGCCCTGATCTATGCCGCAATGTACATCGCTCGTATAGAGAATATACACCTCGCCGTTTTTATCGGCTTTCGTTTCTTTTGATTTCTGATCCGAAGTAATGGTTACTGTTGATTCCTGCTCAGAAGTCTTTTTTTCTTCGTTTTTTTCTACGCCGCACGATGCTGCCGAAAGCATCATTAAGCAGCTCAGAAGAAAAGCAGCAGCACACTTTTTCTTTTTTTAAGTAACAAAAAAACAACCCCTTTTTTTGATTTTTTGAAATTTCTCAGTATGATTTTACCACATCAATACTGTATAATTCAAGAAAGTGTGGTTGTTTCCGGATTCTCCGAGGGTTGCACCAGCAAGTGCGATGCTGTATTCATCAGTCGTCAGCAGGTTAAAATGAACGGTCTGAGCGCGAGGAATACCTTATCAAGCTATTTCGTTCTATTGAACCGGTGCTGCCATATTAAAACTAAACGTTATTCGAGAGGTCTGTTTCAATCATCTTTTTTCTTTGTTATATAATGCGGTATTTTGGGGCGGTTACGATTCAACCACCATTCACAACATCCTCAAGTCCTACCAGCATCAGATAATAGTCCTTCTCTGCTTCGGTGATAAGGTTATAATAAGATCCCGATTCAGAAAACAGATAACAGAAAAAATCTGCTTTCTATGTATATTTCAGCCGCTTGATTTTTAAAACAGGAATTATAAATAAACCCCTCACATTCTCAATAAATTTATAGACTGTTTTCTTTATGTATGATATAATAAAACCACAGAAATTGTTATGTGTACGGAGCTGATAAATATGAAGCTGAAAAAATGCAGTGCTATATTATCTCTGATGTCTTTTATAGCTATGCTTTTGCATATTGGTTATACCACTTTTGCCTATCTTGCATTCTACAATAATCCTGATCTTACAAAGATATTTGCCATTCCGTTTATTACTCTTACATGCTTTCATGCCGTGATGGGAATGTGTTCGGTATTTCTTCTGACAGACGGCACAGCACTTTTATATCCAAAAAAGAATATATCAACGATAATTCAAAGGATAACTGCCGCTCTGATATTTCCGTTGCTTATACTTCATCTGAACACATTTGCCCTGCTACAAAGTACATCGTCAGACGGACAATATGTGTGTTTTACCCTGCTTTTACTCTCCGAAACGCTTTTCTATGCCGTAATATTATCACACTCTGCCGTATCATTCAGCAAGGCTCTGATAACACTTGGAATCCTGTGCTCCGATAAAACACGGAAAAAAACAGACATAAGCGTTTATCTATTGTGCGCTGTTATTTTTGCTGCAGCTTCTTTTTCGATAATCAAAGGCCAGATAACAATGTTCTGGCATTTCTGACAATGGGGTGAAATATGAAAAAGATTCTTATAATAGGATGCGGTATCTCCGGGCTTTCCTGTGCTGTGAAATGTGCAGAAAACGGGGTGGCTGCCCTTTTGATTTCCCCTTTCCCCTCTGAGCGTTCCCAATCAGTTCTGGCCGCAGGAGGTATAAATGCTGTTATCCCCGAAGGTGACAGCGGCGACAGTGTTGAATGTCATACCGAAGATACTATCAAGGGCGGCGGCTGCCTCGGAGGGAAAGAGGCTGTTGCCGGTCTCTGCAGGCGCGGCGGTGAGATCATCAGTTACCTGGAGAGGATAGGAACAGTTTTTTCGGTAGATAATGCCGGCCGTCCTTCAAGAAGAGCCTTCGGGGGACAATCCCACAAGAGAACTTTCTTTTGCGGTTCTTCTACAGGCAAACAGATTGTATCTGCTCTTGTGATGGAGGCAAGAAGATATGAATCGGCAGGACTGATAAAACGCCGTCTGTGGAGCTGCTTTCACAGTGCGCTCATTCGTGACGGCAAATGCTATGGTGCGTTGCTGTTTGATGAAAGCACGGGTGGTATCGAAGCAGTTTATGCCGACGCGGTAGTTGTTGCCACTGGCGGACAGAATGCCGTTTTCGGAAAAACCACCGGTTCTACCCAATGTGACGGCTATGCCGCCGGAAAGCTGTTTATGCAGGGAGTTGAACTCAAAAATCTCGAATTTATCCAGTACCATCCTACTACAATAGAAACTCCGCAGAAAAGGATACTTATTTCGGAAGCTGTAAGAGGTGAGGGCGGCCGGCTTTTCTACAGGGAAGGCGGAAAACCCATATATTTTATGGAGGATAAATACGGCAGTCGCGGTAACCTTATGACCCGTGATGTGATATCAAGGGAGATATATGCAACCGGAAGGGATATATTCCTTGATATTTCATTTCTTGATAAAAGAACAATCGACCGCAGACTTCCGGAGGTGCGGGATATCTGCCGGAAATACCGGGGCATAGATATTTCAAAGGAAGCAATACCTGTCTCCCCCTCTGTTCATTTCTTTATGGGCGGTATTGCTGTTTGTATGAATCACGAAACAAATATCCGCGATCTTTTCGCTGTAGGAGAATGTGCGTCAATGTATCATGGTGGAAACAGGCTCGGAGGCAATTCCCTTTTATCGGCTATTTACAGCGGTTGGGTCGCTGCTGAAACTATCTGCGGAAGAGAAAGCTCTGACAAAAAAGAGGACTTCTCAAAAACAGCAGAAAAAGAAAATTCTGCTCTGAAAAGCAAAATGAATACAAAGAGCAGCTTTCCTGTAATGTATATCCGTGATATGCTTGCCGGAACAATGTGTTCAAAGCTGGGTATAGTGCGTGACAAAAATACTCTTGATGACGCTTTGAGGGACATAGACTTTTACCTTTCAGTTGCAGAAAAGATCAATTACGATCCCGGCGTAATGACCTATTTCAATTACAGTCTGACAGGAATACTGACCTTGTCAAAGGCAATAGTAACCTGTGCCGAGAGCAGAAGGGAAAGCCGCGGAGCACATTACAGGAGTGATTATCCCGAATCCCGGGATGAGCTTTGCTATCCGACAATCATTTCATATGATGACGGTGGTTTCAACGTAAGACTTGACAAGGAGAATGAATATGAAGGTTAGGATACTGCGTCAGCAAACACCTTTCTCGGAACCGTACTGGGAGGTATTCTCCTATGACGGTCCCCGAGATAATACCGTTGCAGGTCTGCTTGATTATCTTAATTATAATGACGATATCTCGGATATAAACGGAAATAAAACAACAAGGATAGGCTGGGAATGCTCCTGTCTGCAGGGAATGTGCGGGGGATGTGCAATGGTCATTAACGAAGTCCCCTCTCTCGCCTGCGAGACATTTCTCAGAGACTTCAAGGGCGAGGTGCTGTCAATACGTCCCCTCAGAAAATTCCCTGTCATACATGATCTCGTTGTTGACAGATCGGTTATTCAGGAAAACCTGATGAAAACAGATATTTTCATCGGTGAATATCAGCCGTCAGGAGACAGGGATAAGGAGCATCAGTATTCAGCGGCAAAATGCCTGAAATGCGGTCTCTGCCTTGAAGTCTGCCCTAACTATGTTAACGGTAAAAGCTTTTTTGGCGCAGTATTTGCAAATGACTGCTATCTTGTTACAGCAAGGAACAAAGCTAAAAGCAGATACATAAAAAAGGTATACAACGAACATTTCGGCAAGAGCTGTTCAAAGTCATTATCATGTATGGATATATGTCCGATGAAAATTCAGACCTTGGCTTCTATTGCAAAAATCAACAGATCATAGCCTCAGCCCCACCGGCTGCTGAAAAAACGAAACAGACGGATAAAGATGTTTCTGCGGATCATCTGATCGTGTTCCGTCTCTTTTTGGGCAATAAAAAATCAGCCGTGTTTCCCGTTCCGGTATTCGGGAGACACGGCTTCTCTATGTTTTATTATTTTTTTCCGGCTCTGATGAAATGTCCTTCCTGAACTGCTGCAAGGGTTG
>CAMVQZ010000108.1 GCA_947169745.1 uncultured Clostridia bacterium
GGCCATCGGGATAACCCTTACCGTTGTATTTTTCATGGTGGGATCTTGCTCCTGTCGCAAGCTCTGCCTTTTCGGAGATATTCTCCAGTATCCTCGCTCCCATAACAGGATGCTTCTTTATCACTTCGTATTCCTCATCGGTAAGCTTTCCGGGCTTGTTTATAACAGCGTCCGGTATGCCGATTTTTCCTATATCATGAAGAAGAGCCATCATATAGATATCATTCTGACGAGACTCGCTGTAGCCAGAGCGCTTTGCGATCTCTTTTGAATAATCAGCCACACGGCTGGAATGACCCTTTGTATATGTATCCTTTGCATCTATAGTGCCTGCAAGGGTCTTTACGATATGGATGAGCATCTGCTCCTTTTCCAGAGTTCTGTCCCTGACCTCGCTTTCGAGCCGTTTTCTCTCTCTCCTGATATCCTCCACCTGCTGGGTTATAACAAATACCAGCAGACAGGCAAGTCCGCATATCATTGAGATCTGACTGAAATCGTTCTGGAAAACAAAAAGAGCAAATATCTCGAAGATCCCCATAACCATAAAAACAAGGAAGCCGGCTGCTGTGTGGATATATTCCATTATCCGACCCTTCCTGATATCCAGGAAAAAGGTGGAAAAGGCGCCCAATACAACTATTCCAAGAAGGGAATCTATAAATATAAGGGAATGTTGGAAAGGGGACACGCCTGTAAAATGCATTACTGTCCAGAATATAAAATTCAGAAGGGACAATATCATCAAGACGGAATAAAGCTTATTGTATCTTCTCTTCTGTATGGAGTTTACATATATAATGAGGGCAAAGGGCATCATCATACAGAAGAAGAAGCCCATCAGACCGTCTACATAATATACCCCCGTAATAAAGGGAGTAAAGGGAGATACCGCTAAAAGCCAGCAGGAAACATCCAGTACGCCTAACGCTGCATAGACCACATCCAGCTTCTGCTTATTCCGTATCTGTAAAAAAACAGCTATCAGCATTGATAGAAGCGAAGCCACAAAAAGGCACAGGGTCATAGTAAAGGAAACACCGTATTTCCCCACCATAAACTGGTAAAAGCCCTCCGGCGAGGTCACGAAGGTCTCACTTACCAGTGCCGGGCTCCAGTCAGTCTGTTCTCTTATAATTTTCAGCTCGGCGCCGGAATCCTCCTTACTCAGGTAAACATCCGCATAAAACTCCTTCATAGCTCCGCCGGGCATAGAGGTATTCTTATACTTATCAAAGGTTTTCCTCAGCTCTCCGCCGATATATACCCGGAAACTACTTCTGTTCTGAAAATAAAGCACGGATCCGGTCTCTATTTTTTCCGGGAGTTTTGTGGTGATCGTAAAATCCTCCGACAGAAATCTGTTATCGAAATATATCCCATTGGTCTTGAAGCTTTTTCCTGACTTATCTGTTACAGTCCAGTTGACAAGCTGCTCTGTCTTCTGGTTATGATCCGGCAGATGTGTCACGTTATACGAAAGAACAAGACCCACGGCAATACTGAATATTGCTAAACAGAATAATAATATCCTGAAAACCAGTCTGACAATATCAGACGTCTTTTTTTCTACCATTATTTATTTCCTCCGCAGTCATTATCCGGACAGACTTGTCCGAAACTACATACATTCATTATATCATATTATTCACAGCATTTAAACCTTTTCGTAAAAAAGTTAGTATTTGTGCGTGCTCGCACTGAGCAATTCGCGTAGTCGCTCATTCCATTCGCTCGGTCGTGCGTACCTATACCTTCGTGGCGCGGCGGCAGGTAATGTTGAATGTTGTCGGGGTAGTCTGTTCGTTTCTGGTTTGTCCTGATGAACCGCTGGTTCTGTGCGGTGCGTGCCTTCGGCACGGGATCAAAGGGGGACCCACAAAGGAGGGCTGCGCCCCCCCTTTGAGTTTGCCCCCTTTGAAAATCCCCCTCCTTAAACCCCCTGCTGTGTTTGTCGGGTAGTTTGTACGGCGAGGACGGCTGGGTATGTGCCGGGTGGAACATATATGTAATCTGTCGGTCTGTATAAAAATCCGTGGCTCTATATGAACTTCCGTGTCTATTTACCGAAGCAGAGGTTCATACGCTCCTTCGTCAGCCGTCAGCACTTTCGGCTCAAAGAAAAGGAGGAGGGATTTCCAAAGGGGGGAACCCTGGTTTACCTCTTTGGCTCCGTGCCGAAGGCACGCACCGCACAGACTGCCGGCTCAGAAAAAACAAACCAGACACGCAGATTCTTACCATAAATGGAGCACAGCGACAACCAGAATTTTCCATTATAAAAAATCCCGGCAGAACACACGATATCGCCGCTCTGCCGGGGGCTCTCTCCTTATTCTCAGGAGGGAAAATTCATATTGTTTTGTATGTGCACAGGATCGATGCTGTTTCTCCGTTTTCGCCGTTTTACTTTTCCTATTATATCAATCAAAGCAAAAATCGGCAATGCCATACCCACTACAATAAATATTATAAGATGAAAGGGCTCAAAGGTATCGAAATCATTTTCATCGTCATTGTAATAGACATAGATCGTCTTTTTATCTCCCAGACTGTGGGCTGTTTTGAAATCATTGGTGTCTGTCTGGATAAGCTTATGCTTCAATTCGCTGTTGGGGTTTACAAACTGCCAGGTAAGCCTGAATTCATAATAAGTCTTGTATTTGTTTGTGGTGTAGTTAGCGTCGTCCTTATCCTTGAGCTTTTTCTTTGTAGTTATATCCATATCTATCAGGGTTGCCTCTGTTTTGAATTTCACCTTTGCTGTGACATAATCCTTTGCGATAAAAAAGCCTGTCACCAATACCAGAACCCCGATAAGAACCAGACCGATATCTATCAGCCATCCCTTGTCAAAAATACTTCTTCTCACGGAACCCGCCTCCGACTCTTTTAATATCATAAGGATCCCTGCATTGCAGTTATGAACAAGCAGAGGTCACTTGCGGGGCGCCTCTGCTGTTGTGATTATTGTTTTTTATCAGAGAATATCCAGCTTTATACCTGACTTTACTGCAGAAACGTGTATTGCAGTGATAATTCCGTCTCTGCTCTCCACGATAGCTGCGGCTATCTTGTCCTCCACTTCCTTGCGGATAAGATTCCTCAGGTCTCTTGCGCCGCTGTGACCGCCGAAGGATTTGCTTGCAAGATATTTCCTTGCCTTCAGGTCATATTTGAATTTGATACCCTTTTCAGCCAGAGTTTCCACATATTCATTCAGCATAAGACCGCTTATCTCCACAAAATCCTCCTCGGTGAGAGGTCTGAATATGATTATCTCATCAAGTCTGCTGAGGAATTCCGGTCTGAGGAACTCAGAGAGAGCCTTCCTTACCTTTTCCTCATTTGCTTCTGCCTCGGTCTTGGCAAAGCCCAGAGCATTTTCTCTGCGGTCGCTTCCTGCATTTGAGGTCATAACGATAACAGTATTACTGAAATTGACCTTCCTTCCCTGAGCGTCTGTGAGAACACCCTCGTCAAGTATCTGGAGAAGGATATTGAGCACATCCGGGTGAGCTTTTTCTATCTCGTCAAAGAGAAGGACGGAATAGGGACGGCGGCGAACCTTCTCAGTCACCTGTCCTGCCTCGTCATAGCCCACATATCCGGGAGGTGAACCAATGATCTTGCTCACGGAGTGCTTCTCCATAAATTCACTCATATCAAGTCTGATAAGTGTCTCAGGAGTATTGAAAAGCTCGGTAGAAAGCACCTTGACCAGCTCTGTCTTACCCACGCCTGTGGGGCCTACGAATATGAATGAAGCCGGACGTCTCCTGGGGCTTATCTGTACCCTGCTGCGTTTGACAGCGCTTGCAAGAGCCTTTACTGCTTCATCCTGACCAATAACCTTTGAACGGAGCTTATCCTCCAGGTCAGCCAGCTTATTCAGTTCATTTTCCTGAACCTTGGATGCCGGGATACCTGTCCAGAGCTCGATAACCCTTGCCACATCCTCTTCGCTGACTGCGGCAAAAAGCTTGTCCTTGTCGATTTCCGAGATATCCTTTTCAAGTCTTGCTATCTCATACTGGACAGTTGCCAGCTTTTCATAGTCTATTTCTTCCTCAGCACGGAGCTCATCCTCTTCCTCCTTGAGGGTAGTTATCTCATCCATTGCTGTATCATACTTTTCCAGATCCTTATTTCTCAGGGAAGCATAGGTGCAGGCCTCATCAAGAAGGTCGATAGCCTTATCCGGAAGGAAACGATCAGTTATGTACCTTTCGGAGAGCACAACTGTCTTTCTGACGATCTCATCGCTCATCTTGACCCTGTGGTAGTCCTCATAATAACTCTTGACACCGATAAGCACCTCAATGGTATCTGCTACAGAAGGCTCTGCAACTGTTACCGGCTGGAAACGCCTTTCAAGGGCTGCATCCTTTTCGATATATTTACGGTACTCATTGAAGGTTGTAGCGCCGATAACCTGTATCTCTCCCCTGGAAAGGGCAGGCTTCATAATATTTGCGGCGTTCATTGAGCCTTCCGACTCACCTGTTCCCACAAGGCTGTGAACCTCATCTATAAAGAGGATAACATTTCCTGCCTGCCTGACTTCATTGATAAGTCCCTTGATCCTGCTCTCGAACTGACCCCTGAATTGTGTTCCTGCCACAAGAGCTGTGAGGTCAAGAAGCTGGATTTCCTTATCCATAAGTCTGTGAGGAACCTTTCCCTCGGCGATTTTAAGGGCAAGACCCTCGGCAATAGCTGTTTTACCAACGCCGGGCTCACCGATAAGACAGGGATTATTCTTTGTTCTTCTGGAGAGTATCTGAATTACTCTGTCTATTTCCTTTTCTCTTCCGATTATCCTGTCCAGCTTGCCGTCTCTTGCTCTCTGGGTCAGGTCTGTGCAGTAAGCCTCGATATGCTTTCTGCCTCTTTTACGCTTGGATCTGTCCTGCTTTGATTTCCCGTTCTGTTTTTCACCGTTTTTCGGATCGCTTTCATTAAGCTTATCGCTGGGGGATGTGGAATTGAAAAGATTCTTGAAAAATGAGGGAAATGCCGGGGCTCCGCCTCTGCTGAAATTTTCATCCTCTTCCTCATCGCTTCCGTCCTCGCCCCCGATATCCTCAAGAGAATCCGTATCCGGGAAAAGACCTGATTCTGCCAGATCAGACATCTGATCCTGAATATTCTGCAGATCGTCCTCAGAAATACCCATTTTATCCATAATATCAGTAACAGGCTTGATGCCTATTTCCTTTGCGCATACAAGACAGTATCCCACTGTCTCCTCAGAGCTTGCAGTATTTGATACAAACACTACAGCCGGTCTTTTATTACACCTGGTGCATAACATCATATTGAATTGCCCCTTTCTTCCTTTTACTGTCCTTAAGGAACCACTGAATAGATCACGCCTTTCAGTGCTTTCTTAATCATACCACATCAGACGGCTTTGTGTCTATATCATCCGTCTTGTTTTTTTCATTATCCTTTTTGAATTTCTTGCTCATTTTTTCCTTGATATTTATTTCCCTGACCTTTCCTCTCAGAAGAGCCGCAAACATTGCCGTATACATTATCAGAGCAAAAAGCATTGCCCCGGTTGTCACTGTAAACAGTATCCCGGTCAGATTATTATTTGTGATTCCCCATATTGCCTTCAGAACAACTATCACTGTTACTGAAATATAGAAAATCACCGTAGCCATTTTTCCGAACCACTTTGCTGCCGGGGGGCGTATGTTCTTTTTTATCAGAATAAAGCCACCGGCGAGCATCAGCGCTTCCTTTGTAAGAAGCACTGCAACAAACCTGAGTATAACCGGGTCATTCAGACCCAGACTGAAAACCACAGCGATAAGTGTAAGCTTATCTGCGATAGGATCCAGTACCTTTCCCAGAGCTGTTACCTGGTCAAGGGCTCTGGCAAGAAATCCATCCAGCATATCGCTGACTGCGGATATCAGGAGCACTACTCCGGAGGCGATGTACCGTTCGTTTGCGATAAAGACTATAAGAGGGATTATCACAGCGAGTCGGATACAGGAGAGCAGATTCGGGACAGTGAGATTCTTTTTTGTAAAAACTTTTTCCTTCAATTTGCCAACTCCTTTCATATATCCGGGGACAGAAGGTCAGCCCGTCGTGAATTTATTTATTATAATTTCGGGAATATTGATATAGTATATCAGCTTGAACAGATAGCTTCTGTCGATACCGTTTCTGACAGACATAGCCAGATCCGGGGGAAGCGTCACCCCAAGGGCATAGATTATGAATGCCAGCATCATTATTATCGTGAGACCAAGGGCAAAACCGATAAAGGCTCCTCCCAGTCTGTTCACAATGCTAAGTCCCGCCACATCAACTGCTGCGGTAAAGGATTTTGTTACTAATGTTATTATTGCCGCAAAAACAGCAAATAAAACAATCGTCACCACAACAGAGATTAGTTTTATCATTACCGGCCGGATGAAGCCTTCTATCACCTGGGCATCGGACAGGGTCTCCTTTTCCAGAAAGCCGTTTATCATATCCGTTTTATCTGTTCCGGATATCTCCAGCGAATTTCTTACATAATCGGGCAAGGCTTCCACGACAGAGTCTATTGACGTCCCTGTTAAATTTGTCATATCCACTTTATCTATTGAGGAGGATATCTTCTCTGTTATTCGTCCTTCAAAAAAAGCAGTATATATCCTGACTGACAAAAACGAGGATATCACAGACGCCGCAAGCGCAGACACCAGGCATCCTGCCAGCTCCACAACACTCTTTACAGCTCCTCTTTTGAAGCCGCTGTAAACCAGTATGAAAATCAGCAGTATAACAGCAACATCAAGGATAATATTCATTATGTCGCACCACCCTTTTTCAATTATAACAAGCAAAACTGCATATTTCCTCCAATATACACTTTTACCAATATACTATAACATATTTTTATAATCTCCACAAGTCCCAAATTACAGCGGTGCGTGCTCGCACTGAGCAATTCGGCAGCGTGACGCTGCACCCGTGTTCGCGTTATCGCTCATTCCATTCGCTCTGTCGTGCGTACATATACTTTCGTCGCGCGGCATCCGGCGCTCACCGCCTCAGACAATGCTCACACCCCTCGCCGCCGCACCCCTTACGGGCTGCTTCTTGCGGCTGGTTTTATTCTGACTTCTACCATTTCACTCCCCTGTCACTGAGCGCCTGTTTTCTCCCAGAATTATTTTGCAGCGTGACGCTGCACCCGT
>CAMVQZ010000109.1 GCA_947169745.1 uncultured Clostridia bacterium
GAATTATTTTACACTAACACACCCACGGTGCGTGCTCGCACTGAGCAATTCGCGTTATCGCTCGTTTGCACTCGCTCGCTCGTGCGTACATATACTCTCGTGGCGCGGCATCCGGCGCTCAATACCTCAGACAACACTCTCACCCTCCGCCGCCGCACCCCTCACGGGCTGCTTTTCGCGGCTGGTTTACTTTGACTTCTGGCTTTTCAATCTTCTGACAGCAAGCGCCTTTTTATCCCAGAATTATTTTACACTGACCCAACCACGCGCCCAGAAATTTTTACACTATCCACCCTGTTATGTTGACAAAATACTCAAATAGTGGGATAATATATCTTGTATTGTTGTCCGCAGATAATGACGGACACTTGCGTAATATGAAATTTCAAGAAAAGTAATATGATACGGAGGAATAATCTATGGCAAAGGAACTTGCAAAGGCTTACAGCCCGGGTGAGTTTGAGGAAAGGATCTATAAATTCTGGGAGGATAACGGCTATTTTCATGCAGAGATTGATGAAAACAAAAAGCCCTACACTATAATGATGCCTCCCCCAAATATCACTGGTCAGCTTCATATGGGTCATGCTCTGGATAATACGCTGCAGGATATCCTGATCAGATTTAAAAGAATGCAGGGCTACAGCGCACTCTGGCTTCCGGGAACAGACCATGCTTCTATCGCTACTGAGGCAAAGATCGTTGAAGCAATGCGCAAGGAGGGGCTCTCCAAAGAGGATATCGGCAGAGAAAAATTCCTGGAAAGAGCCTGGGCATGGAGAGCTGAATTCGGCGGAAGGATCGTAAAACAGCTGAGAAAAATGGGCTCCTCTGCAGACTGGGAAAGAGAACGCTTCACGATGGATGAGGGCTGCAACAAGGCTGTTAAAAACGTATTTGTGAGACTTTATGATAAAGGTCTTATTTACCGCGGCGAAAGAATCATCAACTGGTGTCCGAAATGCCTGACTTCAATTTCAGACGCCGAGGTAGAATATGAGGAACAGGCAGGTCATTTCTGGCACCTTCGCTATCCCCTTTCAGACGGCAGCGGATATATCGAGCTGGCTACGACCCGTCCCGAAACACTTCTTGGCGATACCGCTGTTGCTGTGAATCCCAAGGATGACAGATATAAGGATATGGTGGGCAAAACTCTCATCCTTCCTCTTGTTCACAGAGAGATACCTATTATCGCTGACGAATACGTTGAGATGGATTTCGGAACAGGCGTTGTAAAGATCACACCTGCTCATGACCCTAACGACTTTGAGGTTGGTCTCAGACATGATCTGCCGGTTATTAATGTTATGACGGATGATGCAAGGATCACTGAGGATTATCCGAAATATGCCGGTATGGACAGATATGAGGCAAGAAAAGCTATTGTCAGGGATCTGGAAGAAGAAGGCGCTCTTGTAAGAGTTGAGGATCACTCTCATAATGTAGGAACCTGCTACAGATGCTCAACAACAGTTGAACCAAGAGTATCAAAGCAGTGGTTCGTAAAAATGAAGCCCCTGGCAGGTCCTGCTATAGACGCTGTTAAAAACGGGGATACGGATTTTGTTCCCCCTCACTTCGAGAAAACTTACTTCCACTGGCTGGAAAATATCCGTGATTGGTGTATTTCCCGTCAGCTCTGGTGGGGTCATCAGATACCGGCATTCTACTGTGATGAATGCGGAGAAACTGTCGTAACAAAGGATAATGAGGCATTCTGTCCCAAATGCGGCAAGAAAATGCGTCAGGATCCCGATACCCTTGACACCTGGTTCAGCTCCGCTCTCTGGCCCTTCTCAACTCTTGGATGGCCGGATGAAACAGAGGAAATGAAATATTTCTATCCTACAAGTGTTCTTGTCACAGGTTATGACATCATCCCCTTCTGGGTAATGAGGATGATGTTCAGCGGACTGGAGCATACAGGTCAGGTTCCCTTTGAAAAAGTTCTTATCCACGGACTGGTTCGTGATTCCCAGGGAAGAAAAATGAGTAAATCCCTTGGAAACGGAATAGATCCTCTGGAGGTTATTGAGGAATTCGGCGCAGACGCCCTCAGGCTTACACTTGTTACGGGCAATGCTCCAGGCAATGATATGCGTTATTCAAAGGAAAAGATCACAGCAAGCAGAAACTTTGCAAATAAGCTCTGGAATGCCGCTCGGTTCATACATATGAATATTGATGGTCACGATGTGGAATGCAGACTGCCTGAGACTCTTACTACAGAAGATAAATGGATTGTATCAACCCTCAATAGGACAATTAAGGTCGTTACTGAAAATCTGGAAAACTTTGAGTTGGGTGTTGCTGTACAGAATATTTATGACTTTACATGGGATTGCCTGTGCGACTGGTATATCGAGCTTGCAAAGGCTCGTCTGCAGAGCGAGGGCGAAACAGCAGACAATGCGAGAATGGTGCTTGTCTGGGTAATGGATAAAACTCTTAAGCTTCTCCATCCGTTTATGCCTTTTATTACTGAAGAAATATGGCAGTCTATGCCTCACGAGGGCGACACCATCATGACACAGTCCTTCCCCACATTCGATGAAAACTGCGAGTATGATGACGCTGCACGCTCCATGAATATGATAATGGAGGCGATCAGCGCAATTCGTATCCGCAGAGCAGAAATGAATGTTCCGCCTTCAAGAAAGGCTAAAGTCTTTATCGCTGCAAAGGATCAGGATACCTTCAATAACGGATCAGCCTTCTTTATTCGTCTTGCCAGCGCAAGCGAGGTTGAGATCGCTGACAGCTTTGAGCTTGATGGTGCGGTGACTGTTGTTACAGCTGACGCTAAAATCTATATTCCGATGGATGAGCTTATTGACAAGGAAGCAGAGTTGAAAAGACTAAACAAGGAACTCCAGTCTGCAGAAAAGGATCTTGCTTTTAATGAAAAGAAGCTGAATAATCAGGGCTTTATGTCGAAGGCTCCTGAAAAAGTCATCAATGACATCAGGGAGAAAACAAAGAAATACTCTGAGAAAATTGAAATGATAAAGGCTGCTATCGAAGCACTGAAATAACTTAATAATGAAGCTGTCGCAATAAGTGATTTTTCTTATGCGACAGCTTTCTTTTTTTGCAAAAAAGAGGACAGTCGCAATAGGAAATATTCAGTAAATCAGATAAAAGCCGATGAATCGTTGGATTCACTGGCTTTCTTTTTTCGTTTCCGTCTGTCATTTTTTCGATGCGCTTTGAAAATGATTGCTTCTTTTGTTGGGGTAAGTCTTGGTATTTGATGCCTGCGGCAGTCTGGGGATTTCGCAATCTGCGGAGTGCGAGCAAAGACTCTGTCTCTGGACCCTGCAAGCCTTTTGGAAAAGGCTTGACATAAAACTAGATTCTCTGTTCTGATGTTAGTTATTCCGGATCGAATAATGCGCCATTTCATTCCTTTTTGCAAAAAAAACCGGCCTCAATACAGAAGCCGGATATATTTATTTTCAGAAAAGATTACAGTCCGAGAAGCCTCTCAGCCCGCTCTGTTTCTTCCTTTGTAGGAGTGGGAACACCATCAAGGGGATAGTCCAGTCCCAGTTCCTTCCATTTGAATACCCCGAGGGTATGATAAGGAAGTATCTCTACTTTTTCAACCGTTCTGAGAGTGGAAATAAACTCCCTCATACGAATAAGATCATCTTCCCCGTCTGTGATGCCCGGAACCAGTACATGACGGATCCATAGCTTCTTACCGCTATCGGAAAGCCACCGGGCAAAGGACAGTATATTACTATTATCAACACCGGTCAGATCTTTATGACCTTCCGGAGACATCATTTTAAGATCAAGTATAAAAAGATCAGTCACATCAATAAGAGGCCTTAGTGATCTTTTATACTCCTCATCGTCCCTGAAGGGCTCGCCGGCAGTATCAATGGCTGTGTGGATATTCTCCTTTTTTGCCAGAGTGAAAAGCTCTCTGACAAAATCCGCCTGAAGCAGAGGCTCACCGCCGCTCACTGTTATTCCTCCGCCCTTTTTCCAGTAGGCTTTGTATTTCTTCGCCTGAGAAAGAAGCTTTTCCGCTGTCCACTCTTCCCCTTTTTTCATCCAGGTATCCGGATTATGGCAGAATTTACAGCGCATCCTGCAGCCGCTGAGAAATGCCACAAAGCGGACTCCGGGACCATCTACAAGTCCGAAAGTCTCTATCTTGTGTACATATCCCCTGCTGCTTTCTCCGGAGATCATATTCTGTCGTGGCAGGTTCTGGAGATTACATCCAGCTGCTGCTCACGGGTAAGGTCTATGAATTTAACAGCATAGCCTGAAACACGAATAGTAAAGTTTGCATATTCTTCCTTCTCCGGATGCTCCATTGCGTCAATGAGCTTTTCTGTTCCAAAAACATTTACATTCAGATGATGCGCTCCCTGATCGAAGTATCCATCCAGCACCTGAACAAGGTTCTCTATTCTTTCATTATCACTGTGTCCGAGAGCATCAGGATTAATTGTCTGAGTGTTGGATATGCCGTCAAGTGCAATGTGATAAGGAAGCTTTGCAACAGAATTGAGAGATGCAAGAAGGCCGTTCTTCTCTGCTCCATAGCTGGGGTTTGCTCCGGGAGAAAGCGGCTCGCCTGCTTTTCTGCCATCAGGCATATCTCCTGTAGCTTTTCCATAAACCACATTTGAGGTAATAGTGAGAATTGATGTGGTAGGCTCTGAGTTCCTGTAGGTGTGGTGCTTCTTGACCTTATCAAGGAATGTCCTGAGAAGCCACACTGCTATGTCGTCAGCCCTGTCATCGTCATTTCCATAACGGGGGAAATCTCCCTCTGTTACATAATGGAGAACTATTCCGGTCTCATCTCTCTCTGTTCTGACCTTTGCATATTTTATCGCACTGAGTGAGTCTACAACGTGTGAGAAACCGGCAATTCCTGTAGCAAAGGTACGGCGTACATCTGTGTCAATAAGCGCCATTTCTGCAGCCTCATAGAAATATTTATCATGCATATAGTGAATGAGATTCAGAGCATTAACGTATACCCCTGCAAGCCAGTCCATCATTATTTCATACTTTTTAACAACCTCATCATAATCAAGATATTCTGAGGTTATGGGCTGGATCATGGGACCGCACTGCTCACGGGTCTTGGCGTCAACGCCTCCGTTTATTGCATAAAGCAGACATTTTGCAAGATTGGCTCTCGCACCAAAGAACTGCATCTCTTTTCCTGTCTGGGTCGCAGAAACACAGCAGCAGATGGAATAATCATCTCCCCAGACCGGCTTCATTACGTCATCATTCTCATACTGCACGGAGCTAGTATCTATGGAAATCTTTGAAGAATATTTCTTGAAATTCTCCGGAAGCGCTGAGGAGTAAAGAACAGTCAGGTTCGGCTCTGGTGAGGGACCCATATTCTCAAGAGTATGAAGGAACCGGAAATCATTCTTTGTTACCATTGAACGTCCGTCAACACCGATGCCGGCAACCTCAAGGGTAGCCCAGACCGGATCGCCTGAGAACAGCTGATTATATGACGGAATTCGTGCAAACTTGACGATCCTGAATTTCATTACAAGATGGTCGATAAGCTCCTGTGCTTCCTTTTCTGTGAGAATGCCCTTGTCAAGATCTCTCTGGATATATATATCCAGGAATGTGGATACTCTTCCTACAGACATTGCAGCGCCGTTCTGTGTCTTGATAGCTGCAAGATATCCGAAATATACCCACTGAACAGCTTCTCTTGCATTCTTTGCCGGCTGTGAGATATCAAAGCCGTAGATCGCAGCCATCTCCTTCATTCCTTTAAGAGCTCTTATCTGCTTGGCTATCTCTTCTCTGAGACGAATTACTTCATCGGTCATTGTTCCGTCACCGCAGTTAGCAAAGTCCTTCTTCTTCTCTTCGATAAGAAAATCAATGCCGTAAAGAGCAACACGGCGATAGTCACCAACAATACGTCCGCGGCCGTAGGTATCCGGAAGTCCTGTAATGATCTTGTTGTGACGGACAGCCTTCATCTCAGGAGTATAAGCGTCAAATACACCCTGATTATGGGTAGTAACATATTCAGTGAATATTTTATGGAGCTCTGGATCAGGAGTATATCCGTTTGTGTCGCAGGCCTGTTCTGCCATTTTGATTCCGCCAAAGGGCATAAATGCTCTCTTGAGGGGAATATCTGTCTGCAGACCAACGATCTTTTCAAGACCGGGATCCTGGGGATCTATATATCCGGCACCATATGCGGTAAGTCCGGAAACCACCTTTGTTTCCATATCCAGGACGCCGCCCTTTGCCCTCTCAGCCTTCTGGAGACCCTGTACAGTTTTCCAGAGCTTATTTGTTGCCTCTGTAGGAGCTTCGAGGAATGATTCATCACCCTCATAGGGACGATAATTCTTCTGGATGAAATCCCTTACATTGACCTCTTCCTTCCATATTCTTCCTTCAAAGCCTTCCCAAGCTTCATAATTCTTCTTTTCCATAATAACTCCTTTCCCTGATGATGTTTGCCGCATGATCAGACCGGATGATTCCGGTATTTTATTCCTACATTATATAATGTTTTCTTTCAAATTAACTATATAGCTGTTTACGGCTTTTGTCAACCTTTTGGATAGTCTTTCTTATATTATCGTTTACTTTACATAATCTTTTAAATCATTATGAAAGATTTATTGTTGTTTTGTCGGTTTATATAATTCGCCAGCAACAATATATTGTGTATCGTCAAAAAATGAGTCATACAATTTGTGGTTTTGCCAGCAAAGTAAGTCTGGTCAATCCCACCCGATCCACACCAGACACTAAGCTGGTTTCTGCCTCCATACAGCACAGTCGGACGGGGCACAGAATTAAAAATGTTCGCACAACAGAGCGAGCGTAAGAAAAGGATTTGCGCGAATTACTCAGTGTGAGCGCGGTGTAAATAATTCTGAGAGAACAGGCGCTTACTATCATAGGAATAATACTTCGTAAGTCAGAATGAAACAGCCGGTTATAGCAGCCCGTAAGGGCTGCGGCGGCGAGGGGTAGGAGTATTATCTGAGGCAATACACGCCGGATGCCGCGCGACTATAGTTTAGGTACGCACGACAGAGCGAGTGAAAACGAGCGATAACGCGAACACGGGTGCAGCGTCACGCTGCCGAATTGCTCAGTG